>JABFVL010000012.1 GCA_013362805.1 Mycobacteriales bacterium | reverse complement strand
GTCCAGCACATAGATCGTTTTGCCCGTGGAACGCTTCTGCAACTCCGAGGCCAGCTTTACGCGCTGTGCCTCACCACCGGACAGTGTGGGCGCGGATTGTCCGAGACGAACGTAGCCGAGGCCGACGTCGTTGAGGGTCTTCAAGTGTCGATGAATTCCGCTCACCGCTTCGAAAAACTCAGCGGCTTCTTCGATCGGCATGTCTAGCACGTCCGCGATTGTGCGGCCTTTGAAGTTAACCTCCAGGGTTTCCCGGTTGTAACGAGCCCCTTTGCATACTTCGCAAGGCACGTATACGTCGGGCAGGAAGTTCATTTCGATTTTGATCGTGCCATCGCCTGAGCAGTTTTCGCAGCGTCCGCCCTTGACGTTGAACGAGAACCGCCCTGGGGTGTATCCACGCACTTTCGCTTCGGTGGTTTCGGCGAAGAGTTTTCGTACGTGATCGAACACACCCGTGTAGGTGGCCGGGTTGGACCGCGGCGTACGACCGATCGGTGACTGGTCGACTCCCACTACTTTGTCCAGGTGATCCAGACCGGTGATTTTCTGGTGCCGGCCTGGCACCATTCGCGCCCCATTGATGTGGTTCGCGAGCGAGGTGTACAGAATGTCGTTGACCAGGGTGGATTTTCCAGATCCGGATACGCCGGTTACCGCGATGAGGCATCCAAGAGGGAAGGCAACATCGACATTGCGCAAGTTGTGTTCCCGCGCGCCTTTGACCACAAGTTGGCGTTTTTTGTCAGCGGGTCGACGTTCGGTAGGGATTGGAATCTTCTCTCGTCCCGACAGATACGCGCCGGTGAGTGACTTCTTGCTTTTAAGAAGATCTTTCACCGGTCCGGAGACCACGACTTCTCCCCCGTGCTCGCCGGCACCAGGACCAATATCGACAACCCAGTCAGCGGCACGCACAGTGTCTTCGTCGTGTTCGACAACAATGAGAGTGTTGCCGAGATCGCGCAGGCGCACCAAAGTTTCGATGAGTCGGTGGTTGTCGCGTTGATGCAGACCAATTGATGGCTCATCAAGCACGTAGAGCACCCCGACCAGACCCGACCCAATCTGAGTGGCCAGACGAATGCGCTGGGCTTCCCCGCCAGAAAGCGAGCCGGAGGGACGGTCCAAGGACAGATAGTCCAAGCCCACATCCAGCAGAAATTGCAGCCGTTCCCCGACTTCTTTTACAACTCGGGAGGCGATCATCGCTTGGCGATGATCTAGCTCCACCGTGCGCAGATATTCGGCGCATTGATCAACTGACAGCGCGCAGACTTCGGCGATGTTCCGCCCGCCAAGGGTGACCGCCAAAATTTCGGGCTTGAGTCGAGCCCCACCGCAGGAGGCACACGGGATATCCCGCATGTATCCCTCGTATTTGTCGCGGCTCCATTCGCTGTCAGTGTCGGCATGACGACGTTCCAAAAATGGAACCACACCTTCAAACGCCGCATTGTAGGCGCGCTGCCGACCGTATTTGTTCGTGTATTTCACATGTACTTGGGTTTCGTGCCCGTACAGAATCGCTTTTTGGGCTTGCGCGGGTAGATCTTTCCACGGCGTTTTGATGGTGAAGCCGAGTTCTTTTCCGAGCCCTTGCAGCAGTCGGGTGAAGTAGTCCTTCATATGCGCGGACATCCAAGGATGAATAGCGCCTTCTTCAAGGGTTTTATCGGTGTCAGGAATGATTAGCTCGGGGTCGACTTCCTTGCGGGTTCCGATGCCCGCGCATTCCGGGCATGCGCCGTAGGGCGAGTTGAAGGAAAAGGAACGCGGCTCGAGGTCTTCGATTGATAGCGGGTGGTCATTTGGGCAGGCGAGATGTTCAGAAAACCGACGTTCTCGACCGGGGTCTTTTTCAGGCACATCGACAAAATCAATGAACACCACCCCGCCGGCCAGGCCGAGAGCCGTTTCGATGGAGTCGGTGAGCCGTTGCTTGGCGGATGGTTTGACCGCGAGTCGGTCCACCACGACTTCAATAGTGTGTTTTTCTTGCTTTTTTAGTTTCGGTGGTTCGGTGAGTGGGTGGACCGTGCCATCGACGCGGACTCGCGCGAAACCCTTGGTTTGCAGTTCGGCGAATAGGTCGAGGTATTCGCCTTTGCGGCCACGGATGACTGGTGCTAGCACCTGGAATCGGGTGCCTTCATCGAGCTCCAAAATACGGTCGACTATTTGTTGGGGGCTCTGTTGGGTGATTTTGCTGCCGCAGACCGGGCAGTGTGGCTCACCGGCACGTGCGAACAGCAACCGGAAATAGTCGTAGATTTCGGTAATGGTGCCCACGGTTGAGCGGGGGTTGCGGTTGGTAGATTTTTGGTCGATCGAAACGGCTGGTGAAAGCCCCTCGATGAAGTCGACGTCGGGCTTGTCCATTTGCCCAAGAAATTGGCGCGCATATGCGGTCAGGCTTTCAACATATCTGCGTTGACCTTCGGCGAAGATAGTGTCGAAGGCGAGAGATGACTTCCCGGAACCGGACAGACCGGTGAAGACGATGAGACTGTCTCGAGGCAGGTCGAGGTTGATGTCTCGTAGATTGTGCTCGCGTGCTCCGCGCACGAGAAGACGGTCTGACACGTAAATTCTTCCGATCTTTAGTTACCGATCGCCAGCTGGTGAAGCGCAACAATGGCGTGATCCGGGGGTTTCCAATCTAACGATGGCCTGTGACATTTTATTGCCCGGTCGCATCTTGTATTTTTTCCCGACCGGTCATAAAGTAATCTCCATGCCTCACACCGCTACCAAAGTCGGCCGCCCCCGCCAGTTCGATGAAGCAGCGGTGCTGGGCGCGGCGATGGAACAATTCTGGGCTCACGGCTTTCATGCCACCTCCCTTACGGACCTCACCACGGTTACCGGACTTCATAAAGGGAGTCTTTATGGAGCGTTCGGCGACAAACATGCTCTCTTGCTCGCCACATTGCGTCATTATTCAAAAGTTCGGCGAGCCAAAGTTGATGACGACCTCGCGAGCCATGAGTCACCACTTGAGTCTATCGGCGTATACCTCAAACGCATGGCCCGTGAAGCCTCAGCCCAGTCCCATGGACGTGGCTGTTTCATCTCAAATACCGCCTTGGAAATGCTGCCCGGAGACCCCCAAGTCGCCGCGATCGTGACCGAGCATCGGCACGCTATTCAGAACGCGCTGGCCGGCACCCTGGACCGCGCCCGAGCAATTGGCGAACTTAAGAACACCCATAGTTCCAGCGAACTCGCTCGATTCATCTACACAGTATCGGCGGGCATGTGGGAACGAGGCCGCTCCAGTTCAGATGAAGAACAACTCCTCAACACAGCCGAACTTGCCTTGAGCACGCTCTAGCCACAGTTTCGCGATGTACCAATTCTGAATTCTGCCCGAATTTTTGACCGAATGGAACAAAAGTCGTGACGACGATAACCCTGGCCCCACCCGCCCCAACCGCAGCGGCGAACGCCACAAAAGCCAGACCCTTACTTTCCATCTCCCTCCTCGCGCTCGTCTGGGGATCAACCTTCTTCTGGACCGCCATCGCGGGTGAAGGCGCATCTCCCGCACAAATCGTTTTTATTCGCCTCGCATTAGCATCCTTAGTTCTCATCGGATTCGTCTACAGCAAAGGGCTTCGACTACCCAAAGACTTCACAACCTGGCGGCACCTCACCACCGCGGCGCTCATGGCCAACGCCGCTCCCTGGCTACTATTTTCCATCGGAGTGCAAGAAGCAGGGTCCAGCATGGCCGGAACAATCAACGCGACCACACCGCTATGGACAGTTGCCTTCTTGCTCATCTGGCGCCATGAAAAGCGAGTGGGAGCATCGCGGGCAATCGGCCTAGCTTTAGGGATCGCTGGCGTCGTGCTCGTCGCCGCACCATGGCAAAACGGCATCTCAAGTGGAGTTATTTATTTCGTCATCGCCGCGGCGATGTTTGGCGCCAGTTTCGCCTACACCGCACGCCATCTCACAAATACCGGCAACCCGCCACTGGTCACCGCGGCCGGGCAACTGTTCGCCGCAACCGTGCTGTCCGCTCTCGTACTGCCCTTTACCGGATGGCCCAGCATCCAGCTCGATACCAGCGTCATCGTCGCGCTTCTCATGCTCGGCATACTGGTAACCGCCTTCGGCTATGTTTTGAGCCTGCACATCGTCGCGGAAAGTGGTGCCGCGTCGGCGTCAACGGTCGCCTTTATGGTTCCAGTGGTTGCGGTCGCGCTCGGAATCGTATTTCTGCACGAGACCTTTACCGTTCCCATGGCCATCGGCGGAATCATCACCCTCGTAGGCGCGGGGCTGGTGCGCCGTCGACCAAAACAGAACAATGAGCCGAGTCAGCCCCAAACCTAGAAAGGCGCCGAACCCGATGGATTACACAGGCGCGGTGAAACCCCACCAACCACAAACCCGCGAACTGGCTCACATATCCATCACAAAGATGTCCGTCGGACCCATGGATAACAACGCTTACCTATTGGAATGCCGACGCACTGGCGCACTACTGCTCATCGACGCTGCCAACGACGCGCCCCAGCTTAAAGAACTCATCGGGGCGCGTCCGGTGGCGACAATCATCACCACGCATCGACACCCAGACCATTGGCAAGCACTAGACGAACTTCTCACGTATACCGGCGCGCGCTCTCTTGCACACTCGGCTGATGCCCTCGCCATCACCCCGCCGCCGAACACGATTGAGGACAATGCTCAGATCGCCCTCGGTGACCTTACGCTGAGAGTCATCCACCTCGGAGGCCATACTCCAGGTTCGATCGCATTGCACTACCAGAACCAACAGGACGGAAGTCACTTGTTCACCGGTGACGGGCTCTTTCCTGGTGGCCCAGGCAAGACTCACAACGAGGCCGATTTTCACACCCTGATGACCTCATTGGAACAAAAGATTTTCGCGCGCCTACCAGCGCACACCGTCATCTATCCAGGCCACGGACCCGATAGCACTCTCACGCGAGAACAACCAGCTCTGCCCCAGTGGCGGGCCCGCGGCTGGTAATGAGCTAGATCTTCCGCCGCCGCTTGTACCAATACACCAAGGCTCCCATCAGAGCCATAAACCCAAACCACGCCGCCAGCGCACGTGCCGCCGCTTCCAACGAGACATGAGACCGTGAACCCTGCGCCATTATTGGTTGTGGATTCGCCGCTTCCTCAATAGTCAACGACGTGGTTGTCACCGTCGGCTGCGTCTCGTAAGCACGAGCGATAACCTGCAACTTAGCGCTGCCCAGGGTGGCTGAGGTGCTCGCTGAAATCGGCACCACCACCTCCCGTTGGGCATCGCCGCCCAGCACACCCACCAGGCATTGCACCTTGTTCACATTCACCGCGCATTCGGGCAGCTCGCTGACATCGGCTTCAATGCCCGGCGGCAAAGTGAACACCACTACAGTGCCGTGGACAGTACGCGGACCCTCGGCGCGCACTGTAATCGCCGATTCACTACGACCGCCTCTAGCAACCTTCACGGGCTCTTCCGGCGCTGACACCATGAGCGTCGTCACCGAACTAGTCACTGCCACCCGGGCGGGAGCGACATTATTGTCAGCACCGGGATCGTGATCATGAACGACCGACACCTGACCAACCGCTAGTGGCGATTCGAGCGGGATATCGAAATCGAGAGCGGCACCGGCCGGAGTTTGCCCGATGATCGGAATCTCTAGCTCACGTTCTCCAGCGTCGAAAGGCGGTCGCACCCAGTTTGGGAGCGCGTGAACCTGTGGCTCCAAACCGGGCTCGATTTCACAGTGCACTTTGTTGCCCGCCTGAGCGGTGCACCGTGACGGCAATGCCTTTGTAGTGTCCACCGCAGCGGTCGCTGGCAAAGCAATGTCTACCCCAGCTTCTTGCCCCGTCATCGAGGGGCCGTTGTTGCTCACCACCGCCGTCACCGTTCCCGACTGACCCGAGGGCGCGGAGGCGTCCACAACGCGGGCCGTCAAATCGGCACGGTATTCACCCAAGCTCAACCCCATGTCAGCCACATTGTTGTCATCATCTGGGTCCGCGACTTGCACAGCCCGCACGGAGCCACGCGTGAGCCCGTCGCCATCTTCGAACGTCGCCGACACTCCCAACGGCACACTCACTTGCTGCCATGTTCCTGGGGCCTGGCCCGGGGGAAGCGCGCAACTGATGGTTTCACCCTCACGCACACATTCGGCGGGAAGATCGCCGACTCGAACGCCTTCGGGCAGTTCGTACCTCACCACCGTTTTCATTGCCGTGTATGAGGGTCCTTGGTTGAGAACCTTCAGCACAACATCACTGGTCGTGCCCGGCGTGATGGGCGCGGAGTCTTCCATCTCGACCATGAGATCGGTGAGCGGATCTGCTGTGACCAGCGAAAATTGCCCATCATTGTTGCTCTTTACTCGATCAGTAGGTTGAACAACCAGCACTTTCCCAAAGGTGGTGTTGGGCGGAGTGTTAGCGTCCGTAGCAAATTCCACGTTCATCCGATATTCGGCACCCACGTCGAGCCCAGCCGGAATCGCGCACCATATCTCGCGTTCGTGCACCCCACAATCCGAGCCCAAGGCATGTGCCTGGATTCCGCGTGGAAGTTCAAATGTGAAGTGTGAATAGTCCGATGTCCGTGACGGCCCGTTGTTACGCACGACCGCTGACACCGTGGCGGCGGTGCCCGGGGTAATCGGTTCTGGTGAATTCACTCTCGCCAGAACCAAATCCGTCTGAGCGGGACCAGTGGAAATGGACAATGGACGCGCATTGTCGTTTGGGAACATGTCATCGCTATTTTCCGCTTTAACGACCCCGCCGGTGAATATCGTTTGCGTTTGAGCATCAGCGGGAGCGCCAATCGCGAACGCGTAATCATGCTGCTCATTCACCGCGAGACCCGGTGGGATCTCGCAGGTCACCTGTCCGCCAAAGCCTTGGCATCCTTTGGGCATAGGCCCGACCAAGGCGATGCCGTTTGGCGAAACGATATGCACGTGAGTGGGCGAAGTCGTCACCGAAGGTCCTGCGTTGCGAACGTTGACCGCTAGTTCGCCCTTGGCCCCGGGAGCGAATGGCGTCGTGTGCGCGTTGATTCGGAGATTGTTTCTGGCCTCCGCTGTTGTGCTCAGCTCGAACTCTGCCTGGTTATTCCAGGGACTCATATCATTCGGCCACGTAATCGCGGCGCCTTTGGTGACGCTATTTAGTTCCATATCAGAGTCGAGCGCGAACTGAAAAGCGAAAGTACTCACCTGCCCAGGACGCATACGGTCGGGCAACTGGCAGGTTACGGCATTCCCTTCAAGCTGGCATTGCGACGGAAGTGCGCTACCAAGTGTCGCCTTGTCGGGAATACGAATGACTAGCGGAGAAGACTTGTCAGTGTTGGATGGGCCACGATTTTCCGCACGAACCACGACTGGCGCCAAAGATCCC
>JABFVL010000041.1 GCA_013362805.1 Mycobacteriales bacterium | reverse complement strand
CAGCCCAAGGCCGCCAGTGAACCCGATGAAGAACGGTGACCGGCGATCGATGGGCTTACCTAGCGGTCCGAACCGACTTACCGTCGCCTTGATCGACTCATCCGATTCAATGGTGATTGACGTTTCCGCTGGTTTTTCCTCCGGTGCGGTCTCGTTGTCCGTGGGAGTTGCTTCTTTTGCTTCATCACGTGGGCGTGGCACAGCGGCGGAGTCAGTTAACTCGGCGGGCTCGGGCGTAGTGGTCACCCTGTGAGTCTAGGAGACGCACCAAGATTTGCGGCAGGGTGCGGAAATTAGTAGTGGATGCGGTGATTTTGTTATTCCCGTGAACTCACCGGCGGCTTGAATGGTCGTGGCCGAGGACGCGGACGATTGTCAGTCTTTGAGTCCGATTCTTTCGCTGGTGGCTCGTTTGACGTGCGGTTATCTGAAGATTTTGTCGTGGAACCTGGACCGGGACGTCGGATTATCTGCGTTTCACCCGCAGCGTTTTCCGGTCTGATGATCTGGGTTTCTCCCGCGCCACGATTAGGCTCGATTAGCTGCGTTTCACCAGCGTCGCGTTGCGGTTGAATAATTTGCGTTTCGCCCGCATCGGGCTTTGGTCGGATGATCTGCGTTTCGCCCGCATTATTTTCCGGCATTTTTTCGCGCCATTGCCTGGAACCAGCGGGTGAGAGTAGTGCGGGATCAAAACCGCTTGCCCGCAAGCTGCGCCAACGAGAGTCCGCGTCTTCAGAATTAGCCGGACTTGTGATCGGCAATACTGGCTTTGCTGGAACAGCAGGCGGCTTGGGCGGTGACAAGACGGTGGTTTCTTGAGGGTCGTTTGTTTTCGCAGGCCTAGTCGAAAGCTGTTCCGGGCCAGGTTCTGGGGCTCCCTCCGCCGCAGCGGAATCCTTGTCTTCAGATGCAGCTATTGCGGCGGGCTCTTCATCGTCTTCCTCGTCCGCGTCGGCTGACTCCTCGTCGCTTTCCTTATCGGCCCGCGCCGCATCGTCTCCTTCAGCGCTGCCCGTTTTAGGGGAGCCTTCATTGTCCTCAGTCGCTTCGCCCGCTGGTTCAGCCAGTTCATCGTCTTGGCTATCATAAGCCGTTGCGGTCACATCAAGATCAGACTCTGTTGAGGATTCGACCACGTCAGTCGATGTTTCTTGCATCGAGGAATCCGGGAGTAGGCCCCCAAGACCCAATTTCTCCAAAGTGGATTGCATGGTCGTGAACGTCGCCGTGATCTCGTCCCGCTCTTTCGCCAAACGTCGAGTTTCGATCTGTAGAGCGGCGATTTCTTTCTCGGCAGCGGTGATCACTTCGTGGGCTTGCTTCTCGGCGTCTTCGACCAATTCGCTGGCTTTACGTTGTGCCGAGGATACGAGTTCCGCGGCCTTCTTAGCCGCCTGAGTGGTGAGTTGTTCCGCTTCTCGTTCGGCCGTGCGAATGGTCTCCCGCTTGCGCTCGTCAGCTTGCGCGCGGGTCTCAGCGGCATACGTGTCTGCCTCGTGCCGAAGAGTGGCCGATTGTGCGGCCGCTTGCTCGGTGGTGTCAGTGGCCTGGGAACGCGCGTCCGCGAGTGCTGTCTCCGCTTCGGCCGCAAGGGTCGCCGCGTTAGCTTTCGCATCAGTCAGAAGTGTGTCCGCTTGCTCCTGTGCCTTCGCGATGCTGTTCGCTGCTTCGGCGCGTGCGCTCGCAAGCGTCTCCTGCGCTTCGTTTCGAGCGTCCTCCACCAGCTTTGTGGCCTCACGAGTGGAAGATTCGCGAAGTTCGTCCGCCGTTTTTCGGGTGGTTTCACGCAAAGAATCGGTGTCTTGCTTGGCTAGTGACCGCAGTTCGTGTGCTTTTTCTCTAGCCTCACTGAGAGTGGATTCGGCTTCCTGCTTGGCCGAACTGAGCATCTCTTCGGCTTCGGTGCGCGCCGATCGCACAGTTTCGTCCGCTTCGTCGTTAGCGGCTCTGATGGTTTCCCGAGCCTGCTTTTGGGCTGAAGTGGTGGTTTCTCTTGCCTGAGTTTCGGCCGTTTCGATGGTTTCGTCGGCTTGCTCTTGCGCCGAGTCCAATTGTGTCTCGGCACGTTCCCGAGCTGAGTTGAGCGTTTCCGCAGCTTCCTTACGCGCCGATCGCAAAGTTTCTTCGGCTTCGGTACGTGCGACGGTAAGTGTGTCGGTTGCTTCCTTTCGGGCCGCCGTCAAGCTCTGTCGGCCTTCATTGCGCGCCGCGGCCACGAGATGTTCGGTTTGGGTCATCGCGGAAGCCAGACGCTTTTGCGCATCGGCCTTGAGCTGGTCGACTTCAACGCGGGCTTCCTCACGGACCCTGTCCGCCTCAGCCTTGGCGTTCTCAACCAGATTCTTGGCCTCGGTTTGCGCGTCTGTTACCACCTTGTCCGCAAAGGCACGGGGCTCGGCCAGCATGGAATCGACTTGGGATTGCGCCTCGGTGGTCAGTTGGGCGGCCTGAGCTTTCGCCTGCGCGACAAGTGAGTCGGCTTCCGCTTTCGCGGTCGAAGTGAGGGCGCCGACTCGGCGGGTCTCATCGGCGAGCTGTTTGCGCAGTTGGCTGAGGTGGGCGAGGAGGTCCCGTTCTGCGTTCTGCTTTTTTCGTTTTGCTTCGTTTTCGAGTTCGGTCAGTGCGGCTTGGGCTCGCGCGACGCGCCCTTCCGCATCGGCGACCGCACGCTTGTTTTCTTGTGCGGCCTCTATTTTTGCCGTGGCGGTGATTTCGGCGGCGCGGTGGCGCGCATCGGACAAAATTCGTTCGGCCTGTGCATCGCTTGTATTCGTCGCGGCGTTTTTGAGCTGCTGATTCAGGGTGTAAAGATCGGCGTGAAGTTGCTGTACTTGCTTGCCGTAGTGCTCTGCCCGTTGGGCGAGGCTGTCTCGTTCGCGATGAAGATTGTCACGTTGAGCAGCGATGGTGGCTATTTCATCTTCGGCGCGCCGCACTGCCGCTTGGGCTCGACCGATTGCGTGTTCGACTTGAGATTTGTCATATCCGCGCATGACAATGTCGAACGACGGGCCGTAGCTGGCGTCGATCGAGAAAAAGTCGGAACCGGGCTGCGACATCGCCTCTACTTAGCTCGCCGGAAATGCTCGAGATATGGCACGCCCCGCACCGCTGATCCGAGCGTGATGCTGTGCTCGCAAGGGGTGGCTACGCGCTTATGGCAGCGTAGCGCCCTCATCAGCGGTGCGGGGGCACCTATGGTTCCTTTGTAGCGCTAGGACTTGCTGCCGTTGCTGCCGGCCTTGGCCAGGTCGTCGATATTGGCTTTCGCCGCGGCCGCGGCGCCACCGCCGACGAGCCCACCCAGCATTTCCTTGAGTTGACCCAGCTGGCTGGTGATCGCGTCGCGTTGCTTGGTGAGGTCTGCCACCTGGCGCTTCGCGGCCGTGGTGGTGGTGTCGGCATTGGCCTTGGCTTCCGAGATGAGCTGTTCGGCTTCGCCCTTGGCTTCGCTGACGGTCTTCTCGGCGAGTGCGCGAGCCTTTTCGACGATGTCTTTGGCTTGCGCGTCCGCGGCTTTGCGCTTGGCTTCGGAGGACGATTCGACCTCGCGGGCGCGAGACTCGGCGGTGCGTGCCCGAGCTTCGGCGTCGGCGACGAGCTTCTGCGTTTCGGCGACGGCTTTTTCGTGACGTTCGGATTCTTGCTGCTCGGCCTTTTCGTGACGCTCGGCCAGGGTCAGTTCGAGTTCTTCGAGTTCGCGGTCCCGCTTGACCTTCGCTTCGGTGAGGATCTTGGTCGCTTCGGCGCGCTTGCCTTCGGCTTCCAGGGTGACCTCGGCGCGGAGCTGGTCGGTTTCGGCGCGCACCTGGGCCCGCAGCTGGTCGGTTTCGCCTTTGACCTTGTTGCGGAGCTGGTCGGTTTCTTTCTTGGCGCTGGCCCGCATTTGGGTAGCTTCGCGCTCGACGGTGGCCTGAAGTTGAGCGACCTCGCGATGAACGCGGGCTTTGAGTTCGGCGACTTCGTGGTCGGTCGAGGTGCGCAGCTGGCGAGTTTCGCGCTCAGTGTTGGCACGCATTTCTTCGACTTCGCGCACAACTTCGGCGCGAACATCGGAGGCGTCGCGTTCTGCTGCTTCTTTGGCCGCCGCCGCTTCGCGTTCGGCCGCGCTCTTGAGTGAGCTGGCTTCGGCGCGAGCCTTTTCGGTGAGTTCGCGGGACTGAAGTCGCGCGGCCGAGATGGTTTCTTCGGCTTTCTTTTCCGCTTCCAGGCTGTGTTCGTTGGCTTGTTCTTCGGCCAGGCGCAGGATTTGCTCAACGCGTGTGCCAAGCCCGGAGAGGGTGGGCCGTGCGTTTTCTTCGATCTGTTTGGTCTGCGATTTAACCTGTTGTTGCAGGTTGTGCATTTGCTGCTCGACGTTGCGCAGGCGCGATTGGGCGTCTTGCAGGCGTTGTTCGGCTTCCACCCGGGCGGTGTTGGTGGAGCTGAGTTCTGTGGTCAATCGTTGCAGGTGTTCGTTGACTTGGTGGCGGTCATAGCCGCGCAACGCGATCGTGAAACCAGGATCGGTGGAGGAGGAGTCAAAGAACGAGAGTGATTGTTCTGTGGAGGGCATAGCGGTAACTATCGCAGAACACGATCGCGCATTCTAGCCGGGTTGGCGAACTAAGACGACGATCCGCCAGTGTGTCGGCGCCCATACTTCGCACCTTTTGCGTATTCGGGCAAATCGTGCGCCTCATTCCACTATGGACGATCGTTGTGTCCTTATTAGTGAAATATGTTCACCGATTTTCTCGTCAAGCGGAATGCGGCTGAACAAGCTCAATCAGGACACCGCCCGTGTCCCGAGGATGAACAAAATTGACCAAAGATCCCGCCGTGCCGCGAGCTGGTTCTTCGTACAACATGGTCGCGCCCTGCGCCCGCAGGGCTGATGCGGCCTCGCGCACATCATCGACGGTGAACGCCAGTTGTTGAACTCCAGGACCACGCTTGTCCAAAAACTTCGCGATCGGGCTCTGTTCATTAAGCGGAGCCAACAACTGCAGTTGAGTTTCTCCCGTCGGCGCGGCAAGCATCACCTCCCGCACGCCCTGAGCCTCATTCGTTTCCTCATGAACAACCGCAAAGCCCCAAGACTTGTAGCGGGCAACGGCCGCCGCCATATCGGGCACCGCAATACCGACGTGATCAACTCGCCGCACAAAGCTCATCTGCTAACCGTACGTTCTACGGCCCCCGCCTAGGTAGGGTGGCTATAGGGGCGCCGCGCAGCCTCGCGCGCGCCGAGCAGTCAGGAGGCCTGTGATGTCGTCGCGCTCAGTGATTGTCAATGGTGCTCGCACGCCGATGGGGCGGTTGCTGGGATCGCTAAAAGACTTTTCCGCCGCTCAGTTGGGGGGCGTAGCAATTAAAGAGGCCCTGGTTCGAGCCGGTGTGCGACCGGAACAGGTTGATTACGTGATTATGGGGCAGGTGCTGCAGGCCGGAGCTGGTCAACTTCCCGCCCGACAAGCGGCCGTCGCCGCGGGTTTGAGCATGTCTGTGCCAGCCATGACTATCAACAAAGTGTGTTTGTCAGGTCTGACATCGATCGCGCTGGCTGATCAACTTATCCGCGCGGGTGAAGTTGAGATTGTTGTCGCCGGTGGTCAAGAATCAATGACCAACGCGCCGCATCTGCTTCCCAAAGTGCGCCAGGGCAATAAATACGGGTCAATGGAGTTGCTCGATTCCCTGGCCTTTGACGCGCTCACAGACGTTTATGACCACATATCGATGGGTGAATCGACCGAGCGACACAACAACCGGCTCGGCATCACCCGGGAGCAGCAAGACGCGTTCGGCGCCCGTTCGCATCAACGCGCGGCGGCGGCCCAAAAGAACGGCCTATTCGATGATGAAATCGTGCCAGTGCACGTGCCGCAGCGTAAGGGAGATCCGGTGCCCTTCACCGCGGATGAGGGAGTGCGAGGCGACACCACGGTAGATGGCTTGGCCCGTTTGCGCCCTTCGTTTGGGGCCGAAGGCACCATTACCGCGGGCACCGCATCTCAAATTTCAGACGGTGCGTGCGCTGTAGTGGTGATGTCCGCTGCGAAAGCTCACGAGCTTGGACTTGAGCCGCTCGCCGAAATTGGTGCATATGGGAGTGTCGCGGGGCCGGATAACGCGCTGCATTCGCAGCCTTCGAATGCCATTGTCGCGGCCTTGGCCCGCGAGGGTCTGTCCATCTCCGATATGGACACCATTGAAATCAACGAGGCATTCGCCTCTGTTGTGATTCAGTCCTGCCGAGACCTGGGTCTGCCAGAGGACTCGGAACGGGTGAACCCCAACGGCGGTGGTAT
The DNA here is from genome assembly GCA_013362805.1 of Mycobacteriales bacterium. Taxonomy (GTDB): domain Bacteria; phylum Actinomycetota; class Actinomycetes; order Mycobacteriales; family QHCE01; genus JABFVL01. The sequence goes on along the minus strand of JABFVL010000041.1, from coordinate 21,923 downwards.
CGCGCTGGGCCACCCGGTGGGAGCCAGCGGCGCTCGGCTCGCGCTGCATTTGGCCCTTGAGTTGAAGCGGCGCGGGGGCGCTCATGGAGTGGCTGCCCTGTGTGGTGGCGGCGGTCAGGGTGACGCGCTGATTTTGCACACGCCAGGTAAGTGAGCGCCAGTGCGTGAATTGAATGTTTCGGCTACGGTCGAGGCCGCTCGTGCGGGGCGGCCTCGGGCGGTGGCGCGGCTGATTTCGGCGGTTGAGAACGATTCACCTCAACTGCGCGAGATCACGACGGCTTTGAATGAGCGGCCTGGCTCGGCGCATGTCATTGGGCTGACTGGATCACCAGGGGTCGGCAAGTCTACCTGCACGGCTGCCTTGGTTGCCGCCTTTCGTGCGCAGGGCAAACGAGTAGGTGTGCTTGCCGTCGACCCCTCGTCGCCGTTCAGCGGTGGGGCATTGTTGGGCGACCGAGTTCGAATGCAACAGCTAGCCACCGATGACCAGGTCTACATTCGCTCATTGGCGACCCGTGGTCATTTGGGTGGGTTGTCGTTGGCTGTCCCGGCGGCATTGCGTGTGTTGTCCGCTTCTGGCTGCGACGTGGTGCTGATCGAAACGGTAGGAGTGGGTCAGGCTGAACTCGAGATCGCGGGTTTGGCGGACACAACTTTGTTGCTAATGGCCCCGGGCATGGGCGATGGAATTCAGGCCGCTAAAGCGGGCATCGTTGAGATCGCGGATATTTTTGTCGTCAATAAGGCTGACCGTGATGGTGCTGATGCCACGGTGCGCGATGTGAAGAACATGTTGGCGTTGGGTGGTGCGCATTCTTCGGCGGGAAGTTGGCGGCCGATGATCGTCAAGACGGTGGCTAGTGCGGCCGATCCTCGAGTTGAGACCGGCATCGATGAGTTGATGACGGCGATTGACAAGCATCAAGGTTGGTTGTCTTCACACGATCAGTTGCGAGAGCGTCGGTTGGCGCGGGCGCGGGCGGAAATTGAGAGCATTGTGTTGTCGGGAGTGCGGGCTCGATTGGCGGCCGATGCTTCATTGCCAGCGCTTTCAGCTGCCGTGATAAGCGGTGAGTTGAGCCCATATGTGGCGGCGGATCGGTGGGTTGAGGCGTCGGGTTGAGGCGGGCGACGAGCCCCCGCGTGAAAGTTCTACACTGTGTAGAACATTTACCGAATTGGGGTTTTGCTCGTGCGTTGGTTCAAAATCGCCGCAATTGTTGAAGCGTTCTCTTGGGCAGGTCTGCTTATCGGCATGTTCCTCAAGCGGAACGTTGTGCATGACGAGATCGGCGTGAAGATCTTCGGGCCCATCCACGGGATCTGTTTCATCGTCTACCTCATTACTCTTGCCATGGTCTACACCGAGCAAAAGTGGTCGAAACGCACCGCGATCTTGGGTGTCATCTCGTCTGTTCCGCCATTTATGACCCTGTGGTTCGAACGCCACATCACTCGTCAAGAGCGCAAGGCCCCGCAAAGCGTCGCCCCGGCCCCAGTTGGATAACTGCCAGCGCGGATTCCCGCGTTCACCGCCAAAAAATTGGCATGATGGCAGGTATGAAACTCAACGGTCGTGAGCGTTGGCAGCGAGCCTTTGCACAAGCGCAAGTACGTGACGAAGACTTCACCACCCTCTCTGGCGTGCCCCTCGCGCCGGTATATGGGCCAGATGAGGCACCCGAAAACATCGGATGGCCCGGCGAGTTCCCGTTCACCCGCGGCCTATACGCCACCGGCTACCGCGGGCGCAGCTGGACCATCCGACAATTCGCCGGATTTGGGAATGCCGAGCAAACCAATGCGCGTTACCACCAGCTACTAAAAGCCGGCGGAGGCGGCCTGTCGGTGGCTTTTGACATGCCGACGCTGATGGGCCGTGACTCCGACGACCCACAGGCTCTTGGCGAAGTCGGCCATTGCGGCGTGGCCATCGACTCGGCCGCCGACATGGAAGTGCTCTTCAACAACATCGCACTTCAGGACATCACCACCTCAATGACCATTTCCGGCCCCGCCGTACCCATCTTCTGCATGTATGTTGTCGCCGCCGAGCGCCAAGGCGCTGACATCGGCAAACTCAACGGCACCTTGCAGACCGACATTTTCAAGGAATACATCGCGCAGAAGGAATGGCTGTTCGCGCCCGAACCACATCTGCGCCTTATCGGCGATCTGATGGAGTACACCACCGCCAACATCCCGGCATACAAACCGCTCTCGGTCTCCGGCTATCACATCCGCGAAGCGGGTGCCACCGCCGCGCAAGAGCTCGCATTCACGCTTGCCGACGGGTTCGCCTATGTCGAACTCGGTCTGTCCCGGGGCTTGGACGTTGATCAGTTCGCCCCCGGCCTCAGCTTCTTCTTCGACTCCCACATCGACTTCTTCGAAGAAATCGCGAAATTCCGGGCCGCCCGTCGCATCTGGGCCCGATGGCTGCGAGACGTCTACGGTGCCAAAACCCCGCGAGCGCAATGGCTGCGGTTCCACACCCAAACCGCCGGAGTCTCCTTGACCGCACAGCAGCCCGAAAACAACATTGTGCGCACCGCGATCGAAGCCCTTGCTGCCGTGTTGGGCGGCACCAACTCGCTCCACACCAACGCGCTCGATGAAGTGCTCGCCCTACCCACCGATAAATCTGCCAAAATCGCGCTGCGCACCCAACAAGTCATCGCCGAAGAAAGCGGCGTAGGTAACGTTGCTGACCCGCTCGGTGGATCGTGGTACGTCGAGGCACTCACCGATGAGCTCGAACGACAAGCCGAGGAAATATTCGCGACCATCAAAAATCTGCCCGGCGAAGCCGGAGATGGTTCGATGACCGCTGGCATTCTGCGCGGCATCGAAGACGCCTACTTCACCGGGCAGATCGCCGATGCCGCCTTTGTCTATCAGCAGGCGCTAGAGGCCAAGACAAAGCGCATCGTCGGCGTGAATGTGCACGTCGATGAAAATCAGGACGAGCTGGAAATTCTTCGCATCAGCCACGAGGTTGAACGGGCGCAGGTCGAACTCCTCAAGCGGCGGCGTGACGCGCGAGATGATCAACTCGTCGCGGATCGACTCGCGCGGCTCAGCGAGGCCGCCCAAGGTGAAGACAACCTGATCCCGCCGATGTTGGAGGCAGTGCGCGCCGAGGCCACCTTGGGCGAGATCTGCGATGCACTTCGCAAGCAATGGGGCGAATATCGGGAGCCCGCGAAATTCTGAGTTAGCCGCACAAAGCCCAGAACCGCCAACCCTGCGCGGACAGCTCCCGCAGAATTCGTTCCAGGGCGGCGATTGTTTGAGTGCGATCGCCGCCACCATCGTGCATCAACACAATGGAACCTGGCTTGGCCTGGTTAATGACCTGGTTCGCGATCGCGTCGACGCCTGGCTTTTTCCAGTCGAGTGTGTCGATGTCCCACAAGACGGTGTGCATCCCTCGATCGGTGGCGCGAGGGCGAGTCTTCTTGTCCATCGCGCCATATGGCGGACGCATGCACGATGAGCCGTTCCCCCCGAGCACCTGCTGAGTTTGGCCAACTTCCCACTGCCACTTGTCTTCGGGCATGTCCTTCATGCTGGTGTGCGTGTAGGAGTGATTTGCCAACACGTGGCCTTCGTCATGGACCCGTCGCACCAGTTCTGGGTTCGATTCTGCGTTCTTGCCCAGCATGAAAAAAGTAGCGGTGGCGTTGTATTGCGAAAGCAGGTTCAGCACGGCTGGCGTGTTTGTGGAGTTCGGTCCGTCATCGAAGGTGAGGTGCAAAACTTTTTCTGTGTTGATCAATCCTGGCGGCGGTCCGGAGAGCGGAGGTGCGGTGATCGCCGTGTCCAGCTCAAATCGGTTGGGAGTTTGGGTGCGGGCTCGCACAACCAGCAAGTATGTCTGGGTGCGAGGCAGATCAACTTTGAGTTGCTGCTGGCCTGTTGATGTGTCCACCAGCGTGGTCCCATCGGCGCCATAAAGTCCTAGGGCCGCATCGCCGGCTATTAGTTGTGCGCTCACTGTTTGTGATGGCCCGCCCGCGAGGCGATACACGCGCGTGTCGACAAAGCCGAGCACACCACGGCGTTTAGCGGTGCCGGTGTTGCCATCGACCACGGTGTTCAACGCGGGCAGCATGTCGGGCGCGGTGGTGGTTTCTTCGGTATGTCCTGAGGTGTTGACGGCGCCGCCGCTGATGTTCCACTGGGCTGTATGCAGAACATCGTGGGCGGCAAGAGGAGTGCTGCGACTGCGGAAGCTCGCCTTGACCTGCGCCGGGGTGAAGCCATGACGAGGGTCGAGGTGCGCTGGTTCCAGTGTCAGTTTGTCGGGCATGACGTTGACGGCGATGGGTTCGGCGGGCAATGCGACGGGTTTTCCAGCTTCATTGCGGATGACGACCAAGCTCAGCTGCTGGGACACGTTTGTTTCGTCTGGGTCTGGCGCTTTTTGCACGTCCGAGTCGGTGGGGTGGAGTTCATTTTGTAGCAAGACCGCGGCATCTTTGTCGTTGTCGCCATCAATATCGGTGGCGGTGAAAAGCACTGTTCTGGTAGCAATGACAGCACTTTCGGTGTGGAGCAAGGCCAGGCCATCTTGTAGCTGGGCAGTGTCGGGCAATGGTGCTGGAAGCCCGGTCGGAAGTGCGAGGTTGCGGGTGATGTGTGGCGTCAGAGGAATGGCGTATCGCGTAGTTTGTCCAATTGCGGTGCTCCTCATGATGAGAGCGAGTGCGAACGCGCTAGCAACGACGATTACTCCATATTTCGGGTTGATATGGACTTTGTGCAGTTCCTTGGTCGCCATGCCTCTGCTCTCATAAGTCGCCGCTGCCATCGGCCAGTTTGGCATGTTCGCGCTAACGCGTTGCCCCCACGCCAAGAGCCATAAATACGCGAATGAAAGACTATCCGTCATGACCCCAGCGGTTCCCTCAAACGCACGAGACCGGTCAATGCCAAAAGGTCCATCCGGCGGTGGGTTGCCCCCCGCGTTTGGCCGCGCGATTGACTTGTCGACCCTCAACAAGCCCGCCGCGCCAGTGCCCGCGAGCGCACACGCCATCGAAATCACTGAGGCCAGTTTCCCGGCCGAGGTGATGCAACGGTCCCTCGCCACGCCGGTAGTCGTGGAGTTTTGGGCATCCTGGGCCGAACCCAGCGCTCAGCTCTCACCTTTGTTGGATCGACTCGCTGGCGAAGCTAATGGAGCGTGGGTGCTCGCTCGCATCAATGTGGATACCGAACAACGGCTCGCGGCCGCTTTTGGGGTGCAAAATGTGCCTACCATCGCGGCGGTCGTTGGTGGGCAACCTGTCGATCTCATCGCCGGGGCAGTGCCAGAAGCACAACTGCGCCAGTGGCTTACCGCGATTGGGCAGGCCGCGGCGAGCGCCGGCATTGGATCGGCGCCCGAGCCCGTTATTGATCCGCATCTCGCGAAGGCCGATGAGCTCTTCGCCGCCGGTGATATGGCCGGGGCCGAGGCCGCATATCAGGACGTTCTGCGCGAACGGCCCGCGGACGAAGCGGCCATATCTGGCCTGGCAACTGTCGCTCTACTCCGCCGGGTCGAAACCGTAGACGCGGATGAAGCCCTGCGGGCAGCGCCCGATGACCTCGAGGCACAATTGGTAGCTGCTGACGTGGAAATAGCCAGTGGACACGCGCCCGCCGGCTATGCCCGCCTCGTCGGTGTAGTCAAACGCACCACCGGTGCTGACCGTGAGCGTGCCCGCACCCGGTTGCTGGAACTTTTCACGATCGCCGCCCCCGACGACGCCGAGGTCAACAAAGCCCGCCGGGACCTGGCAAGCGCACTGTTTTAACCACGCGGTTTGAGCGTCAAGACTCAAGGACTGGAGTACGTATCATGGTTTCGTCCGCCCCAATCGATCTGAAGGCGTTGTCGGCGCTGTACTGGCGTTATCTGCCAGCAGAGCAACTGACCGATCGCAGCCCGGATGATCTGGCGGCCGAAATACAAACCCACCTTGAGCTCGCCGCTGTCCGGGTGCCCGGGCAGGTGCTATTGCGCATCCGCAATCCCGAACCAGAAACGGCGCCGAGCGTCATCGAAATCGCCACCGATGACATGCCATTCTTGGTCGATTCGGTCACCGCCGCGCTCGCGCAATTGGGCGTCGCGATCAATATGTTCAACCACCCGCAACCGGTAGTGCGTCGTGATTTGCAAGGGCAACTGTTGGACGTTCGGGTTGACGCCGACCCGGACGCGCCGCAGGCCGGTGATCTTGTCGAGTCATGGATGCGTATCGAGGTCAACCGGCTCGCCCCAGATGATGCGCAAGCAATCGAAGAACGGCTTTTGCGGGTACTGGGCGATGTTCGGGAGGCTGTTGAAGACTGGGCTCCCATGCGTGCCAAAGCCTTGGCTATCGCTGATGAGCTGGCCAGCGCCGATTTGCCGGTGCCAGAGAAAGACGTGCTCGACTCCCGCGCCCTGTTGCAGTGGCTTGTCGATGACCAGTTCACGTTTTTGGGCTACCGCGACTACCGACTCGTTCACGCCGATGATGGTGACTACCTCGAATCTGTGCCAGGCACCGGCCTGGGCATTCTCCGCGCCGAAAACGCTGGCCCACGCAAGATCACCCAACTGCCGCAGCAAGTCCGCGATCACCTGCTCGAACCACGCTTGCTCATCATCACCAAGGCCAACTCGCGTTCCACTGTGCATCGCTCGGCATACATGGACTACATCGGTCTGAAAGTTTTTGACTCGGCTGGCAAAGTTGTTGGCGAACGTCGTTTCTTGGGCCTGTTCTCCTCGAGCGCCTACTTCCAAAGTGTTCGGAACCTGCCGGTCATCTCCCGTAAAGCCGAAGAAGTCATTCAGCGTTCCGGGTTGAGCATGCGCAGCTACTCGGGCAAAGATTTGCTGTCTATTTTGGAAACGTACCCGCGCGACGAGCTTTTCCAGGTGCGCACCGAGGAGCTGTTTGACACCGTCATGTCGGTGCTTCAGCTACAAGGCAAACGCTCACTACGTCTGTTCGCCCGCCGGGACATGTACGGCCGTTTCGTGTCCTGCATGGTGTATCTGCCGCGCGACCGCTACAACACCCGCACCCGGATAAAAATGCAAGAGGTGCTGGTCAAAGCCTTTGACGGTGTCGGTGTGGACTACACCGCGCGCGTCAGTGAAGGCACCTTGGCGCGTGTGCGTTTTGTGGTTCGGGTAGAACCACACTCGACAATGGACGACGTCGACGTGCCCGCCCTCCAGGCAAAACTGATCGAAGTGACTCGCTGGTGGGAAGAAGATTTCTCCGACGCGCTTCTTGAGGCGATGCCGTCTGACGAAGCCCGACGACTTTTCGACACCTACGCTCAGGCGTTCGGTGAAGGCTACAAAGCCGAAACCCGGGTGACCACGGCGGTCGCTGACGTTCTTCGGCTCGATCAACTCACCGAAAAAGGGCAGATCGCAGTTCACCTGCATGCCAATGACGAAAAATCCGACGACGAAATTCTCTTCACCATTTACCAACGCGGCGACGGTATGCCCCTCTCTCAGGTGCTTCCGGTGCTCCAGTCGTTGGGCGTGCGTGTCCTGCATGAGCGCCCCTACCAAGTCGATGACCGTTGGGTGTACGAATATGGGCTCGCTCTGGCACCCGGCACTGAGGAAGACCTTGACCTTCAACAGGTGGGTCGCGCCGTGGAAGACGCCTTCACCGCGTGTTGGCGCGGCGATGCCGAAGTCGACGGATTCAATGAACTGGTACTCAAAGCCGGGCTGACCTGGGATCAGATCGTCGTCCTGCGAGCCTATGCCCGTTACTTCCAGCAAGCGGGAACCCGCTACAGCCAGAACTACATGCAGCAGGCCCTGGCTAAACACCCGAACATCGCCCGTGCGTTGGTCAGCTTGTTCGACGCGAAATTTAATCCAGAGTTCTCAGGCGATTCCGCAGCTGCCGTAACCGAACAGCAAGCCGTGATCACCGATGGTTTGGATTCCGTTGACGCGCTTGATGATGACCGCATCATCCGGGCCTTCATGTTGATGATCAACGGGACGTTGCGGACCAACCACTACCGCCGAGACGAACACGGCAATCGCCGACAGTACCTCTCGCTCAAGTTTGACTCCGAGTCCATTCCTTTCCTGCCCAAGCCGCACCCCAAATACGAAATTTTCGTGTACTCGCCCAAGGTCGAAGGTGTACACCTGCGATTCGGTCGAGTGGCTCGCGGTGGGTTGCGGTGGTCAGACCGTCACGAAGACTTCCGGACCGAAGTATTGGGCCTGGTCAAAGCGCAGATGGTCAAGAACGCCATCATCGTGCCGACCGGTTCCAAAGGCGGATTTGTCGTTAAGCAGCCACCGGTGGGCGGCGATCGTGCCGCTCAAATCGCTGAGGGCATCGCCTGCTACAAGCTTTTCATTTCCGGTTTGCTCGACATCACCGACAACCTGGTAGCTGGAAAAATCGTCCCGCCTAGCAATGTGGTGCGTCACGACGGTGATGACTCATATCTCGTCGTGGCGGCAGATAAGGGCACTGCGACCTTCAGCGATATCGCTAACGAAGTAGCTCAGTCATACGGGTTCTGGCTTGGCGACGCGTTCGCCTCGGGCGGTTCTTATGGCTACGACCACAAGAAAATGGGCATCACGGCGCGCGGTGCTTGGGAATCGGTGAAACGCCACTTCCGCCAGCTAGGAGTCGACACCCAAAGCCAGGACTTTACTGTCGCCGGCGTCGGCGACATGTCCGGTGACGTATTCGGTAACGGCATGTTGCTCTCCCAGCACATTCGCCTTGTTGCCGCCTTCGATCACCGCCACATTTTCCTGGACCCGAATCCCGACGCGGCAACCTCGTACGCGGAACGGCAGCGGCTATTTGACCTGCCCAGCTCTTCCTGGGCTGACTACGATTCCTCGCTGATTTCTGCGGGTGGTGGGGTGTTCGCTCGCTCACTCAAGTCGATTCCGTTGTCCGAGCAAGTACGCGAAGCGCTGGGCACAGATGCCACAGAGCTATCCCCAGCAGAGCTCATTCAAGCCATCCTGCGGGCCCCAGTAGATCTGCTGTGGAATGGCGGCATCGGCACCTACGTCAAAGCCTCCACCGAACTTCATTCTCAAGCTGGCGACAAATCCAATGACGCCACTCGAGTGGATGCCACTGAACTGCGATGCAAGGTGGTGGGCGAGGGTGGCAACTTGGGTCTCACCCAGTTGGGTCGCATCGAATTCGCGCTGTCCGGTGGTCGCATCAACACCGACGCCATTGACAACTCCGCTGGCGTGGACACCTCAGACCATGAGGTGAACATGAAGATCCTGTTCAGCCTCGCCGAAGGTCTGAGCTTTGAAGATCGCAACACCTTGATGGGCACCCTTACCGATGAGGTCGCCGAGCTCGTTCTGCGGAACAACTACGCGCAGAACAACGCGCTGATGCTCGGCACCCATCTGGCCCCCAAACTGGTGTCGGTACACCGCAGGCTGATCACGGAAATGGAACGTGAAGGCCGGCTAGATCGCCCCATCGAGTTCTTGCCATCAGATGATGAGATCGCCGAGCGGGAAGTGAATGGCGGGGCGCTGTCCTCTCCGGAGCTTTCCGTGGTGTTGGCCTACGTCAAGATCGGTCTGAAGGAAGACATCTTGGCGAGTGATCTTCCCGACGATCCAGCTTGCGCCGCTCTGCTGCACAACTATTTCCCGGCGGGGATGCGCGAGAAGTTCGCTGACTTGATGGCCGATCACCCTTTGAAGCGCGAGATCATCGCTACTTCGCTGGTCAACAACATTGTTGACCATGGCGGTTTGACGTTTGTGTACCGAGCCGCGGAAGAGACTGGCGCGAGCTCAGTGGATGTGGCGCGGGCATACCTGGTTATCCGTGGGGTGTTTGATCTCGATAGCCTCTGGGCTCAGAACGAAGCCCTGGACAACAAGGTTGATGTTGCGGCTCAGCTGGCGGTAAGCGCTCGACTCAGGCGAGTTTTGGACCGCGGTGTGCGGTGGCTGCTGCAAACGCGCGGCGGCACGATTGATGTGCGCGCTGAGATTGAGCGTTTGGGTGGGGGAGTCGCCGAGCTGCTGCCCACAGTCGGCGAGTTCTTTGTGGGTCACGAAGTGAAAGCGGTGCGTGGCTACATCGAGACCCTGACCGAGTTGGGTGTGCCAGCTTCGCTGGCGGTGCCCACCGTTAACGCTTTGCACGGTTTCGGCCTGCTCGATGTTGTGGAACTAGCACAGCAACGTGATTTGCCACCGCTGGTTGTGGCCAAGGTGTACTTCACGGCAAGTGAACGTTTTGCCATCGCTGATCTGCTCGAGCGCATTTCAGGTCTGCCGCGTCATGACCGGTGGACGGCCTTGGCTCGGATGGCGATTCGCTACGACTTGTATGCGGTGCTAGCCGGGATAACCGCCGATGTGCTGGCACGCGCTGGTGAGCGGGTGACGTCAGCTTCGGCTGAGGCGTTGCTTGACGAATGGGTCGAGTTGAATCGGGTTCGCATCGAGCGGGTGGCGTCTACGTTGAACATGCTCACGGTTGATGCCAAGCCTGATTTGGCGACATTGTCTGTGCTGTTGCGCCAGCTGCGGTCGTTGGTCAGCGCCTAATATCGGTCGTCGTCACCTGGTTGCTCAGTAGGTGTTGTGCCACCAGGTGACGTACGTTCCCCAATTCCACGTAGGCCACTCGTAGTCCGCCGTTTCCGGGTTTGGTTCGCCTTCCTGCAGCCATATGTACTCAGGTTGGCTGGGTGAATGCGAGGCTTGGTCGCGCATGCTTGGTGCTGGGCAAGGTCCAGCGGCTCTGCTTCGAGTGAAGTCTGTGCGGCACACTTCTTGCCCTGGTTTGCCGCAGGCGTAGCCTTTGGTGTTGTGGTAGCCCTGAGCGTGTAGTTCTTTGTCTCGGTCTTGGTAGGGCCCAAGTTTGGTGCGTTCAGGGTTATCTGCCGGGTATGGATTGGCGAAGTCGCCACATAGCGCGGCAAGGTCCAACGTGGTGTCTGCGTTGTGGGTGGCGATGTCGGTTGCGCTTTGCAGAAATGCCGAAAGCGCGGGGTAGTTCGCCAATAGTGGCTTGCGCCTGGGCTCGCTTGACTTGCGAGCGACTTCGTTTTGATAGTTGATGATTTCGTGTGCCAAGGTGGCCACGGGTTGCGTTGTGCCGTCGTTTGGCAACTCAAGTTTTTGCTGATTATCGGGCCCGCGGGTGACGTATGGAGCTAGGGCGTTGAGCTGGCGCTGGGTCTCCTGCAGCTGCGTGCGAGTGGCCGTCGGGTGTGTTTCGCTGGGCTGATCGCCGGTGGCGATTGCCGGCTGGCTGGTGCTGATGGAAAGCGTCAGGACTGTGATCGCTAGTCCCAGAACCGTTTGCTTTGTGCGCCTTGCGGCCCGTCCAGTGTCCATGAAAGCTGAATTTATCGGATAAATACCTTCATGATGTGCCGATATTGGGGCTTGAGGGAGCAAATAAGACAATATGCACCAACTTGCGCGCGGCAAAAACCCTGTTTCGCGCAGTTTGCGACATATAGTGCAGGCGCACCAAAAAATGCGTAGAGCGGACAAGCCATGGTGACAAAACTCAGCCACGCCACGCAGGACCCAGCGGACATCGCAATCGCGTGGGAGCACGCCCGCGAACAACAAGCCGAACTTCGCGCTCAAACAAGGGCGGCGCTTGACCCTTACAGCGTGTTGCTTCTCCTTTTGGCAATCGGGGGCTTCCTCACCACAGCCGCGTTCTCGCTATCAGCGTTTCGTGCCCACCAAACTGGCGTGGGCATGATTTTCAGCGCATTCTGCGTCATCGCGCTTCCACTAGTTCTGTTCGCGGCAGTGCGAGTGCTGGTTCCCATCTGGCACCTAGGCCGCGAAATTCGTGCCCTCCATCACTACGAACAGGAACTGTACGGAAAATTGCATCCCACCATTGTCAAGGAATCCAACAGTGCGGCCTCTAGCGATGGCTCGACCGTTCCAGGGGTCGCCATGCAACACAAGATTGATCAGTATCGAGCGCCGGGAAGCGTAAAACAACGAGTGCTACCGAGCGCCTGGCACACCCGGCCCACACCCAGCACACCGCTGAAAGATCTCCTGCCCGAGGGGCAACTCGACCTCGCTGGTGAATATGTCGGCCGCCATCGACGTGAGGAGTACACCGATGCGGGCGCACCGGGCCGTCACGTCTGGCCAGGAACATTTTTGATTGTTGGATTTCTTGTGCTGTTCGCGATTGGTGTCATCGTGGGAGTGCTTACTCGCGCGTAGGCAAAGGCGCCTATCTGGGCCTGGCTCCCATGCGGTTTGATAGTGCGGTGGACAATTCAGTGCTGAACCTTGCGCAGATTAGCGTCGTGCGCGGCAACACCACCCTGCTCGGCAACGTCAGTTGGCAAGTCGCTCCCGAAGATAGATGGGTGGTGCTCGGGCCAAACGGCGCCGGCAAGACCACTTTGCTCGCTGTGGCGGCCGCGCGTTTGCATCCCAGCGCGGGACAAGCGCACATTTTGGGCGAAAAACTCGGGGCCACCGACGTGTTCGAGTTGCGTCCCCGGATCGGTTTGGCTTCCGCCTCGCTCGCCGAGCGAATTCCGGGCAGTGAACTGGTGCGTGATGTCGTGGTGACTTCCGCATATGCGGTGCTAGGGCGGTTCCACGAGCAATATGAAGATTTTGACAATGAGCGCGGCATCGATTTGCTGAAACAGTTTGGTGTCGCTCATTTGGCCGAACGTACCTACGGCACCTTAAGCGAAGGGGAACGAAAGCGAGTGCAGATCGCGCGCGCTTTGATGACAGATCCGGAACTACTGCTGCTCGATGAACCAGCCGCGGGGCTGGACCTGGGCGGTCGCGAAGATTTGGTGCATCGGCTTTCGCTGTTGGCGATGGACGAGGAGTCACCGGCCCTGGTGTTGGTAACCCACCATGTGGAAGAAATTCCACGCGGAATCACTCACGCGCTTCTACTCAGGCAGGGCGCGGCGATTGCCGCTGGCCCGTTGGCTGAAGTCATCACCGATGATAATTTGTCAGCCACCTTTGGTGTGCCAGTGCGAGTGCGTACCGATGGCGGGCGCTACTTCGCCCAAGCCGCGTAGGCAGGCGTTCGTGCGAATTTCAGTATGGATCGCGCTGCTCGCGCTGGTAGCAACCACGTCCTGCGCCATTAATGATCGAGAATCCGGCGACGGCGTCGTGGAGGTTTACAGCACGCGCAGTGAGAAAATCATGAGCCCTCTTGTTGAGGAGTTCGAGAAGCAAACTGGCATCAAAGTGCACATGCGTTATGGTGCGACACCGGACCTTAAAGACATCGATGTATTCGTTGCCGACGACTCCGGGCAATTGGTTCGCGTCCGAGACGAACTCGCCGAGCTACCCGACCCAATTTGGCGTAAGGTTCCCTCTCAATACCGGGATCCAGCCAAGCGATGGGCGGGAATCAGTGCGCGCGAAGACGGTAGCCTCACCGCCGTTGGAATCCTTACTCACGCGGACGGCGACAAAGATGCCCGCCACTTCACCGGAAACCTGTTCTCCAAAGAAGGTCAAGCACGCTTCGACGAGGTGGGTGAAAAGCCGTTAGTCGCGGACGCGGCAGAAGTGGTAGAAGCAGACAAAGCTGACCCTAATCATCAAAGCTAGCGAAAGAGATGGCCTCGATGGACTTCGTGCGGGTAGAACTCGACAATAAAGTCGCGACGGTGTTCTTGGAACGTCCACCCATGAACCCGTTGTCGTTTCAGGTGCAAGACGAACTACGAGCGGTTGCCGCGCGGTGCACCGAAGACGACGCCGTACGAGCCGTCATTCTGTATGGCGGCGAGAAAGTTTTCGCCGCCGGAGCGGATATCAAAGAACTAGCGGACTTGTCAGCGGCGCAAATGGCCGAGCGGGTATCTGGGCTTAACGGATCATTGACCGCGATCGCCCAAATCCCCAAGCCCGTTATCGCGGCAATCACCGGTTACGCGCTCGGTGGCGGGCTGGAACTAGCTCTCGCCGCCGACATTCGAATCGCCGGCCGCAAGGCGAAGTTGGGGTTCCCCGAGATTTTGCTTGGGCTTATTCCCGGGGCGGGCGGAACGCAGCGGGCCGCCCGACTCATTGGTTCTTCCCGTACCAAAGAACTCGTATATTCCGGCGCCATGGTTACAGCAGAGAAAGCGGAGCGATGGGGGCTCGTCAACGAGGTTGTCGACGATGAGCACGTGTATGAGGAGGCGAAGTCACGGGCCGCACAATTCGCTGCGGGCCCAGCGCGGGCACTACGATTCGCGAAAGAAGCGATCGACAGTGGACTTGAAACCACACTCGCGATGGGCATAGCTGAGGAAGGCCAACTGTTTTCCGAGCTTTTTGACACTGAAGACAAAAAGATTGGCATCGCCTCGTTCTTGGCCCATGGACCGGGCAAGGCGCAGTTTTCCTAGTCCAAAATGGTGTCCATCAAACCCAACGGCGGTGAACCCAATTCAAGCAAGGCGTGGTGGAATCGGGCCAGCGAAAACGTGTCTCCCCACCGAGTCTGAGCTCGGGCGCGAAGCTCGCGAATCGCGATTTTCCCCATCGTGTAGCGCCCGTAGGTGGGGTCGAACACCGCACGATGGGTTTCGCTGGTCGCCGCGGCTCTTGACAGGTACGCGTCATGCATAAACATTGATTGCGCCGCGTCATGGCTCAGTGCGCCTGAATGCACGCCAATCGCGCAGCGTAGCCGGGTGATGCGCAACAGGGCTTCCAGGGCCACGCCGATGCCAAAACGCGGGTCATGAGATCCGAAGCCTTCTTCCAATGCGAGCTCTTCGGCATAGTGGGCCCAGCCCTCAATAAATACATGCCCGGGCAGAAGACGTCGCTCAGGGCTTGTGGCGCGTCGAAGTGCGCGTGAGTGACTGAAGTGGCCTGGCGCCACCTCATGAACGCAGATGACGGGCAAAGTGGTGGCGCTGAACTGCTCAAGCCATTGCTCTTGTTCGGTCACTGGCCACGTGTTCTCAGGTGGGGTAATAAAGAAAATCGCGGCCGCGTCATCTTCATCGGGTGCTGCCCAGGAAATCATCGCGGCTCCGGTGCGGCGCGCTGCTGGGGCTTGCTCAACAAGACATTTTCCATCGGCATAGGGCACTAGCCCACTGTGCTTTGTCCATTCGAGAACGGCCTTGGTAAGTTCCTGCGCTTGTGTGAGCACATCTTGGGCGTTCGGATGATCTTTGTTGAGCGCGTTGACCACTGTAGCTATCGGCTCACCGGGCCGGTATTGTTCGCAGCTTTGCTCTAGTAGTGCCTGCATGCGGGCTCGTTCGATCGCGGCTTTGGCTTCCAGGGCTGATAGGTCAATGTCGAGGGCCTCCGAGGCTCCGACAAGTGTGGCTAGGGTGCCAGTTCCTAGGTGACCCGACGGCTCGCCGTGGCGCGCTGAGTGGCGAAGGTGTTTCATGAGTCGTTCGTGTGCGGCCAAGGCTTTGGCGTCCGCGGCGTCGTCGGGGTGTAGCCCGGCGGTGAGGCCTTCGAACGAGCCGAGCAACGCTTGGGCTACTGGTGCCGATAGTGCGTCTAGTGCGGTGATGGCGGCATCGCAGGCTTCGGGCCATTGCCTCAAGTGCGCCTTTCGCGCGGCGGCGCGTTCGGCTTCGGGCGCGTAGTGTCGCGCGTAGCAGGACAAGTCCAGGTTCAGCAAATGATCTAGCGGGTTGCGGCGGTGCATGCCAATCTCGCCGTAGTACACGTGGGCGGCGTGTTCATGCGTGCGCAAAAGCGCCTCGTCGTATGTCTGTGCGGGCATGACGCCCTGGGGGAGGGCCGCCAAAGCGCTGGCGACACCTTGTGGCGACAGATCTTGGATCACTCCGTCATATTCGTGCCGGCCGCCATATTCGCGCATCCAGGGAATGTGCAGGTCAGCGAGGGTGCGGAGCCGCGGTTTCATAAAGCCTGACAATAGTGGTGCACACGCTTGTTACCCACTAGTAGCCTTGTGTTGCTAGTGCTGTTTCCACACATTGGCATAAGGTCACCTGTGCCCACTCGCATGCATTCGGAGGTAGCCGCGTGAATATCGTCGTTCTCGTCAAACAAGTCCCAGATTCGGGGGCAGAGCGGCAACTAACAGCCGACGGCACCATAGATCGGGAAAACGCCACTCGGGTTATCAACGAGATGGACGAATACGCCATCGAAGAGGGCCTGCGTTTGGCGGACACCACCGGGGGCGAAGTCACTTTGGTGACGATGGGCCCCGACGAAGCCACAGAATCTATCCGCAAAGCCCTGTCCATGGGCGCTCATAAGGCACTGCATGTGCTCGATCCGGCGCTGCACGGCAGCTGTGCCCTGGCCACCTCACGGGTATTGGCACAGGCCCTGCAAACCATCAACCCCGACATCATCATCTGTGGTGCTGAATCCACCGATGGGCGGGTGGGGGCACTCCCAGCCATGCTCGCCGAACGGTTGAACATCACCGCGTTGACGGGTGCGCGCAAACTCACCGTTGAAGACGGAAGCGCGACCATCGAACGGCAGCTAGATGACGGCTATCAAGTGGTTCAAGGTTCCCTGCCCGCCATCGTGTCAGTGTGGGACACCATTAACGAGCCGCGTTACCCCTCCTTTCGGGGCATCATGCAGGCAAAAAGTAAGCCGGTAACCACACTGAGCTTGGCTGATCTCAATGTGGACCCAAGCACCGTGGGCTCCGCTGGTGCCAGCACAGAGGTTGTTCAACACGCGCCGCGGCCACCTCGTCAGGCGGGCGTGAAGATCGTCGACGAAGGTGATGCCGGCGACAAACTTGTCGAATTCTTGCTAGCGGAAAAGTTGGTGTGACATGGCTGAAGTGCTTGTACTAGTTGAACATGCCGACGGAGAACTGCGCAAAACAAGCGCCGAACTGCTCACAGCGGCGCGTGCGCTTGGCGAACCTAGCGCGGTAGTGGTGGGAGAACCTGGTGTCACCGAACGGGCTTTGGTTGCCCTGGGAGAGGCAGGGGCGAGCAAGGTATACGCCGCCGAAGTGGACGGCGCGGACGCTGTCCTTTCCTCGGCCGCATTGGACGCCCTCACCAAGCTCGTTGCCGAAAAGAGCCCATCGGCGGTTCTACTCGCGCATACTGCCGATGGCAAAGACATCGCGGGCCGGCTCGCGGTGCGTCTTGAAGCTGGGCTGCTCACCGATGTTGTGGAGTTGTCCGCCGAGGGTGCCCGACAGGCAGTGTTCGCCGGTTCAGTGTTTGTCGACGCCAAGGTGCGCACGCCGCTGGCCGTCTACACGCTGCGTCCGGGGGTTGTTGAGCCAGAGCCACAACAGAGCTCGCCGAGCCGCGAGGACATCACCATCGCGGCGCCAAATGGCGCCCGCGTTGTGGAACGTGTCGTCGAACCGCGAGGCGCCCGGCCTGAGCTCACGGAAGCATCTGTGGTGGTCTCAGGTGGCCGAGGTGTCGGCTCAGCTGACAACTTCGCGCTGGTGGAAGAGCTCGCGGATGTTCTCGGTGGTGCGGTGGGCGCATCTCGCGCGGCCACCGATGGCGGCATGTACTCGCATCAATTCCAGGTCGGGCAGACCGGAAAAACCGTGAGCCCGCAGCTCTACATCGCGTGCGGCATCTCTGGTGCCATTCAGCACCGCAGCGGGATGCAGACGGCGCGCACCATCGTCGTCATCAATAAAGATGCCGACGCTCCGCTGTTCGAGATTGCTGACTTTGGCATCGTCGGCGACTTGTTCACCGTGCTGCCACAGGCGATCGCGGCTTTGAAGGCGCGGCAAAACTAGTCTTGCAATCCGCCCGATATTTCCGGCGAATCGCCCCCTTGTCTCTCTGGGGTAGCTGGCAAATATCGGGCGGCTAGGCTGGGTGATTATGGTCTACCTCGATCACGCCGCCACCACGCCGATGTTGCCGCAGGTTAAAGACGCGTTCTTTGCCGCGATGGACGAATACGGGAACCCCTCTTCGCTGCATGCCAAAGGCAGAGCCGCCCGTCGGCGAGTGGAAGAAGCGCGAGAGGACATCGCCGCGGCACTGGGTGCCCGGCCCAGCGAAATCATTTTCACGGGCACCGGCACCGAAAGTGACAACCTCGCTGTTAAAGGAATCTATTGGGCGCGCAAAAGTGAGAATCCAGAACGAGATGTCATCATCGCCTCACCAGTAGAACATCACGCGGTGCTCGATGCCCTGGAGTGGCTTCACACGCACGAGGGTGCGTACATCCATTGGTTGTCCGTCGACGAATATGGCCGTGTCTCACCGGACGCGTTCGCCGACGCGCTGAGCGAGTATGGCGCTCGGGTCGCCCTCGCCACTGTCATGTGGGCGAACAACGAAGTCGGCACGATCCAACCGATCTCCGAGCTCACCGAAGCGGCAAAACTCGCGGAGGTGCCGTTTCACACAGACGCCGTTCAGGCCATATCCCAACTACCGGTGGCTTTTGACACCTCGGGCGCGCAAGCACTAACCCTGACCGCGCATAAAATTGGTGGACCACACAGTGTGGCGGCTTTGATCCTGAGCAAGGACACAAAATGCGCGCCATTGCTTCATGGGGGAGGACAAGAACGGCAAGTTCGCTCGGGAACCCTTGATACCGCCAGTATCGTTGCCATGGGTGTAGCAGTGCGCCATGCCGTCGACAACCAGTCCGCGCATGCCGCCGATGTGGCGGCGTTGCGTGATGAACTCGTCGCTGGAGTGCGAGCTCAGGTGCCCGAAGCAATATTGCAAGGCGACCCGGTGCATCGCCTTCCGGGTAACGCCTATTTTTCGTTTCCCGGCTGTGAAGGCGATGCGCTGCTGATGTTGCTTGACGCGCAAGGCATTCAATGTTCCACCGGCTCGGCATGCACCGCTGGGGTGCCGCAACCCAGCCACGTTTTGTTGGCGATGGGCAAGGGTCCAATTTTGGCTCGAAGCTCAATCCGATTTTCGCTTGGTCATACCTCCACAACAGAAGACGTGGCGGCCTTGATTTCCGTGCTACCTCGGGTGGTGGAACGAGCGCGTTCGGCCACCGCATCCCACGCGAATATGCCAGGGTAGGTGCAGCGCCTGCATGCGCGCTGGACAACGAAGCGGGAGTTTCGATGAAATACGCGCGTTCGGGGAGCGCCCAATTAATACTTTTGGTGGCGTTACTGTTCGCCATTTCCTATCCCAGCGGGGCTCAGGCAGCTGAACAAAAGTGCGTGGTAACCGCGTATGAGTTCACGTCCGCAAGTCAAGCGCGCAAAGCCGCGAAACAGCTCGAGGATCGTCAGGCATATGAAAGCGCGGCTAAGGGCATCGCGCTCAATGGGCTTTCCGCCGATGATGCGGTACGTGCCGAAAAGGACACGCATTGGGTATTTGTCATAGACAGTACTGAGCCCTTGGGTGCGGTCAAGGCTGAGCTTTCCGCGTTTGGCGGCTATTACTCCAATGGCGAGTTTCGTGACACCGTCGGGGAAAATCGGCTAGTTGTCGGGCCTTGGGAGCCAGCGGTAGCCCGCAGCTCTACTTTGTCCATTGACGCTGATGGTTGCCACGCGCAGGTTCGTCTTGTGGCCCCTGGCAGTGCTTGGTCCAGCATTCCTGGTGTACTCGGTCTGATTCTGGCCCTGATATTTGGCACCGTGGCCGTCTTTTACGCTCGCCGCATTGTCGGGAACCGTTTCGTCAACACGATGATCGCGTTGCCCCTGGCCGTTGCCGCCGGTTTCGGTGAGGCATTGGTGTTGTACGAAACGGGAGTAGCCGCGCCAACAAGCCGTTGGCCATTGTGGTTCGCAGGTCTAGTAGTGCTTGTCGTGTTGGTGCTCGCCGCGTTGCCGCAACCGCGCAGAATAAAAAAGCCCAAGCCCGTTTTGCCTCCGCCGCCATCAGCCACTCCGCCGCGCCCAACGGTGCCAGTTGGTTCAATGCTGGGTAGATACAAACTGCAGACGATGTTGGGTCAAGGTGCGACCGGTGTTACGTATCGGGCGCTAGACCCGGCTAACAACACCCTCGTCGCGTTGAAGGTGTTGGCACCGCGCCTATGCCAAGACCCGGGATTCGTAGAACGTTTCTACGCCGAAGCCGAAACCATGCGGCGGCTCACTGACCCACATTGCACGCAGTTGCGCGATTTTCTTAATCAGCCTGGCGCGATGACCATCGTCACCGACTACATCGACGGCGTGTCTTTGCGTGAGCTGCTGAAAAATGGCCAGCGGCTTACTGGCGAACAAGCACTTGGGGTATTCCGTGGCGCGCTCACCGGGCTGGTGCATCTGCATGGGCACGGTTTGATTCACCGGGATGTCAAGCCCGACAACATTATGTTGGATCGCACCGGCACAACTCGGCTCATCGATTTTGGACTGACCAGACCGGCCGGTCGAGTCGGCGAAATGGTTGAGGGCTCACCTTCCTATATGAGTCCAGAGCTCATCCGTAACAAACCACTGGATGTGCGCTCAGATGTGTATGCCTGCGGCATGGTGCTCGCCGAGCTCTTGACTGGGCGGCGCATTTTCGCTGGCAAGAACCTTGCGGACACTATTTCTAACCACGTGCGCACACCAGTGCCTGATTTCACCGCCGAATATGGAGTCGCCCCCGCACTTTCGTCCGTCATAGCTACGGCGATCGCCAAAGATCCCGACGAGAGGTATCCGAGCGCTGCCGACTTCCTTCACGCTCTGGAGACGGCGGCCACGGAAGTATTTGGGCCCGACTGGCTGAGCCGAGCCGGGGTAGCCAGTTTGGTGACCGCACTCGCGGGCGCTGCGGTCACCAGTGGGGCATTGGGCGCTGGCGCTACCGTGGCCACCGATATCGTCGGACAGGTCACGCCCAGCCCGGCGCCAGATCTGGGCACCGGCTCTGGCTCTCAAGCAATCGGCGATGTCGCGGGCGCGGGTTCTGCGTCTTTGGGCACCAAATTGGTGGCGGCTAGCAAGGTCGCTCTCGGCACGGTTGCCGCCGCCGCTGTCGCGGCTACCGCGATTGTGGCCTCGCCCGCTGTGCCTGCGGCACCTCGCCCTGCCGTGATTACCCCTGAACAGGCGCGGGTTGTCTTCGACCAGACATGGACTTCCATCGAAGACGTGACGTTCGCCGGTCATGTCGCCGAATCGGCGTATCCGGCGGTGGAGGCCCTCTACGGGCGACACGAAGATTTGGGTATCTCGGTCGTCGAATTGCATCTACCAAAACAAACCAGCTATCCGGCCTCATTCATTGTGTACGCCGACCTGTTGGGTAATGGCGAAGAAAACGGCGATAAGTATGACCTATT
The DNA here is from genome assembly GCA_013362805.1 of Mycobacteriales bacterium. GTDB lineage: Bacteria > Actinomycetota > Actinomycetes > Mycobacteriales > QHCE01 > JABFVL01. The sequence goes on along the minus strand of JABFVL010000041.1, from coordinate 661 downwards.
GCTGCACTTCACTAGGGCAAGTGAAGAGCAGGCCTGGTTGCTGACTGGGCTTGTCGTGTATGCCCGAGCTGGCCAGGTGCCGGAAGCTTCCGTCGACAAAGATGGGTTTGTCGTCCCGGAAGGTGCCGGGGAGCTGCGAAAAGCCGCTGCGAGCGTCCCAGGGGAATATGCCGAATATCTAGAAAATGGAGTTAATCTCGATCAGCGCGACTCGGTGTTGTTCGCCCCAGGGCCATACACAACGGAAACGATCCCAGCATTGCGAGCTCGGGTGGAACAGAACCGTGCGGGTGGGGTGAACAGTGATGCGCATTTCCTGGCCGGCGACTTGGTGCCCTATGGCGTCATTGAGTTCGCCGATGGCGCCTCCATGCTTATTTTCACGGTGAAGGGAACATTCCGATCTTCCAACAGTGCGGACAGCTGGAGCGGAGTGCCGTGCACTGACGGTTTCATCGCTCCCTTGGAGGGTTGGGCGGGCATCCCAGATGGCGACTATCGCTCCTTCGCTGTTGAAGAAACCTTTTTGGTAGCGGTGCACGCACCCAAGCCGAAGGGCGGGGAATTGTCGGATATCGACGTAGTCAGCACTGCTGCAGTGGCCCACAACCCCACCACGGCGCCCTGTTAGCGCCAGCTACCCTGGGATAAGGATTTAACA
>JABFVL010000092.1 GCA_013362805.1 Mycobacteriales bacterium | reverse complement strand
CCGCGAACGCCAATCCAGCGTCCAACAGCGCCGACAGTGACACCATGTCTTTAGTGGTCTTCGCCAAAATGGACCAGCGACGCTCTTCCTTCGCACCATAAATCAGAGGTGCCCAGGCATTGTTCGCCGCGGCGATCAAAATAATGCCCAACGAGCCCATTTGATATGCCAAAGAATAGGCCGCTACAGCTGAGTCGCCTTCCTGGATTTGTATGACAAACCGGTCCCCCACCGACATCAGAAACAAGGCCGCACTGTGCGGCACCGTCGGCAAAGCGATCGCGAACCAGCTTCGGAGCGCCGCCCGATCCGCCAAACCGGACCATACGGGCCGGGCCCAGGCCAACGACAGCAACGCGGCCGCGAATGCCCCAGAAGCAACCCCGGTCAAATATGATGTCGCGCTAGCCGAAATCCACACCACCGCGGCCAAGCCCAACAACTGACCGCCGAGCACATTCACCACAGCTACAGTCACGAAACGACCAGCACTATGGGTAGCTCGCAACATCGCCTGACCAGCGGTGATCCACGCCCAGGCGATGCTCGTAAGCGCGCCAAGAGCAAGCGCGGTCGTGAACCCACCAAGCGCGGCGCCCCACAGCGGCCCTGTCGCCAGTCCAACTCCACCGATGGCGATGCTGACCACAATGGTGATCGCCACGAGTCTGCGGGCCGCTAGCGGACCATCACCACCAGTGAAGTATTCGCGGGTGATTACCGCGTGCAGCCCCAGGGCGGCGACAAGACCGAGCGTGCTCGTAATGACGGTCGCGAGCGCCACCTGACCATATTCGGCCCGGGAAAGCAGGCGCGACAAGATAGGCAGCACGACCAGAACGCCAAGCATCTGCACGGCGGTAGCCAGGGTGTAGATGCTGCCCTTGCCGACGAGTTGTCGGCGCGCGGCACCATCGTGAGTTGTCGTTTGCTCAGCCATGCCTACCGCCAGCGTTCATCTGGCGCCCGGTCGGGCTAACCAAGGATTTTCCGTAGCGTCTCCACTACTCGATCCTGGTCGGCATTTGTCATCGCCGCAAACAGCGGCAGGCTCAATTGCTCGGCATAATATTGTTCAGCAACCGGGCACAGCCCCCGTTGGTAGCCGGAGTCTTCAAAGACCGGATGCCAGTACACCGGAATGTAATTTACTTGGACGCCGATTCCAGCCGCGCGCATCGCCTCAAATACCTCTTTGCGACGCCCGCCCTGAACCCGCACCGAGAATAGGTGCCATGCGGGGTCGACTTCAGGTCGCTGCGTTGGCAACCGCAGCCCGGGCACGTCCGCGAGAAGTTCGTGGTAGCGGGCCACAAGTTCGGAGCGTCGCGTCACGAAGCTACTCAAACGCTGCAGTTGAGACAGCCCGAGTGCGCAAAGGATGTCAGGCAGGCGGTAGTTGATCCCGAAGGTAGGCATCTCGTACCACCAAGGGCCCTCATCTTGGTGACGGTGCTCACTGGCGTCAGCCAAACGGCCTATCCGGGCGAACCGCCGAATCTCTTTCAATACGTCCGCGTGAGGGCTGACGACAGCGCCGCCTTCACCGCTGGTCAAGTTTTTGGTGGGGAAGAACGAGAAGGTGGTGATGTCGGCCAAACTGCCCACTGGCCGACCTTTGTATGTTCCGCCGATGGAGTGCGCGGCGTCTTCGACCAGCAATGCGCCGACCTTGTCGCATAGCGGCAGCAGCGCATCGGCATCAATGGGATGCCCGGCGTAGTCCACACCAGCGACCACCGCGGTGCGCGGGCTGAGCAAAGCATCTACCGCGCCGGGGTCAATATTGGCGGTGTCTTCGCTGATGTCAGCGAAATGCACTTTCGCGCCCAACATCGCGGCAGCTGAGGCGGTGGCGATGAAAGTCATCGGGGTTGTGATGACCTCATCGCCTGGGCCTAGCCCGAGCCCACCGTATGCGGCGTGCAGGGCAGCGGTCCCTGAGGAAACCGTGACGGCTGGCGCGCCAGCCACTTTCTCTAGCTCGGCTTCCAGGGCATCGACCGCGGGACCAGTGGTGAGCCAGTCACCACGCAGCACGTCGTTGACGGCGTTGATGTCTTCGTCGGCGACCCAGTGCCGGCCGTATGGCAAAAATGGCGCGTTCATGGCAAACGGCTCTCGTTAGTTCGGTGCGACCATCGCACGGAGTTGATCAGGGGTTAGCCACTGGTCGTTGAGGTCGGAGCGGTAGCAGAATCCGTCTTGCACCTGCTCGCCACCCTTCACATGGTCCAGTGTCCAGGATTGCAGCACCGGCTGCACCACGTAGTGATCGTCGAATCGTAGTGCTCGCCGTGAATCCTCGACGCTAATCATCTCTTCATGGAGCTTCTCGCCGGGGCGGATTCCAACAATCTTTATTTCAGCTTCTGGGGCCATTGCGGCCGCAAGATCCGTTATGCGCATGCTTGGAATACGTGGAACATACAATTCCCCACCATGCATTCGCTCGAATGAGTCGAGCACAAACTGAACCGCCTGAGGAAGCGTAATCCAGAAACGGGTCATGCGCGGATCAGTGACTGGCAGAGTGGTCGCGCCCTCATCGATGAGCTTTTTGAAGAACGGCAACACCGACCCACGGGAATTCACAACATTGCCGTATCGCACAACCGCGAACCGGGTGTCAGCACCGCCGGCGTAGTGGTTACCCGCGATGAAGAGCTTGTCAGCGGTCAGTTTTGTGGCGCCGTACAAGTTGATGGGGCTGCTGGCTTTGTCAGTGGAAAGCGCGATAACCCGGCGCACACCCACGTCGATAGCGGCATCGATAACGTTCTGCGAACCCAGAATGTTCGTCTTGATGAACTCTTCTGGGTTGTATTCCGCGGTATCCACCTGCTTCAACGCGGCGGCGTGCACCACAAAATCCACGCCACGGAAGGCACGGCGAAGCCGGTCAATGTCGCGGATGTCGCCCAGGAACCAGCGCAAGCGTGGATCGTCATTGAAGTACTGGCGCAGCTCGTATTGTTTTAGCTCGTCGCGCGACAAAATCGCGATGCGACGAACCATTCCGTCCTCCAGCAGTCGGCGCACAAAAGCCCGCCCGAAGGACCCGGTCCCCCCGGTGATTAGTACCGAGGCACCCTCCCACGACGTCATTTTTGCGACCTCCTACTGAACAGCTGACAAGGCATGGACCGCAAAACTGTATCGTTTCCGCCATAAGTGGGTGGCGGCCGGGAAGTGTTCGCCACCTTTACCCCTATTTCGAGGCGTCAAAGTCATGACCGTAACCGCCATAATCCAAGCCCGAATGAGTTCATCGCGGCTGCCAGAGAAGGTCTTGCGCCCTCTTGCCGGACGCCCGGTATTGGACTGGGTTGTACGTGCCGCGCAACAATCAGGGGACATAGATAACGTAGTGGTTGCCACTAGCGAAGACTCCTCTGACGACGCGCTGGCTAAACATTGCGACCAAGCGGGCTTCGCTTACGTTCGCGGATCGCTCGATGATGTGCTGGACCGGTTCTTGGTAACGCTCGACGAATATCCAGCCGACACTGTGGTGCGACTCACAGCGGATTGCCCCATGCTCGATCCAGCGCTTATTTCCCATGCAATCGCAAGTTTCCAGGCTGGAAATGTCGACTACCTATCAACTGTGGTGAGCCGAAGTCTTCCCCGCGGGCTCGATGTTGAGGTGTTCTCCGCTCAGGCATTGCGGGCGGTCGACCTGCACGCACAGGGGCCGCACCGAGCTCACGTCACCTCAGATATCTATGGCAATCCCGACAAATACCGCATCGCCGGACTGGTTTTCGCGCCTGACGCCAGCGATCTGCGCATCACGCTGGATACTCCAGAAGATGCCGCCCTGTTGGAAGCCATCGCGAACATCATTGGCGACCGCGCTCCCACCTGGCGCGAGCTAGTGAGCCTTTTGCGCACCCGTGCGGACCTGGTGGCCCTCAACGCCGAAGTACGCCAAAAGGAGATCAGTGAAGGCTAAAACGATTCGGGTCGGGCTCTACTGCGACCTGGGTGCCACTAAGGGCGCGGGGCATTTCGTGCGGTCCGCCGCCTTGGGAGCCGCCTTGGCCACTCGTGGAGCAGATGTAAGCATCGCCACGAACTTTTCAGAGGTCCGCTGGGCGCAAACCCAAGCTGAGGCGCTCGGCTTGCGCACCGTGCAGGCCGAAGCACCTTCCATCCTGCCCAAACTGGCCACTGACTGGGATATTGCTGTCATCGACTCCTACGAGGCGACGACACAAGACCTCGAAGCCATGCCTACCCCCTTGGTAGCAATAGACGACGAATCACTACGCCCCTTGCCCGCAGCATTGGTGATTAACCAAAACCTGTCGGGTTTAGCCATGAATTACGACGCCTGGTCTGAGGCTCGCGTTCTACGTGGACCAAAGTTCGCGTTGCTGCGCCCACAGTTCGCCGCCGCCCGCCCGGCCCAATATCGCGTTCGAAACTGGCAAGGGCGAGCTCAACGAATACTGCTGGTCCTGGGCGGAACCGACGCCCGCGCAGCGACCTCACGCCTGGCCGCGCGCGTATTGGCTGAGCTTCCCCACATCGAGCTGCACGTCATTTCCGCCAAGGGCACAGATGCCCTGGAAAAGCAGCCCGTACCGGCTGGATCCTCCCTTAAAGCCACCGGAACTTTGCCCAATGTCGAAGAGGCCATGGGCTGGGCCGATCTCGTGATCAGCGCAGCGGGTACCACCGTATGGGAACTGTGCTGCCTGGGCGCGCCCATGGCGTTGGTAAAGGTGGCGGCGAATCAAGATCTTTCTTACGCCAAGGCGATTGAAGCTGGAGTCGCTTTCGGACTGGGTGACGTTGAGGACGCGATCACGGGACCCCGGACACCGTGGCATTCGCTGCGCGAGCATGCGGAAACGAACCGGGTTGGAGAAGCGGCATGGCGGCTCGTAGATGGACTCGGCGCTTCTCGCGTCGCGGAACAGATTATTGGACTAGCCGAGGAAAGTAGTCGTGAAGTCTGAATTGCGGGTTCGGCCTGCCGAACCGAAAGATTCCGCCGCGATATGGAAGTGGCGCAATGATCCTGCCACTAGAGCGGCCTCTGTTAATACCGATGAGGTGTGTTGGGCAGACCATCAAGGCTGGTACGACCGAACGCTAGCGTCGGAGGAGCGATTCCTCCTGATCGGCGAATTCGAGGGCGAAGCGGTGGGGGTTGTGCGGTTCGACGCAACCGAGTCAGATACGTGGGAGATCAGCATCAACATGGCGCCGAGCGCACGCGGAAAACGGCTAAGCGTGCCGCTGCTGAATGCTGGCCACGCTTGGTTGGTTGACACCTTTGGACCGCAATCGGTGACGGCACTGATTCGCGTTGAAAACTCCGCGTCTTTGCGGGCATTTGAGAACGCTGGTTATGTTCTTGCCACAAAAGACGCGGAGTATGTCACCATGCACAAAAATTAGCTAGATGGCGTGCTGTCGCTGGGTTTTGGTGTGGGGCTCGGCGTGGGCGTTGGCGCTGCCGCGACCTCGATTGTGAGTGACACCGTGCGGCGTTCAGTTTTACCGTCGCATGTTTCGGTAGTAACCGTGAAATCCGCGGTGTACGTGCCAGCTTTGCTGTATGTGTGGGTGAGATTGTGGCTGCCTGAAGTGTCAAAGGCGTCTTTGCCGCCGCTGCAACCCGCACCCTGTGAGTTATTGACCGGGCTGCCGTCGTCCCAGCTACTGCTCAGCCCCGCATAGTGGCCAGTCCCGTCTGTCCAACGCAGTGTGAACGTCACAGCGACGCCCGCTCGCGGGTTCGCCTCGTTGGCGGTCACCTTGACATACAGGGGTGCTGGCGTACCGCGGCGGAGCGAGGCTGTGGGCGTCGAACTTGGAGTTTCTTCGCCCGCTGATTGAGAAGCGCTGGGGCTGCTTTGGCTTTCCGGGTCTGGCGTGGGCGTGTCGTTTTTAGACGATTTTTTGTTCGGTATGGCGCCCGTCGGGTCTTGCGGGCCAGAGTCAACAATGTCTATGTCGCGATCGCTCGCACCAAGGGTGACTTGTTCTTCCCCGCTTCCCTCGCTTAGCCAAGGTTGCACAGCTCCAAGGGCGAATGCGGGTATGGCAAGGGCTGCGGCTAGCAGTCCGAACACCCAGCGCCTTGAGTTCTTTCGGGGTGCAGGCCCGGTATTTTTCGTCGGCGAGTGCGGGCCGGTATGCGCAACGCGTGGCATTTCCCGGGTGGGGTTTGGCGCTTCTTTCGCTGCGACCCGGGTGGGTTGAGGCCGCGCGGCTTCAGCTGTGGGCGTCGTCGCTCCCCACGATGGCGGCATCGGTTCATGCTCTCGCGGGCTGTGGAACGTCTTGATTGGCCCATTGTTTTGGAGCTTTTTTTCCGCGGCGGGCTCGGGTTTCGCCGTTGATGCCTCGCTAGTCGTGTTCTTCGTCGACTTACGCGAGTCCACGTTTGGCCGAGGTCGCCGCGGGGAAGGCCGTGGCGGCGCCGCGTGCGAGGGGTCTGGGGCCTTGTCCTGTTCAACGTCGGGCACGGCCGATTCGACCTTGGCATCCGTCGACGGCTCGGGGGCCGCGAGATCCGCCAGTTCGGCGGCGAGGCGCTCGATCTGGTCGAGGCTTTCTTCTAGGCCGGCGCAGGGCTTTTTCTTTTCGCCTGGCGCGTCGATTTTTACCGAGATTACTTCCGCGTCGGCCAGGTTTGGCAGGGGTTGGCTGGGCTCAGGAGTTAAGTCGTCGTAGCCGGAGTTGTGCTTCACGCCGTGGATAACGCGCCAGCGAGCAAACGGTGACGCGCCCGCCACGCACCGCACGTAGCTAAACCTTCCGGTGAGTTTGTCGATTACTCTTGTCAGAACGTGTGCGGCAAGTCACCATGAGGCCACACGGGGCGACGGGAACGCTCGGGAAGAGGTGCCGCCATGAAGGTAAGCGACGCGATGACGACAAACATTCTCACCATTGGCCCCGGACACACCTTGCGCCAAAGCGCGGCACTTATGTCCGCTCGGCGTGTCGGCGCGGCCGTGGTTTTGGATCCCGACCACACGCCAGGGGTTGGAATCCTCACCGAAAGAGACATTCTCAACGCAATCGGAAGTGGCGGGGATCCCGATGTGGAAACCGCGGGGGATCATCTCACTAGCGATCTTATTTACGCTGGCCTTGACTGGAGCCTGGAAGACGCCAGCGCCACCATGGTGCGCGGTGGATTTCGCCACCTCGTCATTCTTGAAGACAACGAGGTCATTGGCATTATTTCGGTTCGGGACATCTTGCGCGTTTGGAGCGGACGACCGGTGAGTGTCCGCGGCTAACGCGCAAGGCTGCCCAACAGGCCATCGGGCACCAGCGCATTAGATGGTGGCGGTGAATGCGCTGGCCACTCCGGCAACAACGAGCTTGCTAGACGCACAACGTCGCACTCCCGTCGAGCAACTCCACAGGTACATTCTTCCTGCGCTGGGAAGGGCTGGCATCGGTGTAGCGCCAGCATCGCGTATGCGAAAGCTCGATATGGAGCTATGGATTCAGGATCTGCCCTCACGGCGGCACGTTCCTTGTATCAGCAGAAAAGGTTCGCCCTACAGGATAACCAAGGAACTTTTTACAGCCTCATGCGGCGCCAGCGAGTTCCTCAAGTCGCCGAATCGATATATCCCGGGCTAGAGCTACGCTCCATGTCCGGTCAAAAAGCGCTTTATACGTATCAACGTGTTGTTTCTCCGACAAATAGCGGAGATCAATCAGGCTTTCCAACCCCACGACTGGCGGGTCCGAGGGGTCCCGAAAGTCAATGAGACAGAAAGAGTGGCCTGCTGGGGGCCAAATCGCGTTCTCCCGCTCCAATGGCAAAATCCGCAACTGAATGTGGGGCAAAGTCGCCAATTCGATAAGACGTCGCAGTTGGCCACGAATGATGTCGACAGGAGCCAACGCTCGAAGCAATAACGATTCGTCGATGAGCACGTCGTATCGCAACGGCTCAGTTCCAGATAGGACTCGTTGCCGAGCCATTCTGATGTCGACCGCCGAGTCCACATCATCCGCGCCGACACCAAGATCAGCGTGCCATTTCAAACAGTGGCGAGCATATTCCGGTGTTTGCACGAGCCCGGGAAGCATCACTGAGGCGTAATAGCGAATCGACGCCGCACCAGCCTCCACGTCGGCAACCATTCGCTGCTCGGTGGTGATTACGCTTCGATAGGCGTTCCACCAGCCCCGGGTGTTCGCGGCGTCTTCAGCCAAGGCTAAAAAGTTGTCGCGCACTTCTTCAATCAGCGCGAGACTTTCCACAAATCTGCGGGCGTCAGGCATTGAAAGGCCAATGCGCGCCGTTTCCACTCTTGACACTTTAGACTCGGACCAGCCGAGTTGTTTAGCGAGCTCTGCGCCAGTTAGGCCGCGTTCTTTACGAATACGTCGCAGTTCGGCGCCGAGCCGTTTTCGGCGAATGAGTGCACTGTGCCGTGCTGTCACTTGCCCTCCAGGTGCTCCGGGATTGGGTGTTCGCCTAGCATTACGCGACCCTATGTGAGGGTTACGTATTGTTTTGTTGATTCAACGCGACGATATCGCTACAGCCGGTGTGGCGTGGCGATCCCAAGTAGATCGAGGCCTTTTTCCAGTACAGCGCTGGTAGCGGACGAAAGCTCCAAACGTGATGCCCGCACCTTTTCGTTAGTTTCGTTTGCGATCGGGCATGTTTCGTAAAAATGAGAAAAGGCAGTGGCTAGCTCGTACAAATAGGTGCATAGACGATGGGGCTGAAGATTTTCCACCGCGCTCAACACAGCGGCCGGGAAACGAGCCAAGCTCAATGCCAACGCCCGCTCAGCCGGTGCGTCCACCATTACCGAACCGCCGCCCGTGGAAACAGCCGATCCCGCTTTGCGTAGAACTGAGTGAATCCTGGCGTTCGCATACTGCAAATACACCGCGGTGTTACCGTCCATCGCGAGCATGCGCTTCCAACTAAAGATGTAATCCTTGTCGCGGTCACTCGATAGATCGGCATATTTGACGGCCCCGATGCCTACCGCGCGGGCCACCTCCGCCCGTTCCTGTGGCGACAACTCGCTGCGATCGGCAACAACCTCGCCAGCGCGCTCGACAGCTTCTTCCAGCAAGTCGACCAGTTTCACGCTATCGCCAGCCCGTGTGCGCAAACGCTTGCCATCTTCGCCCAACACCACACCAAAAGTGACGTGAACAGTCCGTGTGGAATCGGGGACCCAACCAGCCTCCCGAGCCATCGTGAAAATCATCTCGAAATGCAGATTTTGTCCAGCGTCAACAACATAAATCATGTCATCGGCTTTGAGGACCTGAGCACGATATTTCGCCGTTGCCATGTCAGTGGTGTCGTACGTATATCCACCATCAGACTTGCGAATAATCAGCGGCATTGGCTCGCCTTCTTTATTCGTAAATCCTTTCGGGAAGGCGCACAATGCTCCGCCACTAATGACCGCTAGTTTCCGGTCTTCCAACTCGGCGGCAATCTCAGGCAAAACGTCGTTATAGCTGCTTTCGCCCTTGGTGTCCTGCGGAGTAAGGCCCACGCCGAGCAGCTCGTACACCGCCATAAAATGGCGCTCGGATTCTTCGAAGAGCTCTTTCCACAACGCTAGGGTGTCGGGTTCGCCACCCTGCAAAGCCACGACCCGGCGACGGGCCCGCTCCGCGAAATCTTCATCGGCATCGAATTTAGTGCGCGCCTGCTGATAGAAAGTATTCAAATCGGATATTGAATGCTTCGCGCCAGAAGCGGAGTCCACATCGTGCAGATGTTCCAGAAGCATGCCAAATGGTGTGCCCCAGTCGCCCACATGGTTCTGCGGAATGACCTCATGACCAACCGCCCGCAACAACCTCACCAAGGCATCGCCAATGATTGTGCTCCGGAGATGACCAACATGCATCTCCTTGGACACGTTAGGGCCGGACAAATCCAAAACCACACGCTTCGGGTGCGCACTTTGCGGCACGCCAAGTTGCGTATCCGCCAGCTGGCCCGACACTTGCGCCGCGAGCCAATCGTCACGCAGCACAAAATTGATGAACCCAGGTCCACCAATGGTGACCTCGCTGGTCACATCGTCGGCCCGCAGAGCCGACACAATCGCCTCCGCCACAACTCGAGGAGCTTGACCAAGCTTCTTACCCAAACTCATCGCGGCGTTTGACTGATAATCGCCGCCTCGGCCAGCACTGGAGGGCCGAATCAACGCGTCAGCTAGCTCGACATTGAGGGAACGGTGAGCAGCATCGCGCACTCGCTGCGCCAAAATTTCGGCGATATCGCCACGGACATATGCGAGAGGTGCGGTTTCAGCTGACATACCTACTGATTATCCACGTGTCTTTTGTAACAGCTGCGTCCGGACCTGCGCCCAATCCTTTTGCAACAAGGCCACCGTTTCATCCCGCTCCGGTGACGGCTTCATCCCTTGGTATGTGCGCAACTCCCGCGCGAGTAACAACACAAGATTCACTAGGAACGGCGCGAAATGGGCTGGTCCAGCATCCGTGACGATGTCTTCAATTACCCGGCGTGGGCCGTGAATCTTTCCCAACAGCACCCACAATTGGGCCAAATCGAAGCCCGGCAAGAAAGATCCCGCCGACTCCCAATCCACATATGTGAACCCATCGGAGGTTCTGATGATGTTTCGAAGTTCAAGGTCTCCGTGATTAAAGGTGAGCCCGGTTTTTGCCAGCTGGCGCTGGGCGCGCGCATAGAGGCTTTGCACCGCCGAATACTCGCCGCTGTCTAATAAATTGTGCCCGCGTAGTCGTTCCAGTCGAGGGGCGTAATCCACTCGCCATGGGCTGGGTACTTGCACGTTCCATTCACCGAGTCGCCGAACTTCGGTAAAAATGCGCGCGAGTTCGTCGCGTTCTGTGAGTAGCGCTGGATGCCGCTGCTCACCTACCCGCTCCCCGATGACGTGCTCAAGGAAAAGCACACCCCGCGCTTCATCTGTGTCCAATAGCTCAGGTACGCGTAGCGGCGGACGATGCTGCGCGAAAAAGCGATAGACGGCTAGTTCACGGGTGAATAGGGCCCGCCATTGCGGCGCGGTGCTCACCAGCACTTTGGCCGCGATGGGTTCGCCAAACCTTTGGCCGGCGAACACGACAGTGGTGGCACTTTCATACAGCACATTGGCTGGCTCAAATGCTGGGGAAGCTAACTCGACGAGCTGCTGCGCTTTGTGAACGACGAGGGATTCGGAATCCATTCGCTCATCTTGCACCGGGGCCGCGAGCTATCTGTGGCCAGGCAAGCAAATGGCGGCGTGGATATCCACGCCGCCATTTTTGTTGGTTTAGCCACAGCCCACCATTGGTGAGTCATAGGTGTATCGAGCACCACCTGAGTTGGCGTCCACGAAGGAAAGAATGTCTACACATCGTCCGGGGGCGTAGAGGTAGACCGGACCGGCGTAGTAGGCGTAATCGCCACTGTCCCAGTCCCGCTGGTAGCGCGTGCCATTGCTGTTGTAGGAGCTAAGGTCGATATACGTATCGCTGTTGTATCCCCATTCGAACCACTTCAACACAATTGCACAGTTCTTTTTACTGGAGCCATTCCAGAAGACATAAGACTTGCTCCAAATTATGCCTTGGCTATCTGTTTTGTTGTAGGAATGAATGAGTGAATATCCGGAGCCACATTTCGAGGCAGCATAAGACGCCGGGTTAGTCGGGCGAGCTGCCTGGGCAGGAGCGACGTTCACAACGAAAACGCTCGCTAAGACAGCACATGCGATTAAACAAGTTTGCAATAATCTGACGGATACTTTCATGTGATAGCCCTCACGTGCGAGCCGATGGTGAAATGAGAATACGAAACTATTTCTTCTTAAGGAAGAAGGAATAGATAAAGAAATCGCCAACAATTAATCGCACTTAACGGATAAGCCAGGAATTTCGACCTCATCGCATTTAGTCAAGCCCGGCGCTTAAATGCCCAAAGAGAGATTGGCGCGAAAACCGCGGCGATGCCCGCCGCCCACAACAATGACTGCCACAGCGGCGTCGCAACAGGACCGCCAATCATCAAACCGCGACACGCGTCGGAAAGAATGCTCACCGGGTTCGCCTTCACCACAGCCTGCAACCAACCGGGCATCGTGTCGACTGGCACAAAAACATTGCTGACGAATGTCACCGGGAACAACGCGGTAAATCCGAAAATCTGCACACGCTCTGGATCTTTGGCCATGACCCCCACCAGCACTGAAACCCAAGAAAACGCCAACGCGAAAACTAGAAGAAGAGCCACTGCCGCCAGCAAAGCCAACACATTAGTGCCAATACGGAACCCCAATATGAACCCGACGCCAAGAACCAACACGATCGACCAGGCTTGCTTCACCTGATCGGCAACGATTCGCCCCGCCAGCGGAGCCCAACGCGCTATCGGCAACGAACGCAACCGATCAAATACACCTTTCGTCAAATCTGTATTGAGACCCTGCCCCACATACATCGTCACGAACAACATGTTCATGACGATCATGCCGGGCAACATGAACGTGAGATAGTCGCTCACCGAGCCAGCGATCGCCCCGCCAAAAACATAGGTGAAAAGCAAGACAAACATTATTGGCTGAATGCTGAAGTCGCTCAGCTCCCAGGGATTATGACGAACCTGAACCACCGTTCTCCACGCCAAAGTCAATGTTTGCCGCAGCCCCGTGGCCAGCCCGACATGCGGTTGAACAGCTATCGCTGTCATGTTTATGGCTCCCCTGACCCCTCGTCATCTGGTTCGGCTGGGCGACCAGTCAGCGCCATAAACACTTCGTTCAAACTGGAGTTTCGCAAGGCCAGTTCCGTGACAGTGATCTCCGCTTCTTCCAACCGTCGAACCGCTTGTGGCATCAGTGCCGGATCGAGAACCGATACACTGACCAGCCGACCACTCGTGTCAGGTTCTTCACCCGCCAACTCGGCTAGCAGCGCGACAACCGCTGATTTATCCCGTTCGTGCAGCGGGCGGACAGCCAATGTTTGAGCACCTGTCTTGGCCTTAAGCTCCTCTGGAGTCCCGGCGGCGATAACTCGCCCATGATCAATCACGGTGATCGTGTCGGCGAGCTCATCGGCCTCATCGAGATACTGGGTGGTCAACAACACAGTGACGCCTTCAGACACCAAACTACGGATGAGCGTCCACAATTCCGCCCGCGCACGCGGATCCAACCCGGTAGTGGGCTCATCGAGGAACAACATGGGAGGACGACCGACCAAGCTAGCCGCCAAATCCAACCGGCGGCGCATCCCTCCTGAAAATGTTTTCGCCGCTCTGGACGCTGCGTCAGTCAACCCGAACTGTTCTAGAAGTTCGCGGGCTCGTACTTTCGCCGCAGCGCGAGACAAGCCGAGAAGGCGGCCCAATAGAAGCAAGTTTTCAGTGCCAGTGAGGTTCTCGTCAACAGCCGCGTATTGCCCGGTGAGTCCGATAAGTTGCCGCGCTTGGTGGCCTTGTTCTCTCACGTCGTAGCCGCCGACCCGGGCCTGACCTTGGTCTGCTTCCAGCAGTGTGGCCAAAATCCGGACAACGGTGGTTTTTCCGGCTCCGTTTGGGCCCAACAGACCCAAAACACTGCCCGTTGGTACGGCTAGATCTACGCCAGCAAGTGCCGTGTTCTCGCCATAGCGCTTCACCAAGCCCTCCGCCCAAATCGCGTGGTCCATGGTTCTCGCGCCTCTCATCGAGCTGCCGCCCATGGCGTCCGCAACAAGACAGCTTGGCCGTTAAAGGGGCTGGCGCCCCACCTGGATAGTGGGACGCCAGCCTTGTCTCCCTTGGCTCTACTCAAACGCGGTACGTCTACGTGCCGCAACAAACCGGTGTCGTATCGCAAACACCACTGACGAAAAAATTACAACAAAACTGGTATTAACCACTTAAACACGCCGCGATCGGGCCGAATGTTCACTTCTTACTGAGTGACTAATAACAAAAAAGGTGGACCGGTTGACTCTGACGTCAACACAATCCACCGTTCAGCTGGTGCGCAAGGGGGGAGTTGAACCCCCACGTCCTTTCGGACACACGGACCTGAACCGTGCGCGTCTGCCATTCCGCCACTTGCGCATCTACGCTGTGTATAAAGCCACCACGGGAGCTTCAACTTGCATAGGCTCGGTAAGAAGATTCTTAACAGAAGAATTTTGTGGGAATACCCCCTACGAGCAGACCGAGCCTAGCACGGCCCCCAACGTGCTTTTGCGCCAGGAGAGAGCAACATCGGCACAGCTGGGGTGCGATCAAAAGCGCACCGATACGATCATGGATAACCAACGACAGGAGGAACCGGTGGGCGTCTTGCAGCGCTTCGAGAAGAGGTTGGAGAACCTCGTCGAGGGTGCGTTCGCGAGGGTCTTCAAGGGTGTAGTGCATCCCGTGGAGATCGCGAATGCAATGCAGCGCGAAGCTGACGCGCATAAGTCGATCCTCGGCGGGGGCCGGATCCTGGTCCCCAACCGTTACATCATCGACCTCAGCCCAGGGGACCACGAGCAGCTCGCGCAATACGCGGCACCGTTGGCCCAGGAGCTGGCGCAAGCTCAAGCTGAATTCATCGGCGAACAAGGCTGGATGGTTTACGGCGACGTCATCGTGGAGATCGAGCGCGGTGAAGGCCTGGAAACCGGCATGTTCCGCGTTGCCGCCGAAGTGTTTACCGGTGGCATGGAATCTCAGCCGCCACCCCCACCAGCCGATGGCGGCTGGCAACAACAGAACCCATACGGCGGCCAAGACTTCGGTGGCCCACCACCGCATCAGCAGTCCGCTCCCCCGGACTATGGGCAAGGCGCACCTCAATATGGGCAAGACCCATACGGGCAACCAGCCCCCTCCTCCGGTGCTCCGCAAATGCCGCCATCCCCGATTCCCGGAATGCCCGGCCCGATTGGCGGTCCCACGGGGCCCGTGCCTGGCCCTCCATTCCCACCGGGGCCCGAGTTCGGCGGCGGCCACGATCCATACGGCGGCCCAGCTCAATACGATCAGCCAGTTTCGAGCCAGCCGGTCCCGCCACAGCAGCCCATGCAAGGCAACCGCAGCGCTCGCTTGATCACCGCCGACGGTCGGCAGTTCGCCCTCGCGTTCGGCGCAACGGTCATCGGCCGTGGCGAAACCTCCCAGGTCCGCCTCGCCGACGTGGGAATCTCAAGACAGCACGCCAGGCTGGACTTTGACGGGAGCCGTGTTGTGCTCACCGATCTAGGTTCCACAAATGGCACCACTGTCAATGGAAACCGCGTCAATGCCGTGGCGTTGCAACATGGCGACGTCATACAGCTAGGCACCACCACGGTGACTTTCCGGCTGGATGGCTAAGTGAATGGATAAGTTGAGCTGATGCCCGAACTCGTTCTCGCGATTGCCCGGTTCGGTTTTTTGATACTGCTCTGGGTATTCGTCTTCTCAATTGCAGGCGTCATCAAGCGTGACGTGTTCGGAGCTCGAGCTCAGTCTCTGGTCGCTTCCCCACGCGGGGTTTCATTCCCGCCCGCCCCCGCCGCGACTCGTCCGGCGAAGGTGAAAAAGGGCAAAACCGCCAAAGTTTTGGTGGTGACTGAAGGCGCATTGGCTGGGACGCGCATCCCCTTGGGCGATGCGCCGATCAGCCTTGGCAGAGCCGAAGATTCAACGCTGGTGCTGACAGACGACTTCGCATCAACCCGCCATGCACGTCTAAGCCCACGAACCGGGCAATGGCTTTTGGAAGACTTGGGATCCACCAACGGCACATATTTGGATCGCGCAAAAGTCACCGGTCCCACCCCTGTCCCTGTTGGCGCGCCGATTCGGATCGGCCGGACCGTAATCGAGCTGCGCTCATGAGCACACTAGTGTTTCGCCCCCAGATCTGCCTGCCCCGCAACATGGGCACGTGGGCTGGAATCGCCCCTGGCCTTGCCAACATGCCCAAAGCCCAACCTCAGTGTTCCCCGCAAACGGGATCACACGACCGAAGCGAGGGCCAGGCATGAGTTTGACTATGCGTTATGCCGCACGCTCTGACCGTGGTTTGATCCGCGAAGCCAACGAAGACTCCGTCTATGCCGGTGCGCGACTACTTGCCGTGGCTGACGGCATGGGTGGCATGGCCGCTGGTGAAGTCGCCAGCAATATCGTCATAGCGGCGCTCGCACCGCTCGATGAGGATGCTCCCGGAGTTGACCTAGTCGACTCGCTGCGCAACGCCATCGAAAACGCGAACTCACAGCTTCGTCACGCCGTAGAAGAAAATCCGGCCCTCGAAGGCATGGGCACCACTCTTACCGCAGCCCTGTTTTCCGGAAACCGCATCGCTCTCGTCCACGTGGGCGACTCACGAGCCTATGTATGGCGTGAAGGCGTGCTCACTCAAATCACCCGCGACGACACCTATGTGCAGATGCTCGTCGATGAAGGGCGCATCACCGCCGACGAAGCGACAACACATCCCCAGCGTTCACTGCTCACTCGGGCCTTGGACGGACGAGAAGTCGACCCCGATTCCTCTGTGCGAGAAGCTCGACCAGGCGATCGATACCTGCTGTGCAGCGATGGGCTCTCCGGAGTCGTATCAGCCGAAACCATGAGCGAAGCTCTAGCGATCCCCGAGCCAGGCGAAGCCGCTGACAGGCTCATCGCGTTGGCGTTGCGTGGCGGTGGGCCCGACAACATCACTTGCATCGTCGCAGACGTAGTTAACGCCATTACCAGCGATGATGAACCAGTAGTGGGTGGAGCCGCCTCACACGACCGAGGCCGCAGCACCGCCGCGACCGACGATTCCGCGGCTGGGCGCGCGGCACTGTCAATGAGCGGCCCCGAGCCACCACCGGATCTCCCCGACGACGACGAGCCACGAATTCAGCCAACGCCCCCAAAAAAACGTAAGCGCGCCGCACTCATTGTTGGCATTGTGCTGGCGCTACTTGCCATCGCCGCGCTCGGCGGGTGGTACTACACCCAACAGCAGTACTACCTAGGCGTCACGGACTCGGGCAACATCGCGATCTACCGTGGGGTCAAAGGCTCGTTGGGCGGCCTCAAGTTCTCAAAAGTCGTCGAAGAATCCAACCTCAAGCTCGACGACCTTCCGCCGGTCACCCGTCAAGATGTTGAAGACACAATTTGGGCGAGCAGCCGCAGTGACGCCAACGATCAATTGGCACGCCTGCGATCAAAACGGCTCGAGCCATGCGATGAGCTGACCAGCAACACCCCAGAGCCAAGCCCATCGCCTTCGCCTTCACCCACTTCCGGTGAAAGCCCCTCACCCTCACCAAGTTCCACGTCCTCCCCTGGGCCAAAGAAGGAACCAACACCAAACCCCGGAGTCAACTGCCGCAAATCCGGTGCGGGTGCGAGGTCTTCGTGACCGCTCCGACCGTGGCGCCGGCGACGCCAGACCAAGCCCCCGATCAAAGCGCGAGCCGCCGAAAAACAGAACTGTTGCTGCTACTTGGCGTTGGCGGCATACTGCTCGCTCTCACGCTGGCTGTGGAATCAGCACAACAGCGGGAGATCGGCGGAGACACGCTCCTGTTCCCGATGATGCTCACCGGGTCATACCTGATCGCTCACCTGGCGACTCGCTGGTTGGCGCCCTACGCCGATCCAGTGATCATGCCCGCTATTGCCTTGATCAACGGCATAGGCGTGATCTTCATTTGGCGCCTCGATCTGGGTTTCATGGAACTTGACGACCGGGCAGACGCCTCACCGTTTTCTGGTGGTGGATTTCGGCAAGGATTGTGGACACTCACCGCGGTCGTGTGTTTCGCGGTCGTTCTGTATGTAGTCAGAGACCACCGCGTGCTCGCACGTCTTTCCTACACAGCGGGTTTCGTCGGCATCGGCCTAGTCATGTTGCCAGCCGTTTTGCCCGCCCGCTACAGCGAAGTCAACGGAGCAAAAATCTGGGTCACCGTGGCCGGATTCTCGGTGCAGCCCGGTGAATTCGCCAAGCTCGCCCTCATGGTCTTCTTCGCCGCGTATTTGGTAGCCAAACGCGACGTCCTCTCATTGGCGAGTAAACGTTTCCTAGGCATCGACTTTCCGCGCGGACGCGACCTTGGGCCAGTGGTGGCCGCGTGGGCCGCAAGCCTGCTCGTGCTCATCTTCGAGCGCGACCTGGGCTCATCCCTGATGTACTTCGGCATCTTCATCGTCATGCTGTACATCGCCACGGAACGCACAAGCTGGCTGCTCATTGGCCTCGGCCTGTTCGCCAGCGGCGCGATCGTCGCCTGGCAACTGTTCTCGCACGTACAACTGCGAGTCAGCATCTGGCTTGATCCATTCAAGGATGCCAACGGCGACGGCTTTCAGATTGTGCAGTCATTGTTCGGTCTCGGCAGTGGCGGACTATTCGGATCGGGGCCAGGTGCCGGTAATCCGGAACTGCTCAATCAGTACGCGGCAAGCGACTTCATTTTCACGACCTTGGGTGAAGAGCTGGGCCTATTCGGGCTCGTCGCTTTGCTGATGCTGTACATGCTCGTCGCGCAGCGCGGCATCCGAGCCTCACTTGACGTGCGTGATTCATTCGGCAAACTCCTCGCCGGTGGCCTAGCTTTCTCACTAGCCTTGCAGGTGTTCGTCATTGTGGGCGGCGTGAGCAAGCTGATTCCTTTGACCGGTCTAACGACCCCCTTCCTATCGATGGGTGGTTCATCACTCGTCGCGAACTGGTGTTTGGTAGCGCTTTTGATGCGCATCTCTGACTCGGCACGACGTCCCATCGCGCGCCGCCCACAAACGCTGCAACTGCGTGACGCCCCCACGGAGATGATTCGCCGATGAACGCTCCACTACGTCGCGTCGCGATCGCGATCTTCGTCCTGTTCGGCCTGCTGTTCGCGAACCTGAACTACGTCCAGTACATCCGTGGCGACGAGCTACGGAACGATCCACGTAACCGCCGAGTCGCGTTGAGCGAATACTCAACACAACGTGGCGCAATAGTCGTGGATGGTGCGGCCGTCGCCTCGGTAGAAAAAACTAAAGGCCCACTTAAATACCTGCGCACATACCCGGCGGGCGAACTGTACGCCCACACAACCGGCTACAAATCGCCAATCTACGGTGAATCAAGCGTCGAATCCGCTGAAGAGAGCATGCTCAACGGCACCGACGATCGACTTTTCGTACGTCGCGTATCCGACATGCTGACCGGCCGAAAAGCCAAGGGAGCCAATGTAGTTCTGACACTTGAGCCGGACGTGCAGAAAGCCGCATTCGACGCACTAGCCGGGCAAAAAGGCGCCGTTGTCGCACTCGATCCACGCACCGGCGCGGTGCTCGCCTCAGTATCAGGCCCCACATACGACCCCAACCCGCTGGCCTCGCACGACGAGGACGTAGCGGAAAAAGCTTGGCGGGATTACAACAACGACCCGAACAAGCCCATGCTGAACCGGGCTTTGAACGAGACGTATCCCCCAGGCTCCACCTTCAAAGTGGTGATGACCGCGGCCGCCCTGAAAGAGGGCTATACCGCCGATACGCAAGTCCCATCGCCATTGCAATACACACCTGAGCAGACCACGAAACATATTCAGAACTACAACGGCCGCTCCTGCGGCGGTAGTGAAGTGAGCCTCAAGCAGGCTCTCACTGTGTCCTGCAATACCTCATACGCGATGCTCGCCAACGAATTGGGCGCGGACAAAGTACGGGATCAGGCCCGAGAGTTCGGATTCGAAGATAAAGAACTCCGCTGCCCCACCCGTGTCTCGGAGAGCAAGCTAGGCCCGATGAGTGACCCACCGGCGCTGGCCCAATCCGGCATTGGTCAGCGTGACGTGCGGATGACCCCATTGCAAGGCGCCATGATCGCCTCAGCGGCGGCCAACGACGGCGAACTGAAAAAGCCATACCTGGTCAGCGAAATTCAGGCCCCTGACGTTTCCATCATCTCCAAAACACGCGTGGAAACGATGAGCGAACCAATGAGCTCCAGCCAGGCAAAAGAGCTGCGCGAAATGATGAACAGCGTCGTAGACAACGGCACCGGCACCGCCGCGCAAATCGACGGGGTCGAAGTCGGAGGCAAAACCGGCACCGCTGAAGATGGTGACGCACGCCAAGACCATGAGTGGTTTATCGGCTACGCGATCGTGGATGGAACCCCAGTGGCGGCAGTCGCCGTCGTATTGGAAAACGCTGGCACTTCATCAGCGGAAGCTGCTGATATTGCCGGCACAGTGATGGAATCTATCGTGGCACAGCGAGGAAACTGATGAACTCAACACGCGTTCTCGGCGGCCGTTATCAGCTCGGTGAGCTGCTCGGCTACGGAGGCATGGCTGAGGTACACCGCGGTCACGACCAGCGGTTGGGGCGTGACGTCGCCGTAAAGGTGCTGCGCGCTGACCTGGCTCGGGACAGCGGATTCCAAGAGCGGTTCCGCCGCGAGGGCCAAAATGCGGCTTCGCTGAACCACCCCGCCATCGTTGCCGTATACGACACCGGTGAAGAAGAAACCCCCGATGGCCCACTGCCGTACATCGTCATGGAATACGTCGAAGGGCGCACTCTCAAAGAGGTGTTGACGGCCGAGGGGCCAATCATGCCCCAGCGCGCCATGGAGATCGTGGCCGATGTCTGCTCAGCGCTGGACTTTTCCCACCGTAACGGCATTGTGCACCGCGATATCAAGCCAGCGAACGTGATGCTGACCCGCACAGGCGCTGTCAAGGTGATGGACTTCGGCATTGCCCGCGCGCTAGCCTCGGCAACCGCTGCGATGACGCAAACCTCAGCTGTCATCGGCACGGCACAATACTTGTCGCCAGAACAGGCCCGCGGCGAAAGTGTGGACGCGCGCTCTGACGTGTATTCCACGGGCTGCTTGCTGTACGAACTCCTCGTGGGGCACCCACCATTCACCGGCGATAACCCCGTGTCTGTCGCCTACCAACACGTGCGTGAAGATCCGGTTCCCCCCGCGGAAATCAACCGCGATGTCACCCCCGAGATGGATTCCGTCGTGTTGAAAGCGATGGCGAAGAACCCCATCAACCGGTACCAAAGCGCGGGCGAAATGCGCACCGACCTGCTGCGCGCCGCAGCGGGCCACCCCGTCACGGCTCCGATGGTGATGTCCGCCGAAGAACGCACTCATCTGCTGCCCCGGGCCGACCGGACCGGTGTCATCCATCCTGACCGCTATGACGACTTGCCACTGGACGCCGAAGACAAGAAACGCGGCAAGGCCAAGTTGTGGGTAGCGGGCATTCTCGTCGCACTCCTGCTATTCGCGGGCGTGGCGTGGGCGACCTCAAAGCTGTTGAACGACAACACTCCGAAGGTCACTGTGCCATCGGTAATGGGTCAAAGCTTTGCCGAGGCACAGGACCGGCTCGAAAACCTCGGGCTCACCGCCCAGCGAAAAGATGTAGAAAGTTCCGCCGAAGACAAAGACAAGGTCATTAAGCAGAACCCAGATAGCGGTCGTGAAGTCGAGAAAGGCAGTTCAGTTGAACTGGAGGTCGGGCTGGGCCCCGATTCGGTGCCGATGCCTGACTTGAAGGGTCTTACCGAAGCGGATGCACGCCAAGCTCTGACAGATGCCGGGATTACCGAAGAACCCAACGTTGAGCGGGTTGAAAGTTCCGCGGCGAAAGGCACAGTTGTCGACTTCTCCCCACGTTCTGAATCGCCAGTACCGAAGAACCAGGTTGTGACCATTGAGGTCTCCGATGGTTCATTGGTGAAGGTGCCAGGCGTAGTTGGGCAACAAGCTGGACCCGCTGGCGAGATCTTGCAAGGCCAAGGGCTGCGCGTGACCGAACGTGAAGTCGCCTCGGATAAGCCGGCCGGCACGGTGGTCGCGCAAAACCCGCAAGCCGATGAGGAAGTCGCTCGCAACTCTATGGTGACCTTGGATGTTTCCAGGGGTGGTTCGACGCCATCCCCATCGAAGACACCTTCGAGTTCACCGAGCCCAACGCCGAGCCCTACTAGCACGATGGGGTTACCGTAAACGACTAGACATGATGAGGGCCGGGGTGATCGCACCCCGGCCCTCATCATGTGCCCAGCAAACCCGAAAGACTCACAAGTTCGTCGCCTACACGAACGCGGCTAGACGATGCTTTTCCATCTCCGCGGCAAGTGGCACAGCTCGTTCTAGTGCGTTCGGAAATCCGCAGCTCGCCAGCCAGTTAGCGAGGATGAGGTGCCCACCTTGAGTGAGAACCGATTCGGGGTGAAATTGCACGCCTTCAATCGCCAAGCTGCGGTGCTTGAGCGCCATCACGATTCCTGACGCCGTGTTGCCGGTAACTTGAAATTCCTCAGGCACAGTGTCGGCTCGAACGGCCAATGAGTGGTAGCGGGTGGCGATCAACGGGTTAGGAAGCCCGGCGAGGACGCCAGTGTTCTCGTGCAGAACTTCGCTGGTTTTTCCGTGAAGAAGTTCAGGCGCCCTTTCGACGGTTCCACCGAACACGGCGCCCATGGCCTGCAGGCCCAGGCAGACACCGAATACGGGGACCCGCAGGTCACCGCTACGCGCTGCTTGCAAAACATCCAGGCACACACCCGAGTCATTTGGCGTGCCCGGACCTGGTGAAAGCAAAATGCCGTCAATGGGAAGCCCGTGATAATTACCATCGGCGATTTCCTCGATGGTGAGTTCATCGTTGCGGGCCACCAGAACGTCCGCACCAAGCTGCCCGAGGTATTGGACGATGTTGTATACAAACGAGTCGTAGTTGTCGACGACAAGGATTCGTCCGTTATTCGCTGGGGCTTGGTGACTCGCCGATGTCGTAGGGGATTTCGTAGTCATCTGGGTGTGGGGTGTCGCCATTGTTGACTCCTGGGCTTTGTGGCTGGTCTTCGGAGGTACCACCTTCTAGGTTCACATCATCGAACGGAAGGAAAGGTTCTGCCCAGGGAAATATTACGAACCACAGCAGGGCGATGGTGGCGAGGGCGAGCCCAACTGAGCATAGGACGCGCACCCAGGTGTTGCCCGGGAGATGACGCCATATCCATCCATACATCGCTGAGGGGTTCCTTACTTCAACTCTTTGGGCTTGCCACTGGGCTTGTCTTGTTCGCGCACAAGTTCGGCGTGTACGACAAGACGGTGGCTGTTGTCGGTTTTGGGTTCGCAGGTCACCAGAGTGAGGAGGCTGCGGCTAGGTTCGGTGCTGTCTGGGTTATCCGGGTCGGGTTTGACGACTTCGGTTTCATCAGGCGTGATCACCAATGTCTGGTAAACACGGTATATGTACCACTTATTAAAGGTTTCCAGACCTATGTAGTCGCCGTTATCGATTTGATCAAGGTCCCAGAAAATAGCCGGGGTGCGGTGACCAGCCACAGCGAAGTTGCCTTTTTGACCTGGCAAAGCACTATTTCTGAAGTGCCCGGGAGCATGTTTGATGTCTTTTGGGTCCTCCCCCTCAACCACTACCCAGTTCAGGTCGAGGGTCGGAACATACATTTTCGCGATGCCATCACCGATGTCGAAATTCTCAGGAGGTGTGGCGTTGGGATTTTCGGCTAGTTGATCCCACTGCTTGTCTAGCGAGCTTTCAAGCTTGTTTTGGGCCGCTTTGATTTCGAAGTACTTGCCATAAATCTCATAGGTGGCAAAAAGTAAAATTATCAACCCAAGAGTGATAAAAAGCTCACCGAAGACGCGAACGGCTTTACGCATCTGTCATTGCCTCCGCGAGCTATATGTCTAGGTCCCGCCTGCTGACTGACCGCAGCTACCCGGTGGGCGCCGAGCTTGCGGCACATTTGATGGTATACGGGGCTCGCATGCTCACTTCAACTCGCTGGGTTTGCCGTCCGTATACGGTTGTTCCCGCACCAGCTCGGCATGGACCACTATGCGGTGAGTGTTGTTCCCCTTTGGGGTACATGTGATGAGAGTAAGCAGCTTGCGACTTGGATCGTTGGGATCCGGTTCGACCACGTCATATTGGTCGGGCGTCACGACTGTTGTCTCGTAAACCTGATATAGGTACCACTTATCGAGGGTTTCGACGCCTACGTAGTCGCCTTCTTGCACCAAATCCAGATCCCAGAAAATGGCGGGACTGCGGTGACCAGCGATGGCGAAGTTTCCACTTTCACCTGGCATCGCCCCTTCGCGAAAACGACCGGGAGCGTGCTTGATATCGATCGGGTTTTCACCTTCGACAACAACCCATTTGTTGTCGACTCGAGGAATGTAGAGCTTGGCGACCCCGTCACCGATTTCTAGCTCTTCTTCTTTCAAGGGTTGTGGAGTTGCGGAGGTGTTGTCTTGAAGTTGCTGACGTCCACGTTCCCATTTATCGTCCAACGCGGTATCGAGCTTGGCTTGGGCGGCTTTGGTTTCGAAATATTTTCCGTACACCTCATAGGTCGCGAACAGGAGAACCACGAGCCCGATGGTGAGGAAAACTTCGCCAGCAATCCGAATGGATCTGCGGGCTACGGTGTCGTCGGCGTCGCGTGCCGCAGCGTTGTTGACCCCTGATACGCCGGCAACGTGACGTCCGGCCCGACGGTGGCGTGGTACTCCAGGCCGTAACTGCGTGCTGCCTGCTGAAACAGCTTCACTCCGGGATCGTTCTGCAGAGCCGCCTGCATCTTCGCTTGGTCCCCTATCGCCACCACCGTGAAGGGGGGAGAGAAGGTTCGACCGTGGATCAACAGGGTATTGCCCACGCACCGGACGGCGCTCGTATTTATCACGCGTTCGCCCATGATCGTCATCGCGTCCGCTCCGCCCGCCCATAGCGAGTTCACCACCGCCTGCACATCTTGTTGATGGACTACAACGTCGTCGGGCCGGGCTCCCGCTGGGAGCTGGCCGCCCTCTGCCCGTGGCGCATCGTTAAGGGTAACTGTCAACGAGGGGCCGGTAACTTCCTGTAGGCCCGTCGGGTCAGCTAGCTCATCGATACGGTCTTGATATTGCTCGACACGTGTATCTGATCGAGCATAGCGGCGTGTTGCACGTTCTATCTCAGCCTGTCGTTCCGCACGTTCTTGTTCAGCACGAGCAACCTGCGAACCACGTTCCCCAATGAGCGCCGATAAATCAACTCGCCGGGCCGAACGAAGTTCGGTACCTCCGGCTGTTGTGGCTGTTGTGGCCAGGAGAAAACCCGCGCAACAAACCATTACGGGCATGGCTAGCCGCCAAGCTCGGTGCGCCATCGTTCCCCTTACCTGCTGTTTCACTATTTTTCACTTACTGGCACAGTGGTTATATACGGAATGTACGGAGCCGCGAACCACTGCCTTGCCGCATTGGTTACGCTAGTGGAGAGTTTGTGCTGATCACCACGGTCATCGAGGGATCGTCACGGCCGCCTCGCACAAAGTATGAGGAGTTCTCGTGCCGAAGTCACGTGTTCGTAGCAAGAAGGTCTACACCGCGCCGTCTAACGTCGCGCCCTCGCGCAAGGCCGCCGAGCACCGGCCTAGCCCTCGTTGGGTGCCTATCGTGGCGTTGGCTCTGATCGCCATCGGCATGGTGTGGCTTGTCACTTACTACATGACAGCTGGAGACTACCCCGTCGCCGCTTGGGGACCGTGGAACATCGCCGCTGGTTTTAGTGGAATCGTGATTTCCCTGGGCATTTTCACCCAGTGGCGCTAAAAAGCCCAAGTTACTATTTGTCGGATTTGTTGACATAAATAACAAGCATGTAGTTTTCCCCACCAGTTATCCACAGTGTGGAAAACCCGACAAACCGGGGGTCTTTTCTGTGGATAACATGAACGGCCCCCGCACGAGGCAATGGCGAGTGCCCCGCAAGATTCCGGTACTAAAAAGCCTTGCGGGCTGCGTTTTCGTTGCAATTGGGGTGGTTTTCCACAGCTCGGCGCTTAGTTTGCTAGTGGCCGGAGGTGCGGCCGCCTTCCTTTTCGTCGCGGCGGCACGCGATTTTCTCGCACCAGTCCGGCTAGTCGCTACCCCGTCCAGCGTGACCGTGCCACATCAACTTTTTGGGCACCGTGACATTCCCTGGGCTGAGGTAGATCGCGTTCGGGTGGATACTCAACGACGGTTGTTCGGCCGAAGCACCATGATCGAGATCGACACCCAGCACAAGCTCTACTTTTTTAGCCCCGCCGAGCTAGGGTCTTCGGCCGAAGAGGTCGTCGGTGAAATCGAGTTCATCCGCTCAAATACTTAGCGTCATGCCTCGAGGCCGTGCGCCCATCGCCTGAGTCATCTGCCAGTTGGCCATTCTCTGGTTTTTCGAACTGCCCCTTAGCCCAGCGGGGTCGTGGTAAGTGAACGCATGTTCGTCGGCATCGGTGACCAGCACCAAATGCCCAGCGGCTTGGCCTGAGGCCGCCTTATTCCACCTGATCGCCGGTGACACGCTCACCAGGGCGAACGAGTCCTGTTGGGAAACATGGGCCCGTAGCTTCTCCAACGTCAAACCCGCCGCAAAATCCTTCTTCACCTGTTCAACGTCCTGCTCAGGACGGTAAAAGCCCAAGGTCTCCTCGTCGATTCCATTTCGCGCCCAACTCGCCTGCTGCGCCGCGCGTTCGACTTCATCTGCCTTCGGCGTGAAGACATTAGGTTGATTCAAATATCCAGTGGCGGCGATGCCGTGGGTGTCACGCAGCCAGATCGCAGCTGGGGCATACCGCAAACCACTCAACGTGGGCGGCTTCACCGCGACATCGGATCCAACGTTGGGGTAATAGCCGAACGCTCCGGCTTCTAGCGCTTGCTCAGTAAGGCCGAAGACCGAAGGAAGTCCACCATCTCGGTACGTGAGGATGCTCGCGATTCCAGCCACAGCACATGCGTTGAGCATGTAGGTCGCGCCCACCTCGGCATCTGGAGCACCAAACTCTTGCCAGATTTGATCGGCATTAGGCACATTTTGCGCGGCCGCCCACTGTTGTGGATATGCCTGCGCGCCAGTTCCAAACTCTTCTCGAAATACATCGGCTGGGTCTATCGGAGTAGGCAACTGCCCGAAGAACGGCACTTCCCTGCGTATTTGCGGCCATCCACGAAACGTCATAACCACGATGTTAGCTACGAGAAGCGCCCTAATTCAGCTTATTGCGAAATTGGGCCTTCGGGCTACAGCAACCCGTACTGACTAATTCGTACCGCTATTAGTCCAGCGAGCACGAGCACCACTCCAGCCACGCCAGCCAGCTGCATCTTCGTTCTGGACTCGCCACGAGGGGCATAAGCGAAACACGCGCCCACCGCGCCACCCACGACCAGTCCGCCAAGGTGACCGATGACGCTGATGCCCGGAATGAACAAGCCCAATCCAAGGTTCAAAACCAGCAAGGTAATCACCGCGCGAGATTCCAGATTCAATGCGCGATGGAAAAAGAACAAGGCGGCCATTAGCCCAAAGATTGATCCGGACGCGCCCACCGCATAAGTGCCAGCATCCCGAAACAGGAATTCAGCGGTCGCGCCGCCTATGCCCGCGAGTACGTACAGCAATAGGAAGCGCCAACGTCCCAGGAACTGTTCGCAGACTCGGCCCAAGATCCACAGGCCATACATGTTGAGCGCCAGATGGAGGATCCCGTTGTGAAAGAACCCGGCGGTGATCAGGCGCCAGAACTCGCCGCCGGCAATGCCACCACGCTGGGAACCATCGGTATAGAGCTCAGCGGGGACAGCCGCACCCCAGCGTACAAAGTCTGTGAGCTCGCCATACGTGATGAACTCGATAAGGTTTTGCCCACGAAGCTCTCCTGTTGCCAAACCCACGAGGATGGAAAGCAGCCAGACGCCTACATTGACCCCGATCAGCGCCTTGGTAACGGTGCCCTGATCACCAGTGGTTTGACCACCAAACACGGTGCGGGCGGCTCTAGAGCCCCGGTTGCCTTCTTTGACACATTCAGGGCATTGGAAACCCACTGACGCCGGGTTCATACAGTCCGGGCAGATGGGGCGTTCGCATCGGGTGCAGGTTACCCAGGTTTCTCGCTGAGGGTGGCGGTAGCAGTGCGGTGCCGATTCAGCTGGTGTTTCTGCCGGACTGGTCACCGCACGCTCCCCCTTCGCCGTCGCTGATTAAGCGGCGCGGCGTTCGATCTTGACGCTTTCAATACGCACTTCATCCACCGGACGGTCACCCGAGTCGGTGGGGGTCTTCTCGATGGCGTCTACAACTTTGCGGCTCGCATCGTCGGCGACTTCGCCCCAGATGGTGTGCTTGTTGTTCAACCAGCTGGTCGCGGCCACAGTGATGAAGAATTGTGAGCCGTTCGTGCCGGGGCCAGCGTTTGCCATTGCAAGCAAGTATGGCTTGTTGAACGAGAGGTCTGGGTGGAATTCGTCGGCGAAGGTGTAGCCGGGGCCACCAGCACCGGTGCCTGTTGGGTCGCCACCTTGCAGCATGAATCCACTGATCACGCGGTGAAAAATCACGCCATCATAGAAATTTTTGTCGACGAGGTCGAGGAAGTTCTGGACGGTTTTGGGCGCGTGGTCGGGGAACAACCGCAGTGTGATGGGGCCACGGTTGGTTTCCAGGGTGGCGAATAGCTGCTCAGCCACAGGGTGTCCTTTCGCTTAAGTACAGGTC
>JABFVL010000062.1 GCA_013362805.1 Mycobacteriales bacterium | reverse complement strand
CGACGCTCTTCCGATCTCTCGATGACTTCCCAAAGTAGCTACGTAGCCGACCGCTTCTACGAGATTCGTTTTGCCGTGACCGTTTGGACCTACAAATACGTTGGCACCACGTTCAAGCTCAATTTTCGCAGTTTCGTAGCTGCGAAAATCAGTCAGGTTGAGCTGGGAAACGTGCATGAGGGTACCTAGGGCTTCGCATGGCTGACCGCGTGTCCACCGAACTGCTGGCGCAAGGCAGAAACCGCTTTCATCGCTGGTGAATCGTCTTGACGGGAAGCGAATCGGGCAAACAGCGCGGCCGCGATGACTGGGGTGGGAACGGAGTGGTTGATCGCTTCTTCAACCGTCCAACGCCCTTCGCCAGAATCGTTGACATAGCCCTTAATTTCGGCCAAATCTGGGTCTTCTTCTAGTGCTCTGACCAGCAAATCAAGCAGCCATGAACGCACGACGGTGCCTTGGGTCCAGCTGCGCAACACGCCGGGAACGTCCTCGACAAGATCAGCGGCGGCCAACAGCTCATAACCTTCGGCATACGCTTGCATCAGCCCGTATTCGATGCCGTTGTGCACCATTTTCGAAAAGTGTCCGGCTCCGACGGGACCCGCGTGAACAAAGCCAGCGGTCGGATCTTCACTTGTGGGGCGAAGGGCATCAAAAATGGGTTGCGCTTTCGAAACGTCATCTTTTGCCCCGCCGACCATGAGGGCGTAGCCGTTTTCCAGCCCCCACACGCCGCCAGAAACACCCACATCGAGGTATCCGATGTGACGTTCCGCCAAGGTTTTGGCGTGCACAAGGTCGTCAGTGAAACGTGAGTTTCCACCTTCGATAACGAGATCGCCTGGAGCGAGCAGGGTGGCGAGTTCGGCCACTGTGGAACGAGTCGGCTCGCCCGAGGGAATCATGACCCACACGACGCGACCAGATTCGGGAAGTGCGGCAACAAGTTCTTGCAGGCTGGCAACGTCGGACGCCTGCGGATCGTGGGAGTAACCCACAACTTCGTGCCCAGCGCGGCGGATGCGTTCCCGCATGTTGCCGCCCATTTTGCCGAGGCCGATC
This sequence comes from Mycobacteriales bacterium, assembly GCA_013362805.1. Taxonomy (GTDB): domain Bacteria; phylum Actinomycetota; class Actinomycetes; order Mycobacteriales; family QHCE01; genus JABFVL01. Next base: position 6,555 of record JABFVL010000062.1, on the reverse strand, counting down.
AGCCCTATCCGCACTCGTGGAACCCTTCCGCTAGTTGACGAAATATGCCTTTAGCTCGCGTTTTCCACACCTTCACACACAGCTGTGGTTAACCACTATTGCGCAACGCGGATCGGCATGAGCACGTAACGATAGCTCAGCTCTTCCTCGCCCTGTGAGTTCAGCCCCGTCATTACCGCTGGCTTGAGCGGATTGGTGAACGAGAACCGCACGGCATCCCCGACGATAGCCCCAAGGCCGTCGAGCAAGTATTGCGGATTGAACGCGATCGTTAGCTCTTCCCCCTCGAAAGCTGAATCCATTGACTCGCTGGCACGCGCGTCATCGCTGCTGCCGGCCTCCACTGTCAGGACACCCTCAGCGAAGGTCAACCGTACGGGAGTGTTGCGTTCGGCAACGAGTGCGACACGCTTGACAACTTCGACCATGACGGCAGTGGACACAGTCGCGGTGGCGCTGTAAGCGTCGGGCAGCAAGTTGCGAACTGGGGGGTATTCCCCGTCGAGAAGTCGAGTCGTGGTGCGGCGTCCGCCGCCAGAAAAGCCGATGAGCCCGGCTCCGGCATCGGTGTCCGAAAGCGCGATTGCTACCTCATCAGTGCTGGTGAGTGCTTTTGCTGTGTCGAGCAAAGTGCGGGCTGGCACCAAGGCTCGGCGTTGAGTAGCGGCGTCTCCTGGGCGCCAGACGAGTTCCCGAATGGCCAATCGGTATCGGTCGGTGGCGACTAGCGAGAGTTTTTCTCCCTCGATTTCCATGTGGACACCCGTGAGCATGGGCAGGGTGTCGTCTCGGCCAGCGGCGATAGCGGCTTGAGCGACAGCCGCGGCGAATACGTCTGGGTCTACAGCTCCGGCAACGGTAGGCATTTCGGGAAGAGCTGGGTAATCCTCAACCGGCATGGTGGGCAGCGTGAATCTAGCTGACCCGCAGGTGATTTCCACGCGGCTGCCATCGGAGCTTACTTGGACGGGCTGCGCAGGCAGCGATCGGGTGATTTCAGCGAGAAGTCGACCAGAGACCAGGGCTTGGCCCGTGCTGTCGGCTTGGACATCCATGCCCATGATGCTGCCGACTTCGTAGTCAAAACCCGAAACAGTGAGCCGACCCATGGCATCGGGGCCTTGTGCGCCGGTGACATCGAGCAGAACTCCGGCCAGAACTGGCACAGGGGGTCGGGCGGGAAGGCTTTTGGCTGTCCACGCCACCGCGTCTGCGAAAGGGTCTCGCTCAACCTGGAATTTCATGGTGTGTCCTCCTGGCGGTGAGTGTTCTTCAGAGTAGAGGGCCCGCCTTGTCCCCAGCATCCCTGCACCCGATGATTGTGGGTTTTTCGCTGACTAGAGATATATGTAGTCGTCGTAGTAGGGGTTGTGAATTGTGTGGAGAACCTTTGTTTCCGCAGCTCCGCGTCGATGCTTGCTTGTGGAGGATCTGTGTGTAAGAGGTGGGTAACTTTGCTCGGGCTGTAGATAAGTTTTTACAGTCACAAGTTATCCCCTGTTTGTCCCCAGCTCTCCACAGGTTTTTCCCCATACTGTGCACCGGTTTTCCGAGGATTGTCCCCAACCTGATTTACGACGTAGAGCGCTGTTTAATCCGGTTTGTGAGTTCAGCGATTTGGTTGTACAGAGAACGTCGCTCGGCCATTTGGGAGCGAATTTTTCGATCGGCATGCATCACGGTGGTGTGGTCTCGTCCGCCGAAGGTCTGCCCAATTTTTGGCAGCGACAAATCGGTGAGTTCTCGGCACAGGTACATAGCCACTTGACGTGCATTAACAAGCACTCGAGAGCGAGAAGAGCCACAAAGGTCATCCATGGTGACCCCGAAATATTCCGCGGTAGCGGCCATAATCGTCGCCGCGGTGATTTCTGGCCCCCCACCTTCGGGAATCAGATCTTTAAGAACAACTTCGGCTAGGCCGATGTCCACCTGCTGGCGATTCAAACTCGCGAACGCGGTGACTCTGATCAGTGCGCCCTCGAGCTCGCGAATATTGCTGGCGATCTTGCTGGCAATGAATTCCAGCACCTCGGGAGGTGCGGCAAGGCGTTCCTGAGCTGCCTTTTTACGCAAAATAGCGATACGAGTCTCAAGGTCTGGCGGTTGCACATCTGTCAGCAATCCCCACTCGAATCGCGTGCGAAGACGGTCTTCCAAGGTCGAGAGTTGCTTAGGTGAGCGGTCCGAGGAGATGACAATCTGCTTGTTCGCGTTATGAAGCGTGTTGAAGGTGTGGAAAAACTCTTCCTGCGTACGCTCGCGATTTTCCAAGAACTGAATGTCATCGACCAGCAGAATGTCAACATCACGGTATCTGCGCTGAAACGCGGACTGCTTGTCATCACGCAGGGAGTTAATGAAGTCGTTCGTGAATTCCTCAGTCGAGACGTAGCGCACTGACCTGGCATTACCGAGGCTTTGCGCGTAGTGGCCAATGGCGTGGAGTAGGTGGGTTTTCCCCAGTCCAGAACCCCCGTAGATAAAGAGCGGGTTGTAGGCCTTCGCGGGTGCTTCGGCGACAGCGACAGCCGCCGCGTGAGCAAAACGGTTCGAGGAGCCAATAACGAAGGTTTCGAAAATGTATTTCGGATTGAGGTGTGCGGGCTCCACGCCTTTGCGTGGACGCGGGGCCTCGTGTTGCCAGCGTGGCGTGGCTTCTATTGGCGCTGAGAGTGTGTCGGTAAGCACTGGCGGCGGAGCGAAAGCGGCTTCTGGCCGTGCCGGGCTATGAGGGTGCATTGCCTCTTCGGGCATACGAGGCGGCAGCATCGGATCTGGATCCCCAGCTCTGGGCGTGGGAGGCAGCGGTTCAATTCCGGGGAGTTGTCCCTGTTCAAGCGCTGTTTCGATGTCGGCTCTGCTGTATGTCTCCGTTGTGTCGAACGGGTTGGATTCGTGCACGTCCTGTGCATAACCGGGTACGGGATAACTGCCCATGATGGTGGGGCTATGAGGCTGCTCATATACCGGTTCTTGCACCGGAGGTGGATCGTACTGTGCTGGCGCCGGACGGTGCGCGGGATCTTCTGTTGGTTGAACGGTCACGGCGATACTGACCTGGCGCCCAAGTTGCCTGGATAGCGCCTCAGTTATCACTGGTCTGAGCAGTGTTTCAAAGGCGTCTTTAACGAATTCGTTGGGCGCGGCTACAAGCGCTGTGTCTTCAACCAAGGCCAAGGGCCGAGTCAGCCGGGCCCAAGCCCGTTGTTGGGGGCTCAAACTGCTGTCAGACAGGCTTTCGACGGCGGCTGCCCAGAGGCTTTTGATACTCGGGCCCGCGCCCCATGCTTGCTCTGTGCCCTCGCCCATCGGTGCTCCTTTGCCGTGTTGGTTAGCGTGTGGCTTTTCCTGAGGAAAAGTCACGAAAACGCTGTCCACAAAGTTATCCACATCTTGTGTATGACGCAGCTTCGTGCGGCACCTTAACTTCGGCGTGTCGTCGGTGTGTTTCACCCGCGACCACGAAGAACGCGAAAATCCCCAGGCGCGCGATGCTGTGGATCACTACCTGTGGATTATGTGGGTAGCCCGATTTTCAGGTTCGCTCGGGCAGCGGGTTAACACCGTGTGAGGGTGAGGGGTTCTACGCCCCGGTGTGGATCGGTGCGAACAGCCCACGTACGCTAGGGCAGTTAACAAATAAGCAAGCGCGAGTAACTCGGAGCAATAAAGTGAGCAAGCGTACCTTCCAGCCGAACAACCGGCGTCGTGCCAAGACCCATGGCTTCCGGCTGCGGATGCGTACCCGCGCTGGGCGCGCGATCCTGGCTTCGCGGCGCAACAAAGGGCGCCAGCGCCTGGCTGCCTAGGCTCGGCACAGCCCGTGCTTCCCGCCGCGAAAAGGCTAGTTCATCGAGCCGAATTTACCCATGTGGTACGGCGGGGCCGGCGTGCTCGTCGAGGGCCCTTTTTGATGTATCTGATTAAAGAGAGTGCGTCTCATCCAGCGCGTTTCGGTTTTATCGTCGGACGCTCAGTTGGCAATGCCGTGGTCCGGCACCGCATCACCCGTAGGCTTCGTCATATCGCCGCCGAACAAGACTTGGTGGGCGCCTCAGTTGTGGTGCGTGTTCTTCCTGGTGCTGATAAGGCATCATTCGCTCAACTGAACCGCGATTTTTCCCGAGCTTTGCAACAGCTCAGAGCGGGAGGCTAGCCGTGATTCGCTCTGTGGTCCTACGAGGCATCAGCGGTTACCAGGTGGTTAGCAAGGCTTTGCCCGCCCGCTGTCGCTTCTATCCCTCCTGTAGCGCTTATGGTGCTCAAGCAGTGACCCGCTACGGAGTGTTGCGAGGTCTGTGGCTTACCGTTAAGCGGATATTGCGTTGCCACCCGTTCCACCCCGGTGGATACGATCCTGTGCCAGAAACGACACACCACACCTCGGGAGCTGTTCGGTGAACTTCGACTTCAACCTGAACTGGATTTACACCGGCATCTCCTGGATTTTGCTGAAGTGGCACTCGCTATGGGCGTTGATGTTCGGCGAATCCTCGAACATCTCCTGGGTATTGGCGATTGTCTTCCTCGTGTTGACTGTGCGCGCAATTTTGTTCCCAGTTTTCGTCAAGCAAATCAAGTCGCAGCGGAAAATGCAGGAGCTGCAGCCGCGGATTAAAGAGCTGCAAGACAAGCACAAGAATGACCGGCCCACACTTCAAGTGGAGATGGCCAAGCTTCTTAAGGAAGAAAAAGCGAATCCACTCATGGGCTGCTTGCCCATGCTGTTGCAGATTCCAGTGTTCCTTGGATTGTTCCACGTATTGCGTTCATTGGATCCTACGTCCAGTCGCGATAGGTCGGCGATGATCAACCAGTACGGTTGGACAGCCGATCAATTCGAGCACGCCTCGCACGCGAAACTCTTTGGCGCCCCTATCGCCGCCGCGTTTAGTTCTCCCTCGAAGTTCCTTGACACTCTGGGTGTCGACCGTCCGCTGGTTCAGGTCGTAGCAGGTGTTCTCGTCATCACCATGGTGCTCACTACCTACATCACGCAGCGCCAGATGATCGCCCGAACCGGAGCGAATGCGACTGGTCCGCAGGCCATGATCCAGAAGGTGATGCTCTATGGCATCCCACTTTCGTTGATGATCTCGGGCGTCATCTTCCCCATCGGTGTGCTGATCTACTGGGTGGTGCAAAACTTCTTCTCTATGGGGCAGCAGTTCTGGGTGCTCAAGAAGATGCCTCCTCCCGGCGCAGCAACTGCCAAGAAAGAGATTTCGGCTGAGACGGCGAAAGCGATGGCGCCTAAGCCTGGCGTGAAGCCGGACCGTGGTCCCAAGAAAGCCGCCGGCGGCGATGACTCCACCACGACTTCTGGGGGCTCGACCGGCCCTGGGCGTAAGCCAAAAGCGCGTAAACGAAAAGGCGGACGGATTTAATCTACGCGCACGACGCGTAATAGCTGCGAGCCATCAAACGTGATGGCTCGCATCGCCTTGAACATGTGGTGACCAGCCTCGAACGGGAGCATTCATGAGTGAAACAACGCCCGCAGCAACCTCCACTGTGGATAGTGAAGAAGACCAGACAGAACTTTTGATCAGCGAAGGTGACCTGGCCGCTGACTATCTGGAACGGTTGCTCGATATTACTGACACAGATGGCGATATCGATATGGATGTGCGGGACGGCCGCGCCGTAGTCGCAATTGTGGGCGACCACTTGAAGGCTTTTATCGGTCCGCGCGGAGCCACGTTGGATGCGTTGCAAGACCTCACCAGGCTGGCAGTAGCCCAGCAAACCGGCACCCGCTCTCGACTCATGCTCGACATCGGTGGTCACCGCGCCCAGCGCAAAGAAGAACTCATCGATCTCGCTCAACGCACTGCTGAAGAAGTCATCGCCAGCGGTGAAACCGCGCGGTTGGCACCCATGAACGCATTCGAGCGCAAGATCGTCCACGACGCGATCAGTGGCTATGACGAACTCGAAACCGAATCCGAAGGCGAAGACCCCGGTCGCCGCGTCGTCATTTTCCTTCGTAATGCCTGAGCAGCTACCCTCAGCTGCCGCTCGCGAGGTATTTGGTGAGCACTTTTCTGCCGCGGAAGAGTACGCGCGGTTCTTAGAAACAGCGGGTGTTGAGCGTGGCCTGATCGGGCCTCGCGAACCTGCCCGTCTCTGGGAACGGCACCTCATAAACTGTGCGGTGGTAGCGGAGCTGATCGAGCCAAATGCGATTGTCGCAGACATTGGCAGTGGAGCCGGTCTGCCCGGTCTGGTGCTAGCCATCGTGCGCCCGGATCTGAAAATGCACCTGATCGAGCCGATGCAACGCAGAATCGACTTCCTCAATGAGGCAGTCGAAACACTGGGGCTTGTGAACGTGAAATCCCTACGGGGTCGTGCCGAGGAGTTTTCCGGCAAAGTAAGCGCGGATGTGGTGGTGTCTCGCGCCGTTGCTCCCCTATCGAAACTTATTCCTTGGTGCCTGCCGCTACTAAAGCAGGGCGGCGTCATGTTGGCGATGAAAGGGAGCTCTGGTGAAGCCGAGTTGGACGAAGCAAGCGCTTTGTTGCGCAAGCGGCGAATAGCTTCGGCGCG
>JABFVL010000032.1 GCA_013362805.1 Mycobacteriales bacterium | reverse complement strand
GGCATCGAGGGCCGCATCGATGACTGGGTCATCCGCGTCCTGCTGCACGGTGGGCATTACCTGGTCAGCGGCCAAAGCTGGAACAACCGGGGCCAGCGCGAACGCAAGACCGGCCGCTCCAGCGGCAGCGATTCCTATCCAGCGACGTCGTTGTTGCGACATGTAGAAACACATCCCTCTCTACGTTGAGCTACTCGACATAGATCACTGAAACCGATCAAGTCGAAAGTTCCACGCTCGACATACCGTAGAGAGACAAAAATTACGCTATTTCCGATTTGACCAATTGGAGATCGAGTGCAATTTTCACTTCATCAGAGAGAACTACCTTGTCGCCACCGGGCAGCGGAATGTTGAAGTCCATCCCGAATTCTTTCCGGCTGATGGCAGTTTTCGCACTAAAACCGATCCGGGTTTCGCCATGGAGGCCAGAGCCCACACCCAGAAATTCGGCCTTGAGGCTCACCGGGCGGGCATTTCCTAGAATCGTGAGTTCACCGTCTAGCCAGAACTCTTCATCATCGATAGTCCGAATGCCGGTGGAGCGGAAGGTCATCGTGGGGTATTTCTCGACGTTGAACGCGTCACCCCGGACGTGATTGTCACGCATCTCGTTGTTGGTGTTAATGCTCGCCATGGCGATTTCTACCTCAACGGTCGAGCTCAGCGGCTCGCTGCCGTCGATAACCACCTTGCTGGTGTATTCGTCGAACCGTCCACGCACCTTTGACATCAAGTGACGAATGGTGAAGGAGATCTCCGAGTGCATGGGATCTACTTCCCATTGCCCAGGGGTTACCTCGGCGGGGACGTTGATAGCAAGTGCCTGGGTCATTTGTCAGATTCCAATCAATTGATTTAACTTTCAACCACTAAGGTAATGAGAGTTAGTTTAAATGTCAACTACATGTATCCTAGAGACATGACCGAGAACCCCCGTTGGCTCAACGACACCGAAGAGCACTCCTGGCGCGCCTACATCGAAGGCACGCTGTCCTTCCTGGAAAAACTCGATCGGGAGCTCCGGGCCGAACACGGCATCAGCAACAACGAATACGAAGTTCTCGTCAGGCTCTCCGAAGCCCCAGAACGAACCTTGCGCATGGCCGAACTCGCGGCCTCCACCAGCCAATCCCGAAGCCGGCTCTCCCACACCATCAGCCGGATGGAAAAGAACGGCATTGTAATCAGGAAAAGCTGCGGAGAAGACGGCCGAGGCGTATTCGCCACCCTCACCGAAGCAGGCTGGGCGCTCATCGTGCGTGCGTCAAAAACGCATCTACGCGGTGTCCGCCAATACTTCGTTGACGTGATCCAGCCAGAAGACCTGAAAACCATCGGCGAAGCATTTAGCAAAATTCGCCAAGGACTAGGCGGCGACGCCCACAGCTTCAACCGTTGCCCCGCCACCATTCCAGGGCGCGAAGAAAACTAACCACCCCGGAACCAATTTGCCGGCCCGCGCGTCCTAACACACATGAGCGCACATTCAGCCCGGCGTCGGGTCCTCACGATAGCGGCGGCAAGTTGCGTCGCACTCACCATCGGTGCCTGCGGTCAACAAACCAGGTACACGCACAGTCAACAACCCACCATCATGTTGGCGAGCTTCGACAGTTGCGACCAAGCACTCACCGGGCTACAAAAAGCGGCCAGCGACGCCGTCGGGCCATACGGATTGCCCAACTCAAACAGCCGTGCGCTCACCACCCAAGAAGACAGCGCCAGCTCAGATATGAAAAGCACCGCGCCAACCGCTCCAAGCCCGGAAAGCGCCGACGAGCACTCCACCACGAATAACCAAGAAAGTGGCATCGATGAACCCGACGCCGTTAAAAACGACGGCAAACGCATTTACACCCTCAGCGACGGAACACTGCGAATCATCGATGCCAAAGCGCGCAGCATCATCGGCAGCATTGACCTATCAGACCAAGAAACTGGACTCACCCCCAACCAGCTCATGGTCTCCGGTGATCGCGCGCTGGTGGTGATGCAAGGCGTCATCACGCTCGCCGAACCCGCGCAAAGCAACGCGAAAATCGCACCCGGCGGTGGCCAGAACGGCTCGAAAGTCCTACTTGTAGAACTCGACGAATCCCCCACGGTGCTTTCGTCGGTCAGCATCGAAGGCTCATATATTGACGCCCGACAAATCGATGACACCGTTCGGCTCGTCAGCAGCTCCGGCCCGCGCCTTGACTTCCCCCAAGACGCACCCGAAGCCAGCGGAACCCGAGGCGAAAAAAGAGCCATCGAGCAAAACCGCGAAGTTATCAACGCCTCGAGCATCGAAACATGGCTTCCCCGTTTTCAAGTCGAAGAAAACGGGAAAACCGAATCAAGACAAACCCCATGTGGCAACGTCAGCCATGCCGCCGACTACAGCGGCTCAAACATGTTGACCGTATTCACCCTTGGCTTCGACACCATCAGCAAGACCGACCCTGTCACCATCGCCGCTGATGGATCCACTGTGTATTCCAGTGCCACGACTCTGTACATCGCCGGGGAAAACTATCAAACGTTCGAACCCGAACCCGGCGCCGAAATAGATGAACAAACGCTCAGCACCGAGCTCTACGCCTTCGACATCTCGGGCGATGAACAACCAAAACACATCGCATCGGGCAGCGTGCCAGGAATGCTGCTGAACCAGTATTCAATGTCAGAACATGAAGGGCACCTACGCATCGCCACCACCAATGTGGTCGGCAGCGTCACCTGTTGCGACCAAGAACCACCATCAGAGTCAGCGGTGTATGTCCTCAAACGCGATGGAAACAGCCTCAATATCGTCGGCCAAGTGGGGGGCCTGGGTAAAACCGAACAGATCTATGCGGTGCGATTCATCGGCGATGCTGGATATGTTGTGACGTTCCGACAAACCGACCCGCTCTATGTCGTCGATTTGAGCACCCCCACTGCACCGACGGTGCGTGGAGAACTAAAAATCACCGGATATTCGGCCTACCTGCATCCAGCCAGCGAAAACACCTTGCTCGGAGTTGGGCAGGAAGCGTCCGAACAAGGACAACGCCAAGGTCTGCAGGTGTCACTGTTTGACATCAGTGATCCCGCCACACCAAATCGCCTCGATCAGTACCACATCACTGATGCGAGTTCCACCGCTGAATACGATCCCCACGCCTTTCTATATTGGGAAAAAACTGGTCTTCTCGCGGTGCCCTATATGAACTCCGGAAGCGCGACAACCACGCAGGATGGCGAAGTCGCGTCACAGCTGGACACCGGGGTAATTGTGTTGAAGGTCGACAAGGAATCACTTCGTGAAATCACCAAGATCCAACACCCCGCGGGCGATCAATATGGGAATGAAATCACCCGGTCGCTCATCATTGGGGACACATTGTGGACGGTGTCTCGCGAAGGCTTGATGGCCAATGACACCGAGCACCTTGACCAGCCCGGCACCTGGATCGGCTACTAGAAACTTCTCGGGGTGGCAGCCAGCCAGCTGCCGCCCCGACTTCGCACCTAGGTACCGTGAAGCCGTGGTCGAACCCGACAAGCTGCGCAGCCGAGGCGCCTTTCTCGTCACCATGGCGGTATTGATCATCGCCACCGCGATACTGGCCAACGCCAACCGCAAAGGCGCTGACGACACGCCCCTTGAAGGCGACAAGACAACAAGCGCGGTGGCCAGCGGCAAAACAACGCCACCAACACCAGATATGTATGCCGAGCCTCTAGCGTGTGATGGCTTTTCCGAGCAAGTGCTCACCGAAATTTTGACCACGGCCATCGAAGTGAACACGCCAGATGGCGACAGTCGAAAATGTGTTTGGGAAACCCCGAATCAGGAAACGATTAGGGCTACCACCACGTGGTTTCCCACCGGCACCACTCCTGACAGCGCGACAAAAGCGCAACAAAAAGTCGGAGCCGGCGGGATTCCCATCAATCAGCAACTAGGCGACGGCGGCCGCATTTACGACTGCAGCGGCGAACTATGTCAACTGGTGTTCAGCCACAGCAACGTGGTTGTCCAACTGATCATCGACGCCGATATCTCGGAAAACCCGACCGACTACGTCATCCGGCTCGGCCAAAACTTCGCCGGGACCAGCTTTCAAGGCGGCTAGTCTCCCCGTTGCGTACGTAGGTTCTGCCAAGCGTCACGCCAGTCCTGCACGCCCACACACGAACTGCCACTACCGGCCACGCACTGCGTCAACGGTGTGGTAGCGGGCCACACCTTCTGGTAGTACTCCTCATCCAGCGCGTGGAATGTGTCGCAATAACCAGGTGCAGCTTTGTCACACGCCGTGGTGACGGCGGGAGCCACGCCCAGTACCTGGGCGGCCTGCGCGTTCACCTCGGGGCTAAGGGTGTAGTCCAACCATCGATACGCGCAGTTTGGGTTCTGCGCATTCGCGGTGATCATCCACGTGTCGGCGGTGCCAGTGGCTCCTTGCTCGGGCAAGGTGGCCTCGATGGGAGTGCCTTGGGCTTTTCCAACTTCTACAACTGCTTGAGGGGCTATCCCCATCGACACCGCGCCTTCAGCAACCTTTTGCAGGTATTGCCCATATTCCACCCAGTAGGTTCCGATCTTGTCGTTATCTACTCCAGCTTGGGCGACCACGGCATCAAACTGCTTGCGCGACAGCGCGTACGGGTTAGTGATACCCAGCTCGGGTCGAGCAGTTTTGAGATAGAGGGCGTAGTCAGCCAGCGTCAACGGTGAATCGAAGGCTGCAAGCGAGCCCGAGAGCTCATCGGCTGGATCAAACAACGTCGCGGTTGACGTGGGTGGCGTGGTGACTTTGTCAGTGCGCCACATGAGGAGATTCGCGGACCGCCCGACCGGCGCACCATAGCTATCGCCACCCGCGGAGTTCCAGGCACGATTCTGTAGGCCTTTCACCACGTCGTCGTAGTTTTCTAGCAGGGTGGTGTTCACCGGCGCGACTTCTTCGTCTTCGATGAGCGCTCGGGAAATCTCTCCTGGCGCCGCGACCGCGTCGTATTCTCCGGTGCGGGCCAGCTCTTCAAGTTCCGTCACATCGGTTGCCGTGGTCACCGCGGTCTGACAACCGGTTTCTTTCTCAAACGCCGTCACCCAGTCTTGTTCTGGGTCGCTGGTGCCACGCTCGGCGTGGCCGGGCATCGCCAGCAGGGTGAGCTGGTTTTCGCTCTCCCCGAGCGAGCTCAAAGCTTTGGGTGTGGAATCAGTATCGCTGTCATCGCCACATGCCGTGAGCGCCAGCAACATGCACACACTCAGAGCGAGACCACGGGCGGCCAGTTTTTTGCGCGTCACAACGCCACCCCGGTGAGCACCATTGTTCGCGGCTCGGTGTAGTCATCCATAGCGCTTGCTACTCCCTCTCGCCCAACTCCGGACGCCTTGACCCCGCCATACGGCGCTTGATCTGCACGATAACTGGGCACGTCACCCACGATGACGCCGCCAACGTTCAGTGCGGCGTGGGCCGCAAACGCTGTTCGCGTGTCGTGGGTGAAAATCCCGGCCTGCAAACCGAATTTAGAGGCGTTTACCAGCTCAAACGCCTGTTCAATATCGCGGAATGGGGTCAGCGTGACTACCGGGGCGAAAACCTCTTCGCTGTTCACTTTCGCCGCTGGAGCGGCGCCGGTGATCACAGTTGGCGCGAGTGTCGTCCCTTCTCGTTGGCCGCCAATGAGCACATCGGCATCAGCTTCAGCGATCCACTGCTCGGCCCGAATGGCGGCTTTCTCGTCAATCATGGGACCAACATCGGTTTCTTCTTCACGGGGATCGCCAGTGCGCAGCTTTTCCACGGCGCTCACGATTCTGTCGCGCAGCTCGGCGAAAAGCGCGTCGGCGATGTAAACGCGTTGCACAGAGATGCACGATTGGCCGGCTTGATAGTTGGCGAAGGTCGCGATTCGCTCGGCGGCGTAGTCGAGGTCTTTGTAGTCTTCGGCCACGATGACCGCGGCATTGCCGCCCAGCTCCAAGGCGACATGTTTGTGCGGCACGGCTTCTTTAATCTGCCAGCCAATGGGTACAGAACCCGTGAAGGAAACAACTGGTATTCGAGGATCGGCCGCCAGTTCACTCGCGTGTTCGTTCGGCACGGTGAGCACCGAGACGGCGCCAGCTGGGAGTTCTGTTTCGCTGAGTATCTCACCGAGAATCAGTGCGGATAGGGGCGTGCGGGGTGCGGGTTTGACGATGATCGGGGCGCCGACGGCGAGCGCGGGCGCCACTTTATGCGCGACAAGATTGAGCGGGAAATTGAAAGGAGTAATGCCAAGAATGGGACCACGAGGAAAGCGCCGCACCATCGCGATGCGGCCTGGGGTGCTCTGGTCGGTGTCGAGGCGTTGCAGCTGGCCAGAGAATCGCCTGGCTTCTTCTGCGGCCCATCGGAAGGTAGATATGGCCCGGGTGACTTCGATGCGCGCCCACTTTATGGGCTTGCCTGATTCATCGGTGATGGTTTGAGCTATCTCTTCGGCGCGACGACGTAGATGTGTCACTACATAATCAAGGGCGGCGGCCCGCGCCGCGGCACTCGTCGCGGCGAACGCGGGGGCGGCTTTTTGCGCCGCGACGATCGCCGCCTCAACATGATCCGGTGTGGCCAAGGACACAGTGGTGACCTGCCGCCCGTCGTAGGGGTGGAACACGGAAAAGGTTTCTCCGCTCACGACGGGACGACCGGCAAGCCAAAAGGGTCGAGGTTCGCTCATCCCTCGACCCTAACCGCCCAAGCGTTTATGGCCTACGACAGCGGGTGGACCCGGACGTGAATGGTTGTGCGCTGTTGCAGGGCGGCGCGCAGCGCGCGGTGTAGTCCGTCTTCCAGGTAAAAAACTCCGTTGTATTCGACGACATGCGGAAAAAGATCGCCGAAATAGGTGGAATCTTCGGCGAGTAGACGATCAAGTGCCAGTTCCCGCTTTGTGGTGGTGAGCTGGTCGAGCCGTATAGGGCGCGGTGGGATTTTGGCCCACTCGCGAAGTTGCAAGCCGTGATCTGGATACGGCCTGCCCTCGCTTACCGCTTTGAAAATCAACACTCCTCCTTTGGGGGGCTCGTGCCGCGATACAAGGCCCCTCCATTGCCTCGTTCGCTTAATGTGCCCGCGCTAACGCTGGGCAGGGGGTGCACAAGCTGTAGTTACCGCTGAGTTCAGCGGCAAAGTTCGGACTAGGCTACCGGGTCGGCGCAATCCGCAAAACTTGTTCTCCTGAGATAAGTGATGAAACCTAAGGGGCTAGCCTCTCAAGACGCCATGCGTTCCCGTCAAGTCTGTAGCGGATCCGATCGTGCAATCTATCCGCTCTTCCCTGCCAAAACTCCACGCTACTAGGCACGATACGAATTCCACCCCAGTGCGCGGGACGCGGAATATCGTCCCTATATTTCTGAGCGGCGGCATCGCGCTGGTGGAGAAGTTCTTCCCGTCCGGCTATCACTTGGGACTGCTGGCTGGCGTGTGCTCCAAGTTGCGCACCATATGGGCGGGTGCGGAAGTAGTCATTTGATTCAGCGGGCGGAATTTTTTCGGCTCGCCCGGCCACAATCACTTGGCGATGGAGCGAATACCAGCCGAACAGGGCGCTGACGTTTGCGTTCGCTTCGATATCTCGCCCCTTGCGAGAGCGGTAGTTAGTGAAAAAGACGAGCCCGGACGGGTCGAGATACTTCAGCAGCACTGTTCGCAGGCTGGGTTCGCTACGAGCGTTAACAGTGCTGACCACCATCGCATTGGGTTCATCGACTTCGTTTTCCCGTGCGTACGCCAGCCATCCATGCAGTTGTGTGACCCAATCTGGGGCCATATCGGAAATATCGAGGCTACGTTCTCCGTACTCTTGCCTCATTTTAGACAAGTCAGTCATCGCACTCGCTTCTCCCAAATTTCACGCCAGTTCCAGCACTAGCGATTTTCGTGCGATTCGCCACAAGCCCCACGCTCGCAAAAGCTACTGGCTAGTTGCAAAATAGGCACAAAGGCTGGCGATTACCACCGCGGCTCGGCTCACCGAACCACCGTATACACACGTCAACCTTGACACCTGAGCGCATGCGCCACCGCGTAAGTCGCGAGAGAGGACAACACCTACATGTCTGACTTCAAACCGGGGCTCGAAGGAGTCATCGCATTCGAGACCGAAATCGCAGAGCCCGACAAAGAAGGCGGCGCACTCCGCTATCGCGGGGTCGACATCGAAGACCTCGTTGGGCACGTCTCATTCGGCAACGTTTGGGCCTTGGTCGTCGACGGAAAATTTGGTCCAGGCCTTCCGCCAGCCGAGCCTTTCCCTATCCCCGTACATTCTGGAGACATTCGCGTCGACGTGCAGAGCGCCATCGCAATGCTCGCTCCATATTGGGGACTAGGGCAGATTATTGACATCTCCGACAAACAAGCCCGCGAAGACCTAGCTCGCATTTCCGTCACGGCTTTGTCGTTTGTGGCGCAGTCCGCACGCGGCATTGGCATGGCCGCGGTCCCACAAAGTGAAATCGACAAGGCCGACACCGTCGTCGAGCGATTCATGACCCGCTGGCGTGGCGACCCAGACCCCAAACATGTGGCAGCCGTCGACGCGTACTTCATCTCCGCGGCAGAACATGGGCTCAACGCGTCCACGTTCACCGCGCGCGTCGCGGCCAGCACTGGCGCCGACACCGCGGCCTGCATCAGTTCGGCAATTGGCTCGATGTCTGGACCACTTCACGGTGGGGCGCCCTCACGAGTTCTCCACATGCTCGACGGTGTCGAAAAATCCGGCGACGCTGAGCGTTGGGTGAAGGAAACCTTGGACCGTGGCGAACGACTCATGGGCTTCGGTCACCGCGTCTACCGGGCCGAAGACCCACGTGCCAGGGTGCTCCGCAAGGCCGCTAAAGAGCTCGGATCGCCTCGTTATGAGGTAGCCGAAGCCCTGGAGAAAGCAGCGATCGCGGAACTGAAGGCTCGCAAGCCCGACCGGGTGTTGGCCACCAACGTGGAGTTCTGGTCAGCGGTGGTGTTGGACTTCGCCGAGGTACCAGCTCACATGTTCACCTCGATGTTCACCTGCGCTCGCACCGCCGGGTGGAGTGCCCACATCATGGAGCAGAAAGAAACGGGGCGTCTGATTCGGCCAGCCGCCCGCTACGTCGGCCCCGGCCCGCGTAAGCCAGAAGATGTTGAGGGCTGGGATACCACTAGCCATTCAAAGTAAATACAGCTCAATAAAAGTGGGGGTGGCCCAGTCGTCCACCCCCACTTTTCATATGTAAATCGGATTTGTGTTTGCGTTCTCGTCGGCGCCTGTTTTCGGCTATAAGTGTTGATGCGAATGTCGCGGCCAGGGTGATGAACAAACCGACTGAGAACAGCGCGTAGAACGCGGTGAAAACTTTCGACAGCGGCGAGCTCGGCGCAAGGCCTTCATAGCTGATGGTGAGTCCAGTGATGATCGCGAAGAACGCACTGTCGATCAGCGACCATTCCTCAACGGTCGCGTAGAAAGCTGTGGCAATTCCGGTGAGCACCATTCCCGTAATACACGCGGCTCGGCTAGCCGGGTTTCGCCAAACGATCCGAAACACTACCCAGAACTGTGAAATCACTTCTCCCCCTGAATGGGGATACTAATCTTCTTTATCCCAATATCGGCACTGTTGGATCTGATGCATCAACTTTCCTGCTCGATGAACCCAGGTATGTCTCCAAAACCGGAAACTACGGCTATGCCGGAAACTAGCGAGAACACCTCTGCGGATTAACCGTTCGGCAAAGCGCCCACGTCTTGAGCTGCGAAATTACAGTGCGTACTGTTTTTTGGGGTGAGCAGAGCTATGCGAAGGGTCTAAGCTTTTTCGGTATGAACGAATTCCCTCGCATTCCCGCCGAATTCTTGCCCAACGACGGCCGTTTTGGCTGCGGCCCTTCCAAAGTTCGCCCTGAGGGCGTGGCCGCCCTCGAAAAGGTCGCCACTACATATCTTGGAACTTCACACCGCCAGGCCACCGTGCGCAACGAGGTGGGCCGTCTTCGCGCCGGGCTGCGCGAATTGTTCTCACTGCCCGAGGGATACGAGGTTGTGCTGGGGGTTGGCGGCGCGACCGCGTTCTGGGAAGTGGCGGCGTTCGGGCTGATTCGCGACCGGGCCCAGTTCTTGTCATTCGGCGAGTTCGGCTCCAAGTTCGCCAAAGCCGCGGCTGACGCACCCTTTTTGGGCGAGCCCACCATCCGCAAAAGCGAACCGGGCAGCGCCCCGACATTCACTGTGGAAGACGGCGTAGACGTGTACGCCACGCCACACAACGAAACATCCACCGGAGTGGCCGTGCCGATCACTCGGGTCGCGGCCGAAGGCGCACTGATGCTGCACGACGCGACCTCAGCGGCCGGTGGCATTGGAGTCGACATCACCCAATCCGATGTGTACTACTTCGCTCCGCAGAAGTGCTTCGGTTCAGACGGCGGACTGTGGATCGCCCTCATGTCGCCCGCGGCTTTGGAGCGCACGCGAGAGATCAAAGCCTCCGGACGCTACATTCCAGCGTTCCTAGATCTCACCACCGCCATCGACAACTCAACGAAAGACCAGACATATAACACCCCGGCGCTCGCCACGATCTTCCTCGCGGCCGAGCAGACCGAATGGTTCCTGTCCCAGGGCGGTCTGAGCTGGTGCGACAAACGAACCACCGAGTCGGCGAGCATTGTTTACCGTTGGGCCGACCAGACCGGCTACACAACGCCCTTCGTGCAAGACCCGGCTTTGCGTTCACCAGTGGTCGCCACGATCGACTTCGACGAGAACATTGACGCAGCGAAGGTCGCGAAGGTGTTGCGAGCAAATGGCATCGTGGACACCGAGCCGTATCGCAAACTTGGCCGCAACCAACTTCGCATCGCGTTGTTCCCCGCCGTGGATCCGTCAGATGTTGCCAAACTCACTGGCGCGATCGACTACGTTGTAAACGCTAGCTAATTTTTACTTGGTATGTCACCACCTGCGCCAATAGCGAGGTAACCCGAATTGGATGTTTGGGCGAGTAGCCATTCTCGCCCAAACATACTTCGCACCAAAACGGCGGTGGTAACAGTGTTTAAGGAGACGAACCGTCGTATGGTGGGGTGGTGGTTGGCCGGTGATGGGCCAAGAAATCCCAACAGAAAGGAGAGCCATATGCGGCCCGTTCGTTTTGTTGCGCTCTCCGAGGATGGCGCCGATCTGATCCTCACCGATGATGTCGGGCGCATGCTCTCCTTGCCTATTAATGACGCATTGGTGCAAGCAGTCCAAAAAGAACAGACAACGAGTTCACAACTTTCTATTGAGGTGGAAGCCTCACTTACTCCACGCGATATTCAAGCCCGCATTCGTTCCGGCGATTCGGTAGCTGAGGTAGCGCGCGTCGCGAATGTGCCGGTCGAGAAAGTTTTGCGTTTCGCTGGGCCCGTTTTGCAGGAACGCGCCGCAATGGTTCAACTTTCCCGGCGAACCCGTCTGAAATCATCCGATAACGGCGGTACTCTCGGCGATGTGGCAGACTCCCGGCTTCGTGAACACAATGTGGACCCAGAGAACGTCGCCTGGGACGCTTACCGACGAGAAAACGGCGCGTGGCGCATCGTTGCCGCCTGGCAGTCCGGTAAGGGCACCTCAAAGGCGATCTGGGATCTGGACAAGGCGCGCTCTATTGTCACGCCCATGGACGAGATGGCCTCGTTCCTGACGAACGATCAGCAAACCCTGCTCGCACTCGATGAGCCGCCACCCACCAATCGACAAAAAATCGCGACCACGCGCATCTTCACCGATGATGAAGACGCCGAACACCGCGAAGGTCCCGTCGTGCCGGCACTCTCAGTTTTGCGACGAGAACGCGGTGAAGACGCGACCACCACACATTTGCTGCCCGCCACTCCGGTCAGCCCGAACTCGCTCACGCGCACCGCGCCCGGAGTGAGTCAGCCACCAGTGTTGCCTCAGGTGTTCGGGCCGCCCCGGCCAGCGAACCCAATAAATGTACCCAGCGCGGAGCCGCTGCGACCTGAGCCAGCTAGGCCGGCTGAGATGCCTCCTGCTCGCGCCGCAGAGGAACCGAGACGTCGTACCGCACCGAGCATCCTAGATCTGCCCCAGGACGAGCCTGTGGTGGCTGGCGCACGCAAAGCCGAATTGCCATCGTGGGATGACATCTTGTTCGGCGGATCAGACTAAATCCGCTATTTCATCTTGCGCGGCATCTTTATGAGTTGATGGGTTTGGGCGATCACTACGCCAGCGGAATCTCGCATGATGCACTCTTCATCGAGCACATCGCCAGCGAGTACTCGCCCGCAGCGCTCGGCCCGTAGCCAACCTTGGGTGGGCAAGTTCCGCAGATAGGTAGTGCGCTGAATGGTGGGTGCCCAGCCAAAGCGACCGATCGTGTAGGTCGCTGGCGGAAACGCGTCGAGGATGCGGATCAGGGTTGGCGTGTCAAAGTCCCGGCCGTCAGCCATATTGACCCACCCGCGAATGGTAAAGCTACCGTCGGCACCGCCTCGCAAAACGCTAATGCACTCAGGAGCCAATCGCAGATCGACGTGGTCAAGCACACCTAGGTGGCGATCGCGCAATGTTGTGCTCTCGATGCGGGTGCATCGGTCTGGTGGTGGCAGCTCGATGGGGCGCGACATATCGACGTCTGACGGAGATTCGTCAATAACGCTGGTAACGAGCGAGGTGATCAGCACCGGTTCATCGTCTTGAATCATGGTGACGCGAAGCCGGTCTAGCGTTTTGCCGCTCTTTAATAGTTCCACGCTAAATGTGGCCGGGCCTGGACTCGCCGGTTGAAGAAAATCTGTGGTTGTGGCAATCGGGTGCGGATGTTGGCTCGTTCGCAGCCCCGCTTCAGCTGAGAGGGATTGCAAGTATCCAGCGGTCAAAGCACCGCCGATGGACCAGCTCGGGTCGAGTTCGATAGCCACGCGATCAGCAAGTAGTTGCTGTACGTCGCCAAACATGTCACTCACAGATAACAGCCTGCCATGCCGAAGGGGGTGATTCTGCTTTTTTATGGAACTAGATTTATCAAAGCGAGATACATAACAATGCCCGCTTGGAAAGTCTTCCAAGCGGGCATTGTGCAGTTTCACTGGGTTTTATGACCGCCGGTCAATATATACACAGCTCGTTGAGATGAGAACTGGCATCGCTTCCAGAAGTCCGGTGAGTAGAACATCTGGATCTGAGATGAGTTCAATCTTGTCGTCCCGATCAGAGGCGGCTTCTTCAGCGTTAGCTTCCTCGGCTTCTTTGGCGATCGTGGTGACCGCCTTCCACAAGTTTTCTTCGCGGTGACAGAACAACCACATGTGGTAAACGTCGTAGCCGACGGTGGCACGTGCGGAGTTCGGCATGCCGATCTGGAACGCGCCGAGCTGTTGTGGCGTGTTACCCAAACCAAGGGCTAGCGGCATGATCTGGTGGTTACGCGCGAATTCACGAGCGGCCTCACCTTTTGGCATGACTTGGGTGAGCAGGCCATCGTTGACGAGCGAGTCGAAGATCGGACCTGGGTCATCGACGCCGGCATCTTTGGCGGCGGCTTCGACCACGGTACGGCTTTGGCTGCGTTGGCCCACTTTTTCTGGGTCGCCGTGCGCGACTGCCCACACGGCATATTCTTGAGCGCTAAGCGAGAAGACGCCGTCGCGGAACCGAATTTCGAAGGACTCTGGGGCTTCCGCCTCAGGAGAGGTAAACATCGGGCCGGCGAAATGCCCGACAGGAATGACGAGGGCAACCACCGTGCCGACCTCCTGTGTTGATCAACTGGACCGCCACCGACACTACCGATGACACATAGGGCTTGCAGCATTACCCCGCGATCCGCACGTGGAATGTGAAATGCGCACGCTGAACACTGCGTCATCAGGCTACCTCCTGTCGCAATATCTCCAAGAAAGTTCGCTTATCGCGCAACTCTGGGAAAGGTGACTGGAATGCGGACTGTGTCATATTTTGGCCGCTCAATATGAAGGTGCAGATGCGGTTCTCTACCCAACCAAATACGCGCCCCGTGTCGATATGCCCGCGCGGCAGCGAAAATTGCTGACGCTCCAATGACAGAAATGCCCAAAAGAATGAGAGAGAATTGCACACTAGTAGCAGTCGCGACTCCCCCCAAAACCAATGCACCCAATGGCGTTCCGCCGAAAAACACCAACATGTAAACGGACATCACTCGACCCCGAAGTTCGGCGGGAGTACCCAATTGCATTCGAGCGTTAGCGACCGTGTTGTGCCCAATCAGAAAAGCTCCCATTGGCACCAACACAATCGCCGTCGCGAACGCGTTTGGCGCGAGAGCCAACAAAACTGCGGTCGCACCAAAACCGGCGGCGCATCCAAGTTGCACACCCGGCCGAGGACTGCCTTTTGATTTAGCGCCTAGGAGCGCACCCATCAAAGCGCCCACTGCCAACGCGCTAGACAACAAGCCCAAGTGCGCCGCGCTCACCCCGAGATCCACCCGGGCACGCAGTGACAACAACTGGTTAATATTCAGAGCCAGCGCGCCCATGACCGCACCCATTGACATCACGAGCAGCAAATCAGGTCTACCCCGCAAAAATCGCAGACCTACCATGAGCTGGCCGCGCGCGCGTTCAGTACGAGGGTGTGGATTCATTTCGCTCATGCGCATGACGAACATGGAGATGACTACTGGAATGTAGGCAACCCCGTTCACGACAAACGCCCACCCTGTACCAGCCACGGCGATAAGCAAGCCGCCAAGTGCCGGGCCAATCAAGCGAGCGGAGTTGAAAACCGCTGAGTTCAACGACAGGGCATTAATCAGTTGTTTCGGTTCGACCAGCTCGGGGACAAACACCTGCCGGATCGGTTTCTCAAAAGCATTACCAACACCGGTAATGGTTGCGAATATGAATACGTGCCAAAGGGCGATATGACCAGAAATAACCAGCACGCCCATAATGATCGCGGCTGTCGCCATCGTCGCCATAATGACAATGAGCATTTTTCGCTTATCGAGCCGGTCAGCCAAAAGGCCCGCGTAAAGCGTAAACAAAATTGTTGGAGCGAATTGAAGCGCGGTGACCGTTGCCAGCGCTGATGCCGAGTTATTCGTAATATCCAGAACGAGCCAGTCCTGCGCAACGATTTGTGCCCAAGAACCGGTGAGCGAAATAAGTTGTCCGAAAAAGAAAAGCCGATAGTTGCGGTTTGTTAAGGACGCGAACATTGTGGAGAGTGTCGCCATAACCTCCTTCTTTCCGTGTTCATACCGGGCTCATGTCGCAGATAGGTCATCCAAGATCCGCGCCGCGGCCGTCAAGGTTTCACGTTGTTCTTTGCTCAGCAGCGCGAGTTGGCGCGCTAGCCAGGCCTCCCGCAAACGTCGGTTCTCCTTCACCAACTCCTTGCCCGCTGGGGTGGCGGAAACGATCACTTGACGTTTGTCTGTGGGGTGCTGAGCCCTGCTGGTCAAACCGTGCGCCTCAAGAACAGCAATGATGCGGGTCATACTCGGTGGCTTGACACGCTCGCAAGCCGCCAATTCACTCGGAGTCTTCGGGCCTTGAGTAACCAAAGTCGCCAGCGCTGAGGTTTGGCTCAACGACAGGTCACTTTCTCCGCGCTCGCGACGCATTCGTCTGTTGAACCGCGTGACAGATTCACGCAGTTGAGCGGCCAAGGTCGCGGTCGCGGGAACTTTCGTGGGGCGCACGATAGTTAGCTTAGCTAATTAGTTTAGGAAACGACCACGTTAAGTGAACTACTCCACACATAAAACTGGCATTTGAGAACACAGGCGTGGCAAGGGGGCTAGCCTGGGGCTAATGCAACGAAACCGACCGTCACACCTGGTCGATGAACACACAACTCGTGGCAACCAGCGTGGGTAGGGCCTGGAAGAAGGACCACAAAATAACATCAGAACTAAAGTTTTCCGAGTCCTGTTCAGACCCATTAGCGGCATAGTCCGCGGCGACCTCATCAGCCGCATCACGCAACGATTCAAAGCGCGGCAAATAGCTCCACACGAAGAAAACATCCTGCGTGACCGTTGCCAGTGGCGTCTGCGCCCTGCCCAGAACATAGCTTTCGACGTCCTGCGCGGTGTTGCCCAAACACACGGCGGATGGATACGCCCGGTGTTCTTCGGCGAAATCAAACATTTGACTACGCATCGTCAAAGCGGCAACCAGGCCCGAGTTCACCAAACGCTGGAAAACAACCGGCGAATCCTCAATACCCAACTGCGTCGCCTGAGCCTCGACAATCGGACGCGAAGGGCGACGATCCCCGATCATTTCGGGAAACCCATGCGCGATCGACCAAACCGTATATTCATCGGCTGAAAGATTATGAACATCGTCGCCAACACGAACGTCAAAAGAGTCCGGCTCAAGCGTCGCCGAAGAGTAATACTGCCCCAGATAGTGCCCCACGGGCAGAATCATCGTCGCCACAGTGAGCCCCTACTCGCTAATTTCGTCAGGACGCGGCACACTCACTCGCCCGGCGGCCCGGGAAACATCGCCAGCGACCATCGGCAACGCTGGCGCGGAAACAGGCATCGAGGAAACCTGTGCGACGGCGTTCATGGCAGCGGCGCGAGCTTGCTCCTGCTGGACTCGTAGCCACTCCGGCAAATCAGCATCCGGATTGATTTGAAAACCGCCCGGAGCGACCGTGCCCGGGGCGGGCTCAGACTCGGGTTCGGGCTCGGCACCAGGCGTATCCAATGTGAGCGCCCAGCCAGAATAATCGTTCTCAACAGGCTCTTCGTCTGGTTCGACATCTACGGGCGCGCCTTCGGCAACCGCCCCTGGAATGAGAACCGTATAAGGCAGCCAAGGCTCAAACACCCGATCACTCTGAGAGTCTCGGGCGGACTCAACGCGCGCCACGAGGGCGTCGACCGGATCATCTTCACGCGCCATCGCCTAAGCCCCTTTCGTCCACACCCAACGATACCCAGCCGTCACGACCAGCACACCAATGGCACTAAACTCGCGTTATGAGCCGCAGACCAGCGCGAAAGGTGCCAGCTCCGCTGGAAGCCCCCCTGACACCAGTGGCGCTTATCGGCACCGCGCTGTGGCTACTAGCAACACTTGGCTTGCTTCTTTCGCTCGATTGGCTCCGGGAACATGACGCGCTCTGGTGGCTATGGACGAGCCTCGTGGGGGCCGCCCTCGGGCTCATCGGGCTCGTCTATAGCGTCCGGCACGACGCCCGCCGCCGGCAAAGCCTCTGAATGCGCACCACATCCGTGTTCGACGGCAACTACTTTCCCATCGTCCGGGGCCATAACATTCCCGCAAGCCCCAAACGCCCCACCCATTGAGCCCGCTAGCGGCAGGAAGAAACCACAAGTCCCACAATTCGCGGGAGCCACTCGGGCAACAGCGGCATGTGGGCCAGCATCCGATTCCCACCAGCGCTTAGCGGTCTGCTGCCGGCCAGTCCGGCTCATTACGCGGGCCCGACCTAGCCCGAGTTCATACTCGACCTCGGCGACAGCTGGATCATCAGAAAGTACGTATGTGGGAACAAGGCGCTCATCGTCAACATCGGTCGGCAAAACATCGCCCACGCCCAGATCGCCAGGTCGAAGGCGCTCACTCCAGGGCAGCCACTCCGGCGGCAGCAAAGATTCTGAACCGGGGAGCAATGCGATTTCAGCAACGCTCACCTGTTTGGCCCGTGGGGCCCGCATCACGGTGACACTCCAATACCAACCGCGGTAGCCCGGCTCATAGGCCTCAAACATGTGGGTCACCACACGTTCAGCCTCCGCACGGGTGGCGATGTGGCTGCCGACATTGTCGACATCGGTAAATTCGGTCAATGCATCGCGAGCAACAGCGATCGCGGCCGCACAGACAGCATCTAGACGAATAGCGGGCCGGCTCTTGCGCGTGGACGTTGAAGTGCTCACCCCACCATTTTTACTCATTGCCTCCGTACCGGCCGCCCCGCTCCCCCTTGACATGGGACATAAAAAGTGGGCGGGTAATCTGAGCGCGATGTTCTCTCGCCGTCTCCGACTCAGTTTCGCCGCCCTCGGTCTTGTTGCCCTGGGTGCGCTCACCGCATGCGATAAACCCACTCCGGTCGCTGGAATCGTCGCCGGCGGGAAATACGTGAACGCCGAGGCCACCATCTGGTGCTTTGGCGATGACGTGTACACCGGGCCAGGTTCATGCTCCGAGCGGCAAATCAAGACTCCACGGGTCAAAGTGCGCGGTGGCGAGCAAGTTAGCGTAGAAGTGCCCAAAGAAGTCGCTGATAAGGGCTGGTATGTGGCTGTCGCCACTGAACCAGCGGGGGAAGAAAAAGAAGAAAACGAACCTCAATTTCAGCGCGGGCCAGTGCAAGAAGACAGCACCTACTTTTCTTTCACCGTGCCCCAGTTTGAATCCACACCAATGATCCCCGTGCAAGTCATCGCCTTGGGTGAAGGCGACACCAACACGGGGATCTGGCAGTTCTTGCTGGTGAATAGCGAGATTTAGGCCTCAAGCTCGCGCGCGACGGCATGTACCAATTCGGCGATCTTTCGCGCGGAACGACGGTCCGGGTAGCGACCCTTCCGTAGATCGGGTTGCACCTTGGCTTCCAACACCTTGATCATGTCCTCAACGAGCCCGTGAAGCTCGTCGGCGGATCGACGTGGTGCGGCGGCTGCCGCCAGTGAGGGCAAAGGATCCAGCACTCGCACTGACAGTGCTTGATCGCCCTTGCGACCGGCAACGATGCCAAACTCCACCCGGGTGCCTGGCGCAAGCTCGCTCACATTGTTAGGCAAAGCACCCTTGTGCACGAAGACATCCGGCCCGTCGTCACGGGAAAGAAACCCAAACCCTTTTTCGACGTCGTACCACTTCACCCGGCCACTCGGCACCGTACTGCCCTCTTCTCAGCTACATACATGGACGCGCCGCCACGAGCTGTGACGGCAACTCCTCTAGGCTAGCGATCCGACGCGCTGGCGCCAACTGAGTATCACTAATGCGCGGCTAGTTGCCGACGTCAGGCCGTGGGCTGGTGCGACGCGCGGCCTCAAGAAGCAAGAGGGCCACCGGCTCCCACGCACACAATGCGTCGACTTCGGGATGCGCGATCCATCGGTCGCTACGTCCCGCTCCATGCCACGAGGGCGGAGCGGCCAGATAACTGCCCGCGGTCAGGCGCTGAACGCCGATATGGCTCAAGCTCGCATTCGCTGCCGCCGGCTGAGTAAGAAAAATCCAGCTGCCGTCAGCGGACCGCACGACTGGGACCATGATTCTGTCTTGAGCCAGCATCGCCGCGGCTTGTTCACCAAGAACAGGCGGCGCGAGCCACGCTTCGAAGGCTTCTCCTGGCGCGAGGAGAACGTTAGGGCTGCTTTGGGTTGACCACCAGCGCTGGATTTGCGCGCTATCGGTGGTGATGGTGTCTTGCCAGTCTGAATCCAGGGGGTGGGCCCCAGGCTGCGCGCATTCTTTTGCTTTGACACAAGCGCAAGTGAGTGGAGAGCGGGGCCAACTTTTACGCGCGTAGTTGATGGCCGGGGCGACTGGCCAGCCATGTGCGGCGTAATGGAGAGCGGCTCGTTTGAGGCGGTAACTGCGGGCAAGCATTAAGTCTCAGCTCCGATCGTTCGGGATTACGATCGTGGTGCGGAGCGGCCCGACGTGACTAGTTCAGCAACGTCGGGCCCGAACCGTGCGGTGCAAGCCATCGATTGGGGACCGGGTCTTGATGGGACAGCAAGCGACCGTGCTCGTGACAACGCCGGCCAAGCGGTGGAACGTGGCTGGGAGTCCACAATCCACTGTGCTTGGAGGGACTTCCGGCTAGAGTCCCGAGCCCACTCCCACAACCGGAGGGCACCGGTTACGGGAAGCGTGTGATGGTGATCACGCTACATGCATTATGCGCGGGGCATGAATCAATTGTCTACCCCGATGCCAAATTTGCGGATCAACTCACTATTAGCCTAAATAGACAGTCCACATTGTTTGTTTTACACAATGTTTGTCAGAAATTGTTGCCAACTTGGCGAGATCATGCCAAATTCAGCACACTGTGTAATTAAAGCAGAGCTAATTGTTTATATTCACCAAAAAGTGGCCTGATCCAATACCGATCGGGTGTTGGATCAGGCCACTTTCACAACATCTCGCATGTGTTAGCGAGCGATTGCCTCCACGAAACAGCGCCAACTATTGATAGAAAAAGAAAGCTCTGGAGTCGTCTGAGCCTTGGTATCGCGTACGGCAACCTCCTGCGACGATGCCGCTACCGCTACGCAATTACTACCCTCCGTACACCGGCTCGACGTCCGCCAAATTGCAGGGTGCAGTTTGACGTCAATCATTGCTGCTCTCTCCTCGCTATGCCGGAAACAATTTACCTTTCGATATTGTCCACCAATTCCTGAATGTATTCGAGAGATTCATCTTCCGCTAAAGTCAAATTGAGTAAGGCGTTGAATGAATCCTCGTAGAACTCAATATCTGTTCTTTTTTCTATTTCGGTGTGTCCAGTAGGGGTTTCCACATATGCCACAACCGGCACATCCGGATCAGCGAACTTGTAGATCATAAAATCTGAAAGGGGCAACATGCCATCCCGTGGATACTGCGGCAATACCCGAATGGACAGTGTCGGTGTAGTCGCGGCTTCCTCCAACAAGGACCGCAGTTGGTTCCGCTGTACCTCACCGCTACCTGGGCGCCAACGCAAAGCACCGTCAGTAATAACCACCGGAAAATTGGGTGGTTGACGCATTACGAATTCTTTGCGGGTGGCCCGTGCCGCCACTCCCAGGTCAATATTTCGGCGAGTTTCCTCCACCCCTGTACAACTAAAAATTTCCCTGGCGTATTCAGCTGTTTGCAACAAGCCGGGAATAACGCTAACCGCCAAATGCAAAATGGTGGAGGCATCGGCTTCCAACGCGATCCGTTGTCGGCTCCGCACCGAAATCGCGCCGGCGTAGTCATTCCACCACGCCGAGCTACGAGTGGCCGCTACGGCAGCCAACGTCAAAAGTTCATCCCGCAGCACGGGGTCAGCCTGATAAAACTCCAGAAGATCCCGGACATCTCGGACCGTGGGGCGAGTGACCGCGCTCTCCATGCGAGAGATCTTCGCTTGCGACCACCCGAAGCCAGCCGCGGCTTGCTCGCCCGAAAATCCCGCCGTCTCTCGCATCCGACGCAGCTCGACGCCCAAACGACGCCGGGCTGCCATAGGGCTCGACATGTTCACCATGACGTGAAATCGCCGTCCTTATTCAAGATAGGGAGCTGCAACCTCAGGATGGTCGTAACGCAGCGCCGAAATGGGCAAGGGGAGGTGGATGTCATCCCCGAAAGGACTATTAGGCCCTTGGAATTCGCCCAAGAGCTCTGAAACCGGCAATTTCCCCTCGTCGGGTGTCGGATTCTTCTTAGCCCCCATATTCGTCCTTCCATTCTGTCGTTTGTCATACGTTATTGCGCGAGGTGCGCCCAAGTGCGCCGATTTCTCAAACACTAACGCGCCAGTAACCGGACCAGTATTGTCCGCCCGTGCGTACAGCCTGCACAAGCAGGGTCAGCTCAGGCATCGTAACGTTGAGTGAATGAGCACTAGCACGCCTCAATCCGCTAACGAACCATCGGCGAAACTAGCGGAAAAAACTCGCGGCCACGATCTCGCGCAGCATCTTCGGGCGCTAGACGATGAAAAACTACTCTCGCTGCTGCGTATCAGGCCCGACCTCGCCATACCCCTGCCAGGCGACTTTCCAGCTCTAGCGTCCCGCGCTGCCAGCCCGAGCTCGCTGACGCGCACGATCCACCAGCTCACCCGCTTTGAACTGGAGATCCTCGCTGTCGCACGAACCACACATCGCAAGACTGAACTCACCAGCAAAACCGGTGCCGACGCCGAATCCGCTCTTGAAGCCCTGAGCGAACGAGCGTTGGCATGGGAATTCGAAAACATGATTCACGTCACGGCGGGGCTCGCCGAAGTTCTGGGACCACCTGAATCGCCACCACAATTTCACCCCAAACCGCCCACGGTTCAGGCAAAAATCCACACCAATGTCGAAAGCACCGGCGCCGCTGCCGCACTAGATGTCCTACGCAGCGTCGAAGGCGTGCTCAACTTCTGCGCGGACAACGGGCCAGCAAACCTACGCAGCGGCGGAATCGCGCTCAAAGACCAACGTCAACTCGCCCAGACACTTCAACAATCCGAAACACACACCGCGCTATTGCTCGACATCAGCCACAGCTCCGGACTACTGGAAACCACGGCCGAACGGCCCGGCGAATGGCTGCCAACCGCCCAATTCGATGTGTGGAACGCGAGTCCAGCCCCCATCCAATGGCGAACTCTCGCCAATGCATGGCTCAATGCCCCACGCCTGCCACATTTGGCCGGAACCCGGGACGAAAACGATCGCAGAATCGCCGCGCTAAGCCCAGAAATCACCCGCCGCGCGGCCCCAGCCCTACGTCGACAAGTGCTAGAAATACTCGCCCAACGTCCAGCCGGAGAATCGCTCACACCCACCGAAGTGATCGAACAGCTGGATTGGCGATATGCGCGCGCCGCCAGCCCATCACGTGCCCACGCGATCGAAGCGATTCTGAGAGAGGCCGAAAGTCTCGGAATCACCGGACGCGGTGCTCTAACCGAATACGGAAGACTTCTGTATCACGACGAGCCCGAGGCTGCCGCACGCGAACTAGACAAGGTTCTACCGCCACCCATCGACTACATCCTCGTTCAAGCCGACCTCACCATCATCGCTCCCGGACCGCTCACATCCGACCTAGCCAGCGACATGACACTGGTGGCCGACCAAGAATCCAGCGGAGGAGCCCTCGTGTTCCGGGTGAGCGCCGAAAGCTTGGCCCGAGGACTACGAAGTGGCAAAACAGCCGCCGAACTTCATAAACTATTCGCCCAAAGATCTCGCACACCAATCCCGCAGAACTTGACGTACTTGATTGACGACGTCGCCAGACGACACGGCGGGCTCAGGCTTGGCGCAGTCGGCAGCTACCTGCGCAGCGAAGACACCACTCTGCTCGCTTCACTCATCGCGGATCGCACATTGTCACCACTACAACTCAGGCTTCTCGCGCCTACCGTGGCGGTAAGCCCACTAGCGGCACATCGCATCAGCGCCCTGATCACCGACGCCGGATACCCATTGGCGTTGGAAGACACCACGGGTTCTTTGGTTGTTGCGCCCAAGGAAGAACGACGCACCGGAGCGCGGCAACACTGGCAGCCCAGCGCCCCCACCGTGCTAGATGAAAAGAGCATTCGGGCGGCCCTGCCCCTGCTACGACGCGCTGACGCGGCAGTTCACGCGAAACCAGAGAGCGCGCCAAGACCACAATCTATGGAAGAAATCCTGTCACTTCTGACTCATGCCGCCGGCGATAAACAAATGGTGGACATTGGTTACCTGGATCCACACGGCGAAGTACGTTCCCGCACCGTGCGCGCGATTTCGGTCGGTGGCGGCTTTTTGCGAGCCGAAGACCCACGCGCGGAGAGCGCGCACACTTTTCAGCTGCACCGACTCACTTTCGCGCGAGCTCACGCAGGATAGTTGCGGCGTCGGATAGTAGGTAGTCTTAGTGGGATGTCTTGCTTGATCGTGCAGTCCGACAAAACCCTGCTGCTGGAAATCGACCATCCCGATTCACCAGCCGCCCGATTGGCTATTGCTCCATTCGCTGAGCTGGAACGCGCGCCGGAACATGTGCATACCTACCGGGTGACACCGCTTGGATTGTGGAACGCACGTGCGGCAGGACATGATGCCGAACAGGTTGTCGACACACTGATCAAATATTCGCGCTATCCGGTCCCGCACGCGTTGCTCGTTGACATCGCCGAGACGATGGATCGCTATGGGCGACTTCAGCTCGCCAACCATCCAGCCCATGGGCTGGTGTTGCGGGCAAGCGATCGAGCGGTATTGGTGGAGGTCGCCAAGTCCAAGAAACTGTCTGGCATGCTCGGCACTCGCCTCGATGAGGACACCATCGCGGTTCACCCAAGTGAGCGCGGCCGCCTTAAGCAGGCCCTGCTTAAGCTGGGCTGGCCCGCTGAAGACCTCGCAGGCTACGTCGATGGCGAAGCGCACCCCATCTCGCTGCGCCAGGACGGATGGGAATTGCGTCCGTACCAGCAACAGGCAGCTGATGGTTTCTGGGCTGGAGGTTCTGGTGTTGTCGTGCTGCCGTGCGGCGCCGGCAAGACATTGGTGGGCGCGGCCGCGATGGCACACGCACAGGCCACAACGCTCATTTTGGTAACGAACACAGTGGCTGGGCGCCAATGGCGGCGCGAGTTGTTGGCGCGCACCTCATTGACCGAGGATGAAATCGGTGAATACTCCGGCGAACGTAAAGAGATTCGCCCCGTCACTATCGCGACATATCAGGTTATGACGTCGCGCCGTAAAGGCGAATATCGCAACCTGGAGTTGTTCGGCGCTCGAGACTGGGGCTTGGTCATTTACGACGAGGTGCATTTGCTGCCCGCTCCGGTTTTCAGATTCACTGCCGATTTGCAGTCTCGACGCCGGTTGGGTTTGACCGCGACGCTGGTCCGCGAAGACGAACGTGAAGGCGACGTTTTTTCACTTATCGGGCCTAAGCGTTTCGACGCGCCCTGGAAGGAAATTGAGGCGCAAGGCTGGATCGCACCAGCGAACTGCACCGAAGTCCGGGTAACACTGACTGACGCCGAGCGCATGGATTATGCGATGGCCGAACCGGATGAGCGTTACCGCAAATGCGCGACTGTCCGAACAAAGTTGCCGGTTGTAGAGGCGCTCATTGAACAGCACAAAGGTGAGCAAATTCTAGTAATCGGTGGCTATTTGGAACAGCTTGAACAGCTCGGTGACCATTTGAACGCGCCAATTATTCAAGGTTCAACTAGTAATAAAGAGCGCGAGAAGCTGTACGACGCATTCCGGAACGGCGAAGTGGATGTTCTGGTGGTCTCTAAAGTGGCGAACTTCTCTATTGATTTGCCAGAGGCCGCGGTAGCTATTCAGGTATCCGGCACTTTCGGCTCGCGGCAAGAAGAAGCTCAGCGGCTTGGTCGAGTTTTGCGCCCGAAAGGCGATGGTCGACAGGCCCATTTCTACACTGTGGTAGCTCGAGACACCTTGGACGCTGACTTCGCGGCACACCGACAACGGTTTCTAGCGGAACAGGGTTACGCCTATCGAATTGTGGACGCAGATGATCTTTTGGGACCTGAACTGCCGCAATTCGAATAATTACTATTCGTACGGAAAACACTCCCTAGAGCGACAAATCTGGCTTTCATTATCAGCGGTAAACAAGTAGTTGTATGTCGCGTCATAGTTTCCCGAAATTGGCAGCTATTTCCGCGAAAAAATGTGACACTCCACGTGTAACGCTGGCACGTGCTTTAACGATATGCCGGCTAGGAGCACATCTCTTCTGGAATTAATCTCGCACTCTGGAGTACACCCGCATGCGCATCTCGACACGTGGCGTTCTCGCCACCCTCGCGGTCGTTGCCACCGCGTCTATGAGCCTATTAGGTGGCACCGCAGTTGCCGCCCCCGTCAAAGGCACGTATGAAGGCAAAACCGTCGCCGGCGAATCCGTGAAATACATCAAAACCGGCAGCGACAAAACCAGCACCAGCGAAACCCACCTCTTCGGCGTAAAGCTTGAGACCGGTGAAAAAATCGACACCTACTGCATCGACGTCGAGACTCGCGCGAAAAAAGGTGCGGACTACATCGAAGATGACTGGAAGAACTACCCAGGCGAAGGCAACTTCAAAGCTAACCCCAAGAAGGTCGCCTGGATCCTGCACAACAGCTACCCAGTCAAGACTGACCTGGCCGCTCTAGCCCTCACCTCCGGTGCCGGGACCCTGAGCAAGGAACAAGCCATCGCCGGCACCCAGCTCGCCATCTGGCACTTCAGCAATGGCGCCAAGATCGCTGATGGCAACTCCGCCCCCGTCACCAAGCTTTACAACTTCCTGACCGGCCCAGCCAACACCGGTGTTGAAGAGCCCAAGCCCAGCTTGGAACTCAACCCAGCCACCGCCACCGGCGAAGCTGGCAAACTCGTTGGCCCGATCGAGGTTAAATCCTCTGTCGACAAGGTCACCGTTGCCCTCAAAGACGCCCCCGCTGGCGCCAAGCTGGTCGACGAAGCCGGTGTAGAGATCAAGGGTGACGTCACCAACGGCACCAAGCTCTTCATCCAGACTCCAGCCGAAGCTGGCGAAGCTACCATCACCGCCAAAGCTGAAGCCCCAGTCGCCACCGGTCGCCTGTTCCGCGGCACCGACCCGAAGAACCCCACCCAGACCTTCATTGTCGCCAAGGGCGAGAAGATCAAGGTGAACGCCAGCGCCAAGGCTTCCTGGACGGTAACCCCGG
This sequence comes from Mycobacteriales bacterium, assembly GCA_013362805.1. Classification (GTDB taxonomy): domain Bacteria; phylum Actinomycetota; class Actinomycetes; order Mycobacteriales; family QHCE01; genus JABFVL01. Next base: position 59,679 of record JABFVL010000032.1, on the reverse strand, counting down.
TCACCCCGAGCCCCACCCCCAGCGAAACCCCAGCTCCTAGCCCAAGCGCTCCTGGTGAAGGCGGCAAGGACCTGCCCGTCACCGGTAGCAACACCACCGGCATCCTCGTCGGTAGCGCCGTGCTGATCGCCGCCGGTGCCGCACTCGTGCTCGTCGCACGTCGTCGCCGCGCAGCCAGCCAGGCATAACGACACCCACGCAGCACAATTGAGGGGCCGGACCGACAAGGTCCAGCCCCTCAATTTTTTTTACTTACACTCCAGATAGTCCCCGCACATCATGCGCACCAAGTCGGGCAGCATCGGCGGTCTGATCGTCCGGCATCTGCTGTGACTCCCGTTCAGCGGCGACCCGAGCCAGATAATGCTCTACCTCGCTTTTGCGGGTTGAAGCGTCCCAGCCCAACACTCCGGCCATGAGCTCAGCCGCTCGCTCAGCACACTCTGTGCCCCGGTGCACAGTCTCAATCGAAATGCGGGTGCGGCGGGTCAAAGCGTCATCCAAATGCAAAGCGCCCTCCGCCAGCGCCGCATAAACAATTTCGACTTCGAAGTATTCGTGAGTGTTGGGCAGCGCTTCAGCCAACGACCGATCTTCATCGATCATTTTCAAAAGCTCTACGGTCAAAGAACCGTAACGTCGCAAGAAGTGCTCCACCATCGCCGTGGAGACCCGGTGACGCCTAGCCAGCTCGGCACGGTTCTTCCACGCCGTCTGGTAGCCATCAGCGCCCAGCAACGGCATATGCTCCGTGGCGCTCTTGCGTCCTTTACGAAGACGCTCCACCGCCACATCAACGACGTCTTTAGCCATCACTCGATAAGTGGTGAACTTACCGCCGGCGACAAACATCATGCCCAACATCGGCTCCACGACGGCATGTTCACGAGAAAGCTTAGAAGTGGATTCGTCCTCACCAGCGAGCAACGGCCGCAGCCCAGCGTAAACGCCCTCGATGTCGCTCTTCAACAAAGGCCGCTCCAACACTTTATTAACGTGCTCGAGCAGATACTCGATGTCCGCACTGGACGCGGCCGGATGAGCCCGGTCCAAATGCCAGTCCGTGTCCGTGGTGCCGATCAGCCAATGCGCGCCCCACGGCAGGCAGAACAACACAGATTTTTCCGTGAATAGGAACAGCCCAGCGTCACCAGAAATCGCGCTACGCGGGACCAACAGATGGATGCCCTTAGAGGCTCGAACGTGCAGCCCGATTTTCTTGTGAAGCATCTCGGAGATGTCATCACTCCACACCCCGACGGCGCCGATGACAGTGCTCGCCTTCACGTCGAACTCCTCGCCCGACTCTAGGTCACGCACTCGAGCACCCGTCACTTCTCGCTCGTCTTTGTTGATGTCCACCACACGGGTGCTGGTGGTGATAGCCGCGCCTTGAGCAAGTGCTGTGCGGGCCAAAGTCATGACAAAGCGCGCATCGTCAACCTGCGCGTCATGGAACTTGATGGAACCCACCAAGGCGTCTTTTCGCAAGCTGGGGAAGAGCTCTCGAGTGCCTTTGCGGGTGAAGTGTTTCTGCAAAGGCATGCCTCGTGAAGTGCCAAACAAGGTGCCCAGGAAGTCGTACAGCATGATGCCGGCGCCATAGAAAGGTCGCTGCCACACGCGATGCTCAATGGGGATCAACAGCGGGACTGGACGCACCAAGTGCGGAGCCAATTCGCCCAACAGCAGACCACGTTCCTTGAGTGCTTCTCGCACTAGATGGAATTCAAGTTGTTCCAAATAACGCAAACCGCCATGAATGAGTTTGGTCGCTCGGCTTGAGGTGCCGGAGGCCAAATCGCGCGCCTCGACAAGAGCGACTTTCAAGCCACGACTGGCCGCATCGAGCGCAGCGCCAGCGCCCACGACACCACCGCCGATGACCAAAACATCGAACGTTTCAGACTTGAGTCGCTCAATATCGCGAGCACGCTGCTCGGGCCCAAGCCGAGAAGCAGCGAAACGGGAAATGCGCGGGTCTCGTGCGTTGTTTTCTGCCACGTTTCCACCGTACGCGAAGGTTTTAGCAAAGCCAGTGCCTAAACACGCCTGTGAGCGGACCGCAACGTTAACGCTTTTCCGCGATTTTGATGTTCAACAACGGACTCGGCCCTTCCGATGACAATTTTCGGCTCCACCACACCACAGCGATCACCCAGGTCGCAGCGGCGGCCAATAGCGCCAACCCCACGATTCGGAGCGAAAACTGAAACCAATCAAGATTCGCGCCATCGAGCGCATTGGGACGGACGAGGTACGAGGCAAGGATAAATAGTGGCCCAGCTAGCCCGGCGGTGATCGCTTCTGACACGGAGCGAGCATTTTGGCGCGCCCACCACAACAGTGCGCACGCGATGAGAATCGGGCCTGCTATCGAGACCATTTTCAGTATGCTGACCGTGCTTTCGTGCAGCGTGTGGTCAATTGGAGCGGCGTCCTTGGGAGGACCACCCACGGTGGCGGCGCCTAATGGAACGCTCTGACGCACGTCGTCGCCCCAGCTCATCACCACAGAAACGAATCCGAGTAGCCACACCCAGGCGACGCTGATTCCCACTCCAATACGCACGGCGCTGTAGTGAATGGCCAGCCATGTGGCGGCAACGCCAAGAACCGCTCCTATCGGAACACTCGCGGCCATGCTCAAGCCCGGCCAGGTTACGTGTGGCACGTCCGCCCCGCTAGCCAGTGCGGCGATAACGGGGAATGCGAAGAGCGCTCCGGCGGCCGCCCACAGTGCCGCTTTACAAAATTCCGCGCAGCGCACGCTGGTGCGTTGGGTGATGTGGCGCGCGAGCAGCGCTCCGCCCATGACGGCTACCGCGGTGTACCAAACCATCATCGTGAGACCGATGTGCCAGGTGCCTTCGGGTTTTTGCGTGAATGAGCCACTCCAAGCAGCAATGCCGAAAATTCGCGCTAATAGCGGCTGCAAAATGGTGAGTGCGGCGGCGGTGAGCGCAGCGAAAGGTGGCACCGCGAGGCGGTTGAACTTTGGTTGATCTACGCGATCACCTAACCGACCACTTAGACCGGTATTTGGTGAGGATTCCATGACTTTGACCGTATATGGCGCATGAACGGGTGTCACGCACTCGCACTAAGTCCTTTGCGCCATTCCTTTCCCTACTCGTACGTATCGTGAGCTAGTCACCACAGTAGAGGATGTATGCATTAAGGGGCGGACCCTATGGGTCCGCCCCTTAACTGAATTTGCTTGGACTTAGAAGTCCATGCCACCCATGCCACCGGTGGGGTCACCAGCGGGAGCGGCCTTTTCCTTCTCCGGCTTGTCCGCGACCACCGCGTTGGTGGTGAGGAACAGGGCGGCGATGGAGGCGGCGTTCTGCAGAGCCGAACGCGTTACCTTGGCCGGGTCGATGATGCCAGTGGCGATCATGTCGACGTACTCTTCGGTCGCGGCGTTCAGACCGTGGCCGACGGGCAGGTTGCGAACCTTGTCCACCACAACGCCGCCTTCGAGGCCAGCGTTGACGGCGATCTGACGCAATGGCGCGGCGAGAGCGACCTTGACGATGTTGGCACCAGTGGCCTCGTCGCCAGCCAGGTCCAGCTTCTCGAAGGCGGTGGTCGAAGCCTGCAGCAGCGCGACGCCACCACCAGCAACGATTCCTTCTTCAACAGCGGCCTTGGCGTTGCGAACCGCGTCTTCGATGCGGTGCTTGCGCTCTTTGAGCTCAACCTCGGTGGCGGCACCGACCTTGATGACCGCAACACCGCCGGCCAGCTTGGCCAGACGCTCTTGCAGCTTCTCACGGTCGTAGTCCGAGTCACTGTTTTCGATTTCGGCGCGGATCTGGTTGACGCGGCCTTCGATCTGAGCGGCGTCGCCTTCGCCATCCACAATGGTGGTTTCGTCTTTGGTGACGACAACCTTGCGGGCTTTACCGAGTAGTTCCAGACCAGCGGTCTCGAGCTTGAGGCCAACTTCTTCGCTGATGACCTGACCACCGGTGAGGATGGCGATGTCGCCCAGCATGGCCTTGCGGCGGTCACCAAAGCCAGGAGCCTTAACGGCAACGGACTTGAAGGTGCCACGGATCTTGTTGACGACCAGGGTGGCCAGAGCCTCGCCCTCGACGTCTTCAGCGATAACAGCCAGCGGCTTGCCGGACTGCATGACCTTCTCCAGCAATGGGAGCAGGTCTTTCACGTTGGCGATTTTGCCGTTGAGCACGAGCACGTATGGGTCGTCGAGGACGGCTTCCATGCGCTCCATGTCGGTGGCGAAGTAAGGGGAAATGTAGCCCTTGTCGAAGCGCATGCCCTCGGTGAGCTCAAGCTCGAGGCCGAAGGTGTTGCTTTCTTCAACAGTGATGACGCCTTCTTTGCCGACCTTGTCCATGGCTTCGGCGATGATTTCACCGACGGAGGCGTCAGCGGCCGAGATGGAGGCAGTGGAGGCGATTTGCTCTTTGGTCTCGACGTCCTTGGCAACCTTGCCAAGTTCTTCGGCGACAGAGGCCACGGCTACTTCGATGCCCTTTTTCAGAGCGATCGGGTTAGCACCGGCGGCGACGTTACGCAGACCTTCTTTGACGAGTGCCTGAGCGAGGACGGTGGCGGTGGTGGTGCCGTCGCCCGCGACGTCGTCAGTCTTCTTGGCTACCTCTTTGACGAGCTCGGCACCAATTTTTTCGTAGGTTTCTTCGAGCTCGATTTCTTTAGCAATGGAGACACCGTCGTTGGTAATCGTCGGTGCGCCCCACTTCTTTTCGAGGACGACGTTGCGGCCTTTAGGACCGAGGGTTACCTTCACGGCGTCGGCGAGCACGTTCATGCCTCGCTCAAGCCCGCGGCGCGCCTCTTCGTCGAACGCGATCATCTTGGCCATGTGAGGATGGTCCTTTCGATGATGAGTGGATGGGTACCGGCCAGGCGCGATGCCCGCGACGGACGATTCTCGGATGAGAACCTCACCGTCCCGACCGAGGGATGGCTAGCACTCTATACAGCCGAGTGCTAGCTCAGGTTTAGCACTCTCACCTCACGAGTGCAAGCGCGGGGTGGTAAGACACACGTCAGGGACGGCCCCTTTTTTGGGACCGCCCCTGATGCGCTTGGGTGCTTAGGCTGACAAACGAACCGCGTCCGCCTGGGGGCCTTTGGGGCCCTGGGTAACATCGAATTCGACACGCTGGCCGTCTTCGAGGGACTTATACCCATCCATCTGGATCGCGGAGAAGTGCACGAAAACGTCCGAACCACCGTCCACCGCGATGAAACCGTAACCTTTTTCCGAGTTGAACCACTTAACAGTGCCAGCAGCCACTGCGCCACTCATCCTTAACTCTCACCTGCCAGCCCCACACTTCGTAGGGCTCGGGCCGAAAGTTGGGCCCACCCGACAAAGCTTTCGAGTGAGTTCAACTCCGACCACAGGGCACGCTACCGGACAGCCCCTTAAGGCGGTAGGCAATTGAACAGGACTAATTTGGCCTGTCTTATGTGTAGGTTTGCCCTGAAATTTATGCTTCTAGTCGGCGAGCGGAACGGGCACGTTGCCGTTCAAAACGCTGGCGCCGCAGCCGCTTGACCAGCAACGGATCAGCGGCAAGCGCCTCGTCGCTATCAATCAACGCGTTCAATGCTTGGTAGTAGCGAGTCGCAGACATTCCGAACAAATCTTGGATCGCTTGTTCTTTCGCCCCGGCGTATTTCCACCACTGACGCTCAAATTCGAGGATCTTCTGATCCTGTTCACGCAGGGCCTGCGCCTCCATCAGTTCCTCCCGAACTTAAATAACACCATTGGCATTTGCCATTACATCACGATCGGCGCGCCCCACCGTCGAGGGCGCGGCCCGCGTTACCGTCCGTGAAGTGTAGCCAGCACCAGGGACAATTCCGGGCAACCACAAGGCGGCGAACAGGGAGTATGCGCATGAGTCGTACCACCGTCATTCACTCCGCCCGCCTAGCTCGAACAGAGGAGATTCAACCCGGTTGGCTCAGCTACACCGACGGCATCATCACCGGAATCGGAACCGGAGAACCACCACCGGCGCATACCACGATTGACGCCCAAGGCGGCTTGCTTGTGCCCGGCTTCATCGACCTACACAACCACGGCGGCGGCGGACACTCATTTACCGACGCGGACCACCAAGCCTCGAAACAAGCGATTCAATTTCACGCCGCTCACGGAACAACGACGATGCTGGCAAGCTTGGTTACCGCCCCTCACGCTCACATGGTGGCCGCATGTCGCACCCTGGCCGAGCTCGCCGAGGCGCGCATCATCGCCGGCATACACCTAGAAGGACCATTCCTCTCCCCCGCTCGCTGTGGCGCGCAAAACCCGGAGTTTATCGTCGAACCCGATCTCCGCGTCTTTGACGAACTCATCAAAGCCGGCCGCGGACACGTCAAACAAATCACCATCGCACCAGAACTGCCCCACGCACTCGAGGTTATCCGCGCCGCCGTAGCGGGCGGGATTACGGTTGCGATCGGCCACACCGATGCCTCATACGACCGCACAGTGACCGCGATCGCTGCCGGCGCGAGTTTGGCTACTCACCTGTTCAATGGGCTCCGGCCAATGCACCATCGAGACCCAGGCCCCATTACCGCGCTATTGGAAAGTCCGGAGGTGACCCTAGAAATCATCGCCGATGGGGCCCACGTGCACGAAGCACTCCTGCGCTTCGTCTTCACCCACTGCGGGCCGGGCCGAATCGCACTCATCACCGACGCGATCGCCGCCGCGGGCAGTCCCGACGGGCAGTACCAACTCAGCGAACAACATGTGACGGTACGCGGCGGAATAGCGACCCTAAGCCAGAACGGCGCACTTGCCGGTAGCACCACCACACAGGATGCCGCACTGCGGCGCTGCATCGCCGCTGGAATTCCCCCACTTCACGCGATCACCGCGTTGACCAGTACCCCAGCACGAGTGTTGAACCTGCACGACCGGGGAACGTTGCGATTGCAGGCGCGGGCAGACCTCGTGCTGCTCGACAATAATCTGACCATCCGACAAGTGATTGCACAACAACCCTGAACCTATAACCGTCATCGACTACGGTAAAAAGGTGCGCCGATGGACAGAGCAAGAGCAGCTTCGCTGGTTTGAAAGCCTGCCGGTCTTTTACGCGACATCGGCGATGCTTTTCACCGACTTCGACGATCGCGTGCTCATCGTGAAGCCCAACTATCGTGACTACTGGCTCCTACCAGGGGGCATTGTTGAGGCCAACGAATCACCAGACCTTTGCGCCGAACGTGAAGTGACCGAAGAGCTGGGACTCAATGTCAAATCCGGCCCACTTCTAGCAATTGACTGGTCGCCCGCTTCTGGCATCCGCCCCAGGGCGATCACCGCATACATTTTCGACGGCGGCACCATCGCGGCTGATACACCCTTGGCTTTGCAAGCGGAAGAACTCGATGAAGCCCGCTTTGTCACCGCTGAGCAGGCCGGAGACCTGCTGTCGGAATTTACTGTTCCCCGAGTTCATGCCGCGCTCGCCGCTCGCCGCGATGGGCATGCTCGCTATCTGCACGGCGGCAACCTCCACTAACGGCTCTGTGCTCTGAGTTTTGTCGAAAGCCGAAACTCCAGCCGCGCCTTCTTCACGTTTGCCTCATCACGCCGCGGGCCGCTTTGACAAGGTGAGAATTTCGGCTCCGTCATCGGTGATGGCGATGGTGTGCTCACTGTGTGCGGTCCGGCAGCCTGTGGCGCTTCGAAGCGTCCACCCGTCGGCATCGGTAACGAGTTGCGCGGTGTCGGCCATGACCCATGGTTCCAGCGCCAGCAGCAGCCCGGGGCGCAGTGTGTATCCACGCCCGGGTCGTCCAGTGTTAGCCACGTGCGGGTCTTGGTGCATCGTTGAGCCAACGCCATGGCCTCCAAACTCGACATTGATTGAATACCCAGCTTCGTGGAGGATCGTGCCGATGGCATGCGATATATCACCAATGCGAGCGCCAGGCCTGGCGGCGGCGATTCCCGCATCCAGCGCGCGTTCGGTCGCTTCAATCAGCGCGGTGCTTTCCGAAGGCCGCGAATCACCCACGATGTAGCTAATGGCCGAGTCCGCGACGATTCCACCTTTGGAGATGGCGAGATCGAGCGTGAGCAAGTCGCCATCCACAAGCGTGTAGTCGTATGGACGTCCATGCAGCACAGCATCGTTGACTGAAGTGCAAATGTAGTGGCCGAATGGTCCACGCCCGAAGGATGGCGCGTAGTCGACATAGCAGGAGAGGGCTCCGGCTTCGACAATCATCGATTGGGCCCACCGATTAATGTCTTGAAGGTTCGTGCCCACGACGCTGCGGCTTTTCAGCGACTGCAGAATGTCACCGACTAGGGCTCCTGTTTCCCTTGCTTGGGGTAGTTGGGCGGGGTTCAGGATCTCGATCATGCGGCGCCTTTCCTCGCACACCAATAACTATCCCGGCCATATTATCCCGGTATTAGAATCGGATCATGGTCAGGTTTCCGCTCACACCCGCAGAGGTCGAGCGCGGTCAGCGCCTCGGCGCCCTACTCCGTCTTGCCCGCGGTGAGCGCTCAATGCTCAATATCGCGCTCGACGCACGTGTCTCCCCTGAGACACTCCGAAAGATCGAGTCGGGTCGAGTAGCGACCCCGGCATTTCCCACCATCGCCGCAATCGCGGAAGTCCTCGGCCTGTCGCTCGACGAGGTGTGGGCCCAGATCAACCAACCCGCACATGGTGCCGAACCCGCAAACTCAGACCGAAACACACGTGAACGTTTTGCCTCGTAAGCCCGGACGGAGTACACAGCACTAGGCGAGAACCCACTACCAGCAAAAACAGAGCCGACGAGGGGACTTGAACCCCTAACCTTCCGATTACAAGTCGGGTGCGCTACCAATTGCGCCACGTCGGCGGATATCGCACACATGGTAGCTAGTTGCTTGTGATGCCCGGAGATCGGGCCGTGATCATCGACTATGCGCTGGACCAGTGCTATCTCTCATCATCACTTCAGCGGGCAAAACGCATCGCCCTCCCTCCGCCAGAAGTGCCAAAGCTGTGTGACCCGCGGATGCGCACGGTTCAGAAATCGTAGTGAGCCCGGCAAGGCGGGCAGCGGGCACATCACCCACGCCGACGATGCTCAGCTGTTCTGGGATCTTGATGCCGAGTTGCTTTGCGATGGCGTGCAGGGCAAGTGCGGTGGCATCGTTATCGCACGCGATCGCGGTTGCGTTCTCCGCAGTGCCTAGTAGCTCAACGCATTGTTTCCGCGTGGGAACCGCACACAAGTCGTATGTGTGCGACAGGGCTGCCCCGAGACCTTGCGAGAACCCATCGAAGATGTGCTCGCCCATGGCTTCTGCTGGCTCGGGCCAACCGAAGGACGCCGAGAACACAGGGGTGCGCACCATGTGCACCGAGCGGTGCCCAAGCTCGACCAAATGGCGCCCTAAGGCGTGTGCACCCAAAGCTAGATCAAATTGAACCCAGGCAATCTCCGGATTTGTCGGCGGTGGACCACCGATCAAGACACGTTTGCCTGGTGAACGAACGAACCCACCGGTTGCCTGTTCAGGAACCGAGTATGCGATGAGCCCACCGGCCGTAGGTTGCGAGGCTCGGCCGGTGGGTCCGGCGGCACGCCGGGGGCGGCATGCCGCGGCGGAAGCGAGGAGCAAACCGCCCCAGTGTTGCTCACTCGCCGCCGCCACGCTTGCGAGCAGTCGCTGCGCAGCTGAGGTGAGGAGGGAGGTCGCCAACTCCTCACCGAAAAGCAGGGCAACATATGAACTGTTTCCCCTGCGCAGCGACTGGGCTAACGGATCTGGCCCCGGATAACCCAGAGCTTGGGCCGCACACAGAATTTCTTGTCGCAAATGCGAGGAAAGCTGGTCCGGTCGACTGAACGCGTTGGACACCGTGGTGCGCGATATGCCCAGGCGCGCCGCGATGCTCGCCACCGTTGTGACCGTCATGGGAATAACATAATCGAACATATGTTCGAACACAAGAGCCTGGATAGCGATAATGCGCGACGGGCAGGCACTATTTCATCTCAAATGCAGATAGTCCTTTTGAGATGGTGGCGATCCGCCCAAAACCTCGATTAATACAGTTTTCTGAAAGCGAAAGGCGTTTAGATAGCCTGTGGGGCGTTTAGCTCATCCAACGAGGAAAAGGAAACGTCGCGATGCCCGAACCAGGAAAGCCACTGGCGCCAGATGAACGCGTTGAACAGCCAGAGAACAACATGCCGAACGTCGGCGGTCGCCCGGCACACATCGGACCGCAGCCCGGCGACACACGCCCCCGAACCCCAGCCCCTGGACCCAGGCTAGGACATCCACCGCTTAAGCCCCGACCGTAGGGCGAACGCTTCGGGGCCTAGCCTCAACGGGCCCCTAAGCTCAGCTCATCAACGAGCTTGGAGAACACAGAATTCGTTGCCCTCTGGATCGGCAAGCACCACCCAGCTCACGTCGTCACCCTGGCCAATGTCGACCCGACTCGCGCCAAGCTGGATCAGTCGCTGCACCTCAGCATTTCGATCATCAGGGTTGAGATCCAGATGAAGCCGGTTCTTCACTACCTTCTCGTCGGGCACCGGCAAAAAATCAAGTGCTGGACCTTCACCCTTTGGGTGCCTGAGTGTCAATCCCTCTTCGTTATCTTCAACAATCTCGTAATTGAGTACACGCGCCCACCACACACCAAGGCGGTGCGGGTCGTGTGAATCGATCACAATGGACCACAAGGAACTCGCCATGGCCCCACGCTAGAAGGCTCGGCGGGCTGGAGCAAACCGACGCGCTAAGCACCCGCGGCACGTCGCCGACGAGCAACCTCAGCCAAAGTGACCGCCGCGGCGACAGAGGCATTCAGTGATTCGCTGTTCTCTGCCATTGGAATTGAGGCCAGCTGATCGCACGTGGCCGCGACAAGCCGCGACAAGCCGCGCCCCTCAGAGCCGACAACAATCACCGTGGGCTCTGTCACCATTTGCAAATCGTCCAGCGACGTGGCCCCGTCAGCGTCCAAACCCACCACTACGTAGCCGTGGTCCTGGCAGGTTTTCAATGCCCGGACAAGGTTCGTTACTTTCGTGACCGGCAGTCTGGCCGCCGCGCCAGCCGAAGTACGCCAGGCGGTGGCGGTCATGCCAGCGGCGCGACGCTGTGGAACTATCACGCCGTGGGCGCCAAAGGCGGATGCGGAACGCACTACCGCGCCCAAGTTGCGCGGATCAGTGACTCCATCGAGGGCGACGAGCAAACCCGCCCCACGAATGCTGTCGAGCACCTCTGGCAATTCGGAGTATTCGTACGGCGGAACCTTGAGAGCGATGCCCTGGTGCAAGATTCCACCAGTCATCCGATCCAGTTCGGTGCGAGTGACATCGATAATCGTCAAACCCCGGTTTGCCGCCGAGCGCACCGCCTCATTGATGCGTTCATCCAAATCAATACCCAGGGCAACGTATAGCGCGATCGCCGGAATCTCGGCACGCAGCGCCTCCACCACTGGGTTGCGGCCAACCAGTAGTTCGGGCCCGTCTTTATCACCCATGGACTTGCGACCTGGGGCGACTTTCGGGCGAGCGCTCTGCGCCGCACCGCGTTTAGCTTCGGCAGCCGCTCGTTTGGCGGCTGGATGCTTTTGTCGATCCTTAGCCGCCGGTGTTGGCCCCTTACCTTCCAGGCCGCGACGCCGTTGCCCGCCCGAGCCCACGACAGCGCCTTTTTTCGATCCCGGATTGCGACGATTACGCCGCTCTGAGTTGCCTGGCATAGCTACCAGCTTGCCAGACGAGCTACGCGGGCTGGCGCCGACATTCGATGGGCAGAATGAACCCAATTCGAATGTCCGCAATTGGCAGGGATTGATCGGCTAAGAAACGTTCCAACGGGGCCCCTGCGGGGTGTCCTCAATCGCCAAACCAGCCGACTTGAGCTGGTCCCTAATCGCGTCAGCGGCGGCATAATCTTTGCGCGCCCTGGCGTTTTGCCGCTGCTCCATCACCACTCCTACCAGCGCATCTACGACGCCTTTAAGCTCGTCGTTTGGTGCTGAGCCCCACTTTTCATCGAGGGGGTCGAGCCCAAGAACTCCCAGCATGGCGCGCATTTGGCCGAGCGCTTCGAGGGTCGCGGCGTCATCGTTATCGGCGAGCGCTTGATTGCCGTGGCGCACCAGGTCGTGAATGACCCCAAATGCGCGCGGGGTCGCCAAATCGTCATTCATGGCGGCGGTGAACTCGTCGGGTAGAACTGTGGCTTGGCTTTCCACCCGCTCGGTAGCCCGGCGGATAAAGTTTTCGATACGCCCGAAACCTTGTGCGGCTTCCGCGAGGGCTTCCTCGCTGTATTCGATGATGGACCGGTAGTGCGGTGATGCGAGGTAATAGCGCACCTCTATGGGGCGGTGCTTGCTGAATATGACCGGCAAGGTGATGGTGTTGCCCACCGATTTGGACATTTTTTCCCCGCCCAGGCTGACCAGGGCGTGGTGCACCCAATACCGCGCGAACGGTCGGCCGGCGGCTTTGGACTGCGCTATCTCGTTTTCATGGTGCGGGAAAATCAAATCCGGGCCGCCGCCGTGAATGTCGAACTCATCTCCCAAGTATTTTCCGGCCATCGCCGAGCATTCCAGGTGCCAGCCCGGGCGACCGGGGCCCCATGGGGTGGCCCAAGACGCCGAGGCGGGCTCGTGTGGTTTGACCCCTTTCCACAACGCGAAATCACGAGGGTCGCGTTTGAGACTTATTTCGGCGTCTTCGGCGGCGCGCATGTTTTCGAGTTTTTGATTCGAAAGGGCGCCATATTCGGGGAAAGAATGCACATCGAAAAACACATCTCCACCCGTTGGGTAAGCGTGGCCGGTGGCGATGAGTGTGTGCATGAGCTCGATCATTTCCGGCACGTGACCGGTGGCCCGAGGCTCATAGGTGGGGGCTAGGCATCCGAGGGTGAGATAGCCCTGGTCGAATGCCCGCTCGTTTTCATAAGAAAGCGCCCACCATTGCCGACCCTGTTCGGGAGCTTTCTGCAAAATTTTGTCGTCAATGTCGGTGACATTGCGAATGAAGGTGACCTCGTTCCCGAGGTGGCTCAGCCACCGGCGCAGGATGTCGTAGCTAACCCCTGAGCGCATGTGACCCAGGTGCGGTTCGCTCTGAACCGTCGCCCCACACAAGTAGATGCCCGCCTGCCCGGCAACTTTCGGGGTGAAGTCGCGGATGCTCCGCGTGGCGGTGTCATAGAGCCGAAACGTCATACCCCAGGAGTCTATAGCGCAGGCCAGCGCATTGATGCCCGGCTACCCGCCAGTCGCGTTCGAGGCGATTACAACGCGCGAGCTTGACCGAGTCGGTTGCGCGAACACTGTTCAACTGGCACGGTGTTTCACTGTCGGCGAACGGACCGCGCTATTAGGAGTGATTTTGACGTACCCCCACGTTCTAGACACGCAACGGCTTTTCCACGACGGGACGCCCCCTCACCTGCCGGCAACGGCCCGTGCCGCACAGTTGCGCAGAGATGACGATCCTGACGCCAGGCTGATCAGGCGAGCAAGATTCGCTCGACGAGGCGAACGCCGCCCAGGCCCCGGCAACTTCACTCGCGCCGCCGTGGCGCTTCGAGATCTCGGCGTGAAAGTGCGCACGGCACTAAGTACGGGACGTGCACACACCGCCGGGATCGACCCACAAGAATTGCCGCCACAACAGACGCCGGCAGCATCTCAGGGGCCACGCACCCCCAGGCCACCCGCGTAAACCGCACAACCATGCCAACGGCTGACATTCCCTCACAATTGAGGGAATGGTCCGGCCTTACCCCGCGCCCCAGCGTGTCTAATACCCGTCCAAGGTGAAACGATGACGGGCATGGCCATATCCCCAGGATGGTATCCAGATCCAGCCGCACCGCAGACCCAGCGCTACTGGGATGGTGAAGGCTGGATTGGCGAGCCCCTGCCCGCCGAGGCGACGCCACCGGATGGGCCACCTGAGGTTAAAGAACCTGAGCCAGTGCAAGAAGCCGTGGCATCACTTGCTTCACCTGACGAGCAAACGACGCAAGAGACGCAGAAACACGCACCCAGTCCATACGCCACCATGCGAGGGCCACAAAGTCCGAACAAAACCCCACAAGGCGACGCTGTCTCCGCCACATACATCGCGGTCTTGGCCCCACGAGGTTTCCGGCTGGGCGCACGAATTATTGATTTCACGGCGGTGCTGCTACTCAACATTGTGGTTAACGGCTGGTTTGTATGGCAGTTCCTTAAAGAGATTTACCCCTCACTGCGTGACGCCACCCGGGATTACCAAGTCAACGGCACCATGGGCACGGTGGACCTCACCGATCGAGCCCAACGCCTCGCTCTCCTAATCACCGTCATTTGGCTGCTGCTTTGGCTTGCCTACGAAGTGCCGGCGATGATGAATTCCGGGCAAACCATGGGCAAGCGACTTGTGGGTGTGAAAGTTGTCAGTCTGACAACGGGAACGAATCCTCGCTTTGGTCAGTCGTTTCGCCGATGGGGCTTGTTCGCACTGCCCATGCTGTTCCCACTGTTGTGCTCACTTCCCCTGCAAGCTCTAGACGCGGCGTGGTGCATGTGGGACAGACCCGCGCGCCAGTGTGGGCACGACAAATTCGCGAGCACTGTTGTGGTGCGCACCGACATGGAAATGCAAGGAGCGACTCCGTGACCTCACCCGAGCAAAACCGCGGGGTAACCCGACCAGATCTCGCTGGAGTCCCCGCGTACAAACCCGGCCGCACGCCAGAAAACGTGTCTAAAGAACTAGGCGTGCCTCATGCCATCAAGCTCGCCAGCAACGAAATGCCGTTCGGGCCGCTGCCCGGGGTCACTGAAGCGGTAGTCGAAGCGGTCACCCGGCTTCATCGCTATCCCGATATGTTCGCGGTGGCACTGCGCGCGAAAATCGCGGCCCGTCACGGCCTCACCCAAGACCACGTTCTTACTGGATGTGGCTCCGTGGCGCTCTGCGAAATCCTCGCGTTGGCGACCGCGACACATGGCGACGAGATCATTTTTGGGTGGCGTTCCTTTGAGGCCTACCCAATCATCACGACGCGCACCGGCGCCGACCCCATTCGGGTTCCGTTGACTTCAGACAATCGCCTGGACGTGAATGGGATGTTGGCGGCGGTCACGCCTCGCACTCGTCTCATCTTTGTGTGCACGCCGAACAACCCGACGGGCACCAGCATCACCCGTGATGAGCTGGAACACCTGTTGAGCGAAGTGCCCGACAACGTGCTGATTGTGCTCGACGAGGCATACCGAGAGTTCAGCACTGACCCGGATACAGTCGACGGCTTGGACTACATCGACCGACCCAACGTTGCCGTGGTGCGCACTTTTTCGAAAGCGTGGGGCCTAGCGGGAGCCAGGATTGGCTATGCCATGGCTTCTTCGCAGCTTATTGAAGCGGCTGGGAAAGTGCTGACTCCGTTTTCTTCCACTTTGCCCGCGCAGGCCGCGGCGGTGGCGGCGTTGGATGCCGAGGAAGAGATGCGGCGACGCGTCAACATCATCACCTCCGAACGCGAACGAGTGCATGAAACACTGACCGCATATCTCCCGGTGCCAGCGAGCCAGGCGAACTTCGTGTGGCTGCCGCTTGGCGATCGAACTACCGAGTTCGGGCACAACTGTGAAAGGCAAGGAATCATCGTTCGAGCCTTTGACGGCGAAGGCGTACGCGTCACCATCGGCACCCCCCACGAAAACGACGCCTTCTTGAAAGTAGCCGAGAAACTGCTTTAGCGCGGGTCAGTGCGCCCGGCCGTAACCTCAACGAACACTGACTTAAGCGCGTAGCGTCACCGTTTCCTCAGTTGGGGTTACAACGGGCGACAAGCCATTTTGTTGCGGGGTGAGTCGGCGCTTAATGTGGTGCGCGATCGGAATCAAGAGCGCGGCGCCCACGACAATGACGCCGATGTACGGCCAGTTCCACCCTGGGTCCAGCATCACGCCGGCGATCAGTGGACCGATCATCATCGCGCCGCTCCACATCACCGAGTTAAATGACAGATACCGACCACGCAAATTCGCTGGTGCGATCTCGCTGATCAGCGAGTTGATCGTGGGCGACCAGAGGGTCTCACCCAGGGCGAACACCCCAGCGCACGAGATAACCAGGACCGACGCGAAAGTAGGTCCGACCACACTGCTCAAGCCAAGCAACGTGAATGCAGCCATCGCGAAAATGCCGAACAAAGCGATACCCAAGGTGCGAGGTCGGCCCCGCATAGCTCGTAAAGCGACGAGCTGGCCCAACACAATCACGCTAGTGTTGGCCGCGAAAGCGAAGCCAAGCACCCGAATGGAAACGTCACTGACCTGGGTAGAGAATGCCACGGCCCCGGAGTCGAGTTGGGCATAGCCCATTCCCGCGACTACGAAAACAGCGAGCACAATCCACCACATGGTGCGGTCTTTCAGCACCGTTAACCAGGTATCCCCGGCGAGCTCTTCCTTCGCCGTCGCGATGATCCGTTTTCCGACTGGCAGTGTCGCGACGATGGCGACTGCGCACAAAAAACTAATTCCATCGATGCCAAACAAGATGGCGAAGGTATCAGGGTGCTTCAGATCGGCGATGAATCCGCTGGCGACTCCACCGAGACCAATTCCGGCGTTAAGAATCATGAATTGGAAGCTGAACACTCGTTGTCGCTGCTCAGGCGTGGTGACGCCGGTCAACATGGCGCTCATTGAGGACCAAGCGGCGGTGTTAGCACTGGCGTCTAACGCGATGGCGATGAAAGCGTGCCAGGGCCGATCCATGACTATGAGCAAACCCGCGGCAGCGGCACGCAGGGGCATGACGACCAAGTACACCGCCTTGGCGCCAAATCGGTCGATCGCACTTCCGGCTATGGGCCCGAGCAACATGGCTGCCGCTCCGCCCAATGCTAGAACCGCGCCCGCGCCTTTTAATGAGAAGCCGTGAATGGAATGCAAATAAATCAAAAGAAAGGGGGCGGTAAACCCCGCTCCCAGCGCGTTTACCACCGTGGCGTAGAGCAGATGCTGACCTAAACGCGGCAAGCCTAATCGCGATTCCGAGAAACCCATGCCAAAAATTGTCACATTGAGTAATGACTCACTGGCCGTCGGCCACCCAATCGGGTGAGCGATGGCGGTGATCACGCCAAAGCGCGAAACTACTGCACCTAGAACCGATCACGCCTTGGAGAATTTTTAGCCAGAGCCGCATCGTAATCGCGGCCGGGTTATCTTTTCGCCCCTCTGGACGCTCGCCAATTTTGAAATTTGTCGAAACCCTGACCCACCTGATCGATAGCCAAAGCCGCAGCCTTCCCAACGACCTCGGGATGCCGCACCGCAACTGAGACACCCGCCGCAACCGTCGTCGCGATCGGACGATACGTCGGTGGAAGCGCTTTCGCTAAGAGCAACGCGCCAGAAGAAATACGCTTGCCGTATTTTTTCGTGAAAGCCGTCACTGAGGACTGAATTGCCTCTCGAGTTTCGAACCGAAGCCGTTCGTCCATCTTTTTCGCGGCCGCACTGCCGGGCACCAGCTGAGCATTGCCATAAACACCTAAATGTTCGCTCGCCGCGCTTCCCTGGCTCAACGCACCGGCAGACCTCATATCGCTCCCTCGTTAGCTAGAAAACAATTACACCATCTGAGCTGCACGAACATGAGCGCTACCGCTAGTTTTCCGAGTAAACGAGCGCCGTGGCTATGGCGGCCAAACCTTCAGCACGGCCAGTGAAGCCCAATCCGTCGCTAGTAGTCGCGCTCAACGTGACCGGGGCGCCAACGGCAGAGCTGAGAACTTCTTGTGCTTCGCCACGACGCGGCCCCATTTTTGGCTTGACCCCAATCAACTGAACCGCGACATTCCCTATTTCAAAACCAGCTTCCCGCACCAAACGCGCGGCTTCCGTCAAAAAAGCAAGACCGGACGCACCGGCCCACTCAGGCCGCGAGGTGCCAAAATTGCTACCCATGTCGCCCAAGCCCGCGGCGGAAAACAAAGCATCACACGCCGCGTGCGCGACCACATCGCCATCGGAGTGCCCAGCCAAGCCCGGGGAGTTCGGCCAATGCAAACCAGCCACCCAACAGGGCGCCGACTCATCAAACGCGTGCACATCACTGCCGATTCCGACTCGCGGCATCATGACTGATCTACTCCTCAAAACTTCCGCGATTCAACACCCACCCCACCGCTAGTGCGGGCACTATTTAACGCTCACGCGCTTCCGCTGGCAGATTCAACAGCGCCTCAGCGATCGCCATATCGGCCGGGGTAGTAACTTTGCGCGCCAATTCACTGCCGGACACGCATACGACTATGCCACCGAGCTTTTCGACTAGGGCCGCATCGTCGGTTGTCTCAACCGCACAAGCATGGACCCTTTCCAGCATGGTTCGAGTAAATCCCTGGGGGGTTTGAATCGCACGCAACGGATTTCGATCCACAGTGCCCATCACGTGTCCATTGCTGTCCACCTGCTTGATTGTGTCCACTACGGGGAGCGCTGGCACCACAGCGTCCACATCTGAGCGGAGCGCATCGATAACTTCGCCAAACAGGTGAGCGGGGGCAAGCGCCCGAGCGGCGTCGTGAACAAGAATGTGTTCTTCCGCTCGTTCACGCAGTGCCGCAAGACCCGCCGTCACCGATTCCGTGCGAGTGCGACCGCCAGGAACAACCTGTGTCCACAACGCCTCGAGCGACGTTTCTACTTTGAGGCCAGACACGATCTCGTAAATCTCGGCTTGATGAGCCTTAGGCCCCACCACCACAAGCGCACTGATTCGATTAGACCGAAACGCTTCACGCAAAGCATGCGTGAGAAGCGGCTCAGCACAAAGGTGGCGGAGTGCTTTCGGCACCCCGCCACCCATGCGTTGTCCACTACCCGCCGCAACAACAATCAATGCGGCTTGGTGCTTACTCAAGAAGCGAGCACCTGGTCGAGAATTTCTTCAGCATTTTCTTTGCCAGTGCCCTCAGCGAGAGCGAGCTCACCAACAAGAATGTCCCGGGCTTTGGTGAGCATCCGCTTTTCGCCGGCGGACAGGCCACGTTCTTTATCGCGTCGCCACAAGTCGCGCACTACTTCAGCAACCTTGTTAACGTCGCCAGAGGCGAGTTTTTCTAGGTTGGCTTTATAGCGCCGCGACCAGTTCGTGGGCTCTTCGGTGTGGGGAGCGCGGAGAACCTGGAACACCCGGTCCAAGCCTTCCTGGCCCACCACGTCACGAACGCCCACTACTTCGGCGTTATCGGCTGGCACTCGTACCGTCAGGTCGCCTTGGGCAACCCTGAGCACGAGGTATTTCCTCTCTTCGCCTTTAATGATTCGAGTTTCTATTGCTTCGATAAGTGCGGCCCCGTGATGCGGATACACAACGGTCTCGCCGACGGTGAAAGTCATGGGTCGCAAATCCCCTTTCGCTACGCTTATCTTACCACGTCACAAAAGCGACTTGACGCACCCACCGGGGCAAAACCGCAGGTCAACCGGGTGTCCAATGTCCGGCTCGCGCAGAGTGTCGCCGCGCGCGCGAAAAATCGTTTACAGGTGCTATCTCCTTTTCAGCGTCTCACCTGGGTGATCGTGCCAACAAATACACCGCAACGCAGGCCGACCCTTGCCACTCACGACCCAATGGTGCGCACTACGCTAGCTGCGCAGGCCATGTGCCGCGAGCGCGGCAACAGGACGGTTCACCAGGAGGAAAGCTGTGAGCACCCCGACCCATAGTGGCCCACGGGCTCGTTTCCGCTACGCGGTCAGTGGCGCGGTCGTTATCGGACTTGCCGGGCTGCTCGGGCTCTCCGCTTGCAGTTCAGGGCAAATCACTCAAACCTCACACAAGGTTTCAGCGATTCCCGGGGTTAACACCAGCGTCGGCGACATCGCCATCCGCGACGCCCTTGTCAGCTCCTCCCCGGAAATCACCTGGCCTGCGGGAAGCGACATCGCTGTGAGCCTGACACTGGTAAATGAAGGCACCGTCGCCGACGCGCTCATCGGCGCGACCAGCACCAGCAGCAGCGAGGTCAAACTCGCCAAGGGCAAGCTGCCGCTCACCGAGCTGCCCGGCGCGACCCCAACCCCATCGGCAACCCCCACCCCAACCGCGACGCCCAGCGCGAGCCCAAGCGCGACTCCCGGTGTCACGCCGTCGCCTAGCCCCTCGCCAAGCGAGCCCGTTACCGAACCGCAAGAGTTCAGTGACGTCAACGTGCCACTCGCTCCAGAAGGCCGCGTCAAACTCAACGGGCTCGGCGAAGACCCGCAATACCTCGTCCTCGTGGACGCGAAAAACGCGCTCACCCCAGGCAACACCGTCACGGTCACGCTGAGATTCGAACGAGCCGGCGAAATCACGCTCACGCTGCCCGTTGGCCCACCAGCCGAACCGCGCGAGCGTGAGCCGCTTAAGCACGAAGAAGAAGCCGAGCACTAAGCGACAAACTGTCGGTTGTCTCGCCTAGGCTGCCCGCATGGCAAAAAGCTCCACAAAAGAACGTCCCGGGTTTCGCTGCACCGAATGCGGCTATGCCGCACCGAAATGGGTAGGACGCTGCCCAGAATGCCAAGCCTGGGGCACTCTTGAGGAGCCCGCCGCGGTCAGAGCGATATCTGTCGCGCCTGGCCCAGTCAGCGCGCCCGCGGTGCCGATAAGTCAAATCAGCGTAGAAGCCGCCACAGCCCACCCCACCGGAGTGGAAGAACTCGACAGAGTCCTCGGGGGCGGGCTCGTTCCCGGAGCGGTGATCCTGCTCGCCGGCGAACCCGGAGTGGGAAAATCCACCCTGCTACTCGAAGTGGCACACCGTTACGCGCACAACAAGGCCGCGCTGATAGTCACCGGAGAAGAGTCCGCGGCCCAAGTGCGTTTGCGCGCCGAACGCACCGGCGCCCTGCACGATCGCCTCTATCTAGCGGCTGAAACCGATCTGGCAGCGCTCATAACCCATGTCGATGCGGTAAACCCCGGTTTGCTGATCATTGACTCCGTTCAAACCATCAGCTCAAGCGCCATCGACGGCGCGGCCGGTGGCGTCACTCAAGTGCGCGCCGTCGCCGCTTCCCTCATAGCTATCGCCAAATCTCGAGGCATCGCCACTGTGCTGGTCGGCCATGTCACCAAAGATGGCGGCATCGCCGGGCCCCGCGTCCTAGAACATCTCGTCGATGTCGTGCTGCACTTCGAAGGAGATCGACACGCGGCGTTGCGCCTCGTCCGAGCCGTGAAAAACCGATTCGGTCCCGCTGACGAAATCGGATGCTTTGAAATGTTCGACGGAGGCATTCGTGGACTAGCCGACCCATCGGGCCTGTTTACCAGCCGAAACGCCACCTCGGTGCCAGGCACGGCAATCACCGTGACACTGGAAGGTCGACGCCCGCTGGTCTCCGAGCTACAAGCTTTGGTGGCCTCATCTTCGCTAGCCACTCCCCGCCGCGCGGTAAGCGGGCTCGACAACGCCCGTGTCGCCATGATCTTGGCGGTCACTGAACGACGTGGTCGAGTGCGATTGGGCGAGCGAGACGTTTTTGTCGCCACCGTAGGTGGCGCACGTATCACTGAACCCGCCGCTGACCTGGCAGTATGCTTGGCGGTAGCTTCCGCCGCAAAAGATGTAGCCGTGCCAGATTCCGTCGTGGCAATCGGTGAAGTTGGCTTGTCTGGGGATGTTCGTAAAGTCACTGGAACGGGCCGCCGGCTCGCAGAAGCCGCCCGACTCGGGTTCAAACGAGCCCTGGTGCCAGCTGACTGGCGTCACCCCGGTGACCCCATACCAGCTGGCATAGAGCTCATTGAAATCAGCGAAGTGCGTGAAGCGTTCAGCCGACTTTAGGAGCGGACATGGTTGTAGGCGAAACAAAAGATGTTGGCTTCAACATCGGGGTTTCTAAAACTGTCCCCTATCCCGCCGCTGAAGTGTGGAGCTTCCTCACCAGCCCCGCGGGTATTGCTGTGTGGCTCGGCGAAGGGGCGGATATTGGCCGTGAAAAGGGGAAGGTTTACACCACCCACGATGGCACAACTGGTGAAATACGCAGTTATCACGAGGGCGAAAAAATCAGAATGACCTGTACACCCGCTGGGTGGGACCACAGTACGACACTTCAGATCACCACCACCCCGTCCGCAACAGGAACCACAATCAGATTTCATCAAGAGTGGCTCGCTGATTCACGTGAACGCGAAAGACAGCGCACCCACTGGCAAAGCGTCATGAGCAAGATAGTGGACGCCTTAGCAGCAAAATAGCCGCCAAGTTTTACACTGACATGACACCGACAGTTGACCAGCGTAAGGGAGTAGAGCAGGTGGTTACCGACACCGGTGACAAGCTGCGGCAAACCCTGGCGCTAGTGGCACCAGGCACCGCCCTTCGTGACGGCCTTGAACGCATCCTCCGTGGCCACACCGGCGGCCTGATCGTGTTCGGATACGACGCCGCCGTCGAAGCGCTATGCACGGGTGGATTCCCTCTCGACGTGGAGTTTTCCTCCACCAGCGTCAGGGAGCTGGCGAAAATGGATGGCGCCATCGTCATCTCCACCGACGGGCAACGCATTGTCCGAGCCGGCGTGCATCTCATGCCAGATCCGAATATTCCCACCGAAGAATCGGGCACCCGCCACCGCACCGCGGAACGTGTCGCCAAACAAACCGGCCACCCGGTCATTTCCGTCAGCCAATCCATGAACATCATTGGGTTGTATGTCGGCGGTTCCCGCTATCTTCTCCACGATTCCGGGACGTTGCTTTCTCGAGCAAACCAAGCTTTGGCCACCCTTGAGCGCTATCGCAAACGCCTCGATGAAGTAACGACAAATCTGTCAGCGCTGGAAATTGAAGACCTCGTGCTGGTACGAGACGTCGCCGCCGTCGTGCAACGTCTCGAAATGGTCGGCCGGATCGCCGACGAAATCGCCGGCTACGTGGTGGAGCTGGGTTCAGACGGTCGGCTTCTCGCCTTGCAACTCGAAGAGCTGATGGCCGGAGTAGATACCGATCGCGCCCTGGTCGCTCGAGACTACTTGCCCGCTGATGGACAAAACTCCCCCACCACGGAGCAAGTCACCGCCGCGCTCGCTCGTGTCGATGAACTCTCAGCCACCGACCTTATTGATCTAGCGTTGATCGCGCGCACTTTGGAATACCCAGCTCTAGGGGACGCGCTTGATGTTCCAGCCACTCCTCGTGGCTACCGGCTGCTTTCAAAAGTTCCGCGGCTGCCACCTGTGGTTGTCGAACGGCTCGTTGATCATTTCGCGAGTCTGCAGAAACTCCTTGCCGCCGGCATCGACGAGCTTCTTGTGGTTGACGGCGTCGGTGAAACCCGTGCCCGAAACGTTCGAGAGGGCCTGTCGCGCCTCGCCGAGGTGTCGATAGCTGAACGGTTCGGCTAAGTGCGGGGTGTCGCGGACCCTATTTCAGGGACACCGTGACGGGTTCACTGGTTGCCGATCCGAGCCGCCCCTGTAGCTGGTAGTCACCTGGGGAAACTTTGGTGCCAGCCCCGGTACATCCTTCCGCGCTCGTGAGGCCATCCCACACGACCCAGTAGGACAACGACTCTCCCGCGGCTATCGGGCTTTCTTGAGTGGAACGATCCGCTGAGCAATGGTCAGTGGACCACACTCGGTCGTTGCCGCCGTTAGCCCACACTTCTTGCGCGCCCGCGCCAATGTCACGTACACACTCGCCAGCCGATGTATTGGTGATAACCAGTTTGATTTTGAGCCTGGAACCCACTGGGTAGTTCGTGTGCGCCGGGACAACCTCGATTTTTAGATCTCCATCAGCGCAGATCGTTGGACCTGTTGGGGTCACCACCGGAGCCGCGGATTCTTGGGAGGGCGGTTGTTGTGCTTCTGGCGCTGGTTCAGAATTCGAAGCATCAGGAGACGGACCAGGAACAGGATAGAAAGGATGCTCTTTACTTCCATCTTGGATCTTAGGCACCGTTTGGCCAGCTTTTTGGACAGTGGCTTCTTTATCGTTCTCTTTAGAATCGCCACCGGCGAAAGCCACCGCGGTAAGCACCGCAACCAAGAGGAAAACTCCGAGTGCCACAACAATCGCTCTGCGTCGCCAGTAAATGGTGGGCGACAACGGCCCGACGGGTTTTGTGTTCAACGTTGGCTTCATGCGCCTTGCCTCATCGTCCGAGTGCTCCCGCATTCACCACGGGTAAGGACAGTGCACCTGTCAGAGTAACGGGTGCTCGCCGCAAAACCACGAAGGCACACCGCACCACCGCACCACCGCACCACCGCACCACCGCACCACCGCACCACCGCACCACCGCACCACCGCACCACCGCACCACCGCACCGGGGACAATAAGCGCCGTGGACGCTCTCATCCCTTGGTACCGGGAACATGCCCGAGAACTACCGTGGCGCGAGCCAGACGTCAGCCCGTGGGCAATTCTGGTGAGCGAAATAATGCTGCAACAAACCCCAGTTGTCCGCGTGCTTCCGGCCTATCGGCGTTGGCTTGAACTCTGGCCTACGCCTGCTGCTTTAGCCTCAGATTCGCCCGCTGAAGCCGTGCGCCAATGGGACAGACTCGGTTACCCTCGACGCGCGTTGCGTCTACATGCTTGTGCGCGAAAGATCACCGATGAGCATGCTGGTTCGGTGCCTAGCACAGTGGAGGAGCTCGAAAAGCTTCCCGGCGTGGGCGCGTATACAGCACGAGCGGTTGCGGCTTTCGCGTTTGGGAAACGAGCGGCTCCAGTCGATGTGAATGTGCGCCGAGTTTTGGCTAGAGCACTCAGCGGCTATGGGGACGCGGGCCCGGCAACCACGAAGGCTGACTTCGCTCTGATGGAGAGCTTTTTACCAGAGCGAGATGCTCCGCTGTTCGCAGCGGCCGTAATGGAACTCGGTGCCACTGTGTGCACGAGTCAGAAGCCGAGGTGTGCCGAGTGTCCTATCGTGTCGGGTTGTGAGTGGCACCGCCTTGGGCGCCCGAGTTACATCAGTAGCCGTCGTCGGCAAGGTTATGAGGGCACCGATCGGCAAGCAAGAGGGCGGTTGCTTGGGGTGCTCCGAAACGCCAATGCCCCGGTGCCACGTGAGGAGCTGCTACGACAGTGGCCAGACCAGAAACAAGGGGCCGCGGCTCTGGAAAGTTTGGTAGCTGATGGCCTCGCCAGCGAAACAGGTCCGGATGAGTTTTGGTTGCCGCACTAGTCCTGAACTTTCGCGCGTCTCTCTTTCTCCATCCATTTCACACCACGAGACGTGTTTTGCCGATGCGTTGGAAACTCCGGGATGTGAGACAGCCTGGAATTTTAACTGGCCCGGTACAGTGCCCGCTGTGAGAAAGCTGTTGGCGATTATCTCGTTGCTCTTTTTGTTCGCGGTTTCGGCCTGTGGTGGGAAAGAGCCGCGGGCTCAGGCTGAACCCGAACAGCGCTCGACGCCCAAAGTCGAACGGATGGCGGCGCCACCGAATGCTTATGCTGCTCAGATTCCGCCGTTTCGGCGCGCTCCGCTGCCAGAGCGTGTGGTGCTGCCCGATGATGGCGTTCACGCACCACTTATTAAGCGGGTTCCCACCAACCATAAGGTGGCTTTCATAACCATTGACGATGGCAACAAGCGTTTGCCAGAGGCCCACGAACTGTTTCGAGCTCCTAATACTCCGGCTTCAGCTTTTCTTGTTTCAAAAATCGCGGCTGAAGATCCCGCTTATTTCGAGCGACTTAAAGACGATGGCATGCCCATAGAAGCGCATTCGGTAAATCACATTAAACTTCGTGGACTTTCTTATGAAGCGCAAAAGGCAGAAATTTGTGGCTCTGTTGATGCACTCGAACAAATGATGGGTAAACGTCCGACGCTATTTCGTCCGCCGTACGGTGAATACGACAAAACCACCCTGCGTGCCGCCCGGGATTGCGGGATAAAAGCGGTCCTTTATTGGACTCAGTCCGTGACGGATGGCAATGTTTACTATCAAACTCCGGAGAAGAAGGTTCTAGCTGGAGACATTATTCTTCTACATTTCCGCGATGCCATTGTTGGCGATATTTTGGCTACCCTTCAGGCCATCTATGACTCTGGGTTGACTCCAGCTCTTCTCGAGGACTATCTCGGCTAGCAAACCATCCAGGAAAATTCACTTTCGGCAGGTTTAGATCACAGACTAGGACAACCTTCGTTGTTATGCTATTAGCGAACGACGGAGGCTTGACCATGCAAAATACCCCGCCTGACGCCCCACGCGCGGCATCTAAACGCCGAAAGCGCCCACAGTCTCACACTGAGAGGCGCACCAGCGTCTTATTCGAAGAATTACTCGAATTGCGCGCGGGACAGGATCGAGCCCGGGAAAACATAGTCGAAGAAATAATTCGACTGAATAGGGCACTGGGCGCCCCAATAATTGACCACCATGACATCGGCGGAAAGATTGAGCGCGACGATCTTGAGCAAAGTGTCGACATCGGCCTAGCAATTGCAATACCCGCATACTTGCAACACTTAGCAGAATTTGTGCACAAGTCAGAAGAGGCGAAAAGAGGCAATGGGAAAGCACCCCGACGCCTCTTAGAATTCCGAAGCTTCGCTCGCCCACGTATTGAACACGAAATCAAGGAATACCTACAGACCACGTGGGACGCGTCGGCCAGCGCACAAACTAAAACAGATGTGCACGAGATTCACAAGGCACTACCTGAATGGGAAGAGCCCGAGGCCCGTAATCAGCTCAATCCAGCGAACATATCCGCAATCCTTGGAATTTCGAAATCACGAGCCGAAGACGCACTTGCCGCGATGTCAACACGAACAATGGCATCCTTGGACACGATATTTGACACCGCATCCGACGAAAAGCCACTCCCGCTGGAACTGCCGGATCCTGTCGAGCGATGGACAAGTCGCATCAACGCACAGCTGCTCTGGGCGCGCATCAGTCCGCACCTTGACGAGCAAGACCGTCACGCGGTCATCGAACGGGTAGGGCACGAGCGCACGTTCCCAGCGATCGCCCGAGACCTCGGCATCTCCAAGCAGCGCGTGGAACAACGCGTCCAACGGGCTCTCAGAGTGTCGGCAGAGGTCGACTTCACCACTCGCACCCCCCTGGCACAACGGGCCGCGAAACAAGGAATCGATCGGCGGAGTCTGGCCCGCTCGCTGTCCAGCAACGCAGCGACGAATGCCTACCACAAACCCAGTGGCGGCCCTAAACGTTCCTAACCCGGGTACACAATGAGGGCCGGTCACCAGCGACCGGCCCTCATTATTGACTAGCTATTCGTCTTCACCCTGCACAGAACCAGTGCCGGAGACCGAAACTGGTGGCGCGTCTGGGATCGGAGTGGGCTTGGCTTCACCTCGGAAGGTGAACTTGCCCTTCGACTCGTCTTTCTCGTCAACTTCCTCAGCGTCGACCACGATGATCTGGCCAGCGGTGAGCTCGTTGAACAGAATCTTCTCACTGACCGCGTCTTCGATCTCGCGCTGAATTGTGCGGCGCAGTGGCCGAGCACCCAGCACGGCGTCGTAGCCGCGACGGGCCAACAGCTTCTTGGCCGTGTCGGTGAGCTCAATGCCCATGTCTTTGTTCTTGAGCTGGGCATCTACCCGACCAATCATCAGGTCCACGATCTCCAAGATCTCAGCCTCGGACAGCTGGTGGAACACGATGGTGTCGTCAATACGGTTCAAGAACTCGGGGCGGAAGTGTTGCTTGAGCTCATCGTTGACCTTGAGCTTCATCCGCTCGTAGTTGCTTTCGGTGTCATTGCCCGACTGGAAACCGAGGCTGACGGCCTTGGCGACATCGCGAGTACCCAAGTTCGAGGTCAGAATGATGACCGTGTTCTTGAAGTCAACGATGCGTCCCTGACCGTCGGTGAGCCGACCATCTTCCAGGATCTGCAACAAGGTGTTGAAGACATCCGGGTGGGCCTTTTCGACCTCGTCGAACAGCACGACGCTGAATGGCTTGCGGCGCACCTTCTCGGTGAGCTGGCCACCCTCGTCGTACCCGACATAGCCGGGAGGGGCACCCACCAGCCGGGACACCGTGTAGCGGTCGTGGAACTCGGACATGTCCAGCTGGATGAGGGCTTCTTCGTCACCGAACAGGAATTCGGCCAGCGCCTTGGACAGCTCGGTTTTACCCACACCGGACGGACCGGCGAAGATGAACGAACCACCGGGGCGCTTCGGGTCTTTCAGCCCGGCCCGGGTGCGGCGAATTGCTTGGCTGACGGCCTTGATGGCCTCTTCTTGCCCGACAACCCGCTTGTGCAGCTCGTCTTCCATGCGCAGCAGACGCGAAGTTTCTTCCTCGGTCAGCTTGAAGACTGGGATGCCTGTCCAGTTGGCCAGCACTTCGGCGATTTCCTCATCGCCAATTTCGCTGACAACGTCCAGGTCGCCGGCCTTCCATTCTTTCTCACGGTTTTCGCGCTCATCCATCAGGCGCTTCTCTGAATCGCGGAGCGAAGCCGCTTTCTCGAAGTCCTGAGCGTCGATCGCTGATTCTTTTTCCCGACGCACTCCGGCGATCTTCTCGTCGAATTCGCGGAGATCTGGCGGGGCGGTCATCCGGCGGATGCGCATCCGGGCACCAGCCTCGTCGATGAGGTCGATGGCCTTGTCAGGCAGGAAGCGGTCCGAGATGTAGCGGTCAGCCAACGTCGCGGCCGCGACCAACGCACCATCGGTGATGGATACGCGGTGGTGAGCTTCGTAGCGGTCCCGAAGACCCTTGAGGATCTCGATGGTGTGGGCCAGCGTGGGCTCGCCTACCTGAATGGGCTGGAAGCGGCGTTCCAGAGCAGCATCTTTCTCGACATATTTACGGTATTCGTCGAGCGTGGTGGCACCGATTGTCTGGAGTTCACCACGGGCCAACATTGGTTTCAGAATGCTAGCGGCGTCGATCGCGCCTTCGGCGGCACCCGCACCAACCAGGGTGTGGATTTCGTCGATGAACAGAATGATGTCGCCACGTGTGCGGATTTCTTTAAGGACCTTCTTCAGACGTTCCTCAAAGTCACCGCGGTAACGAGAGCCAGCCACCAAAGCACCCAAGTCGAGGGTGTAGAGGTGCTTGTCTTTCAGCGTTTCCGGAACTTCGCCCTTAACAATGGCTTGGGCGAGACCTTCAACAACAGCAGTCTTACCG
Organism: Mycobacteriales bacterium; assembly: GCA_013362805.1. Lineage (GTDB taxonomy): Bacteria > Actinomycetota > Actinomycetes > Mycobacteriales > QHCE01 > JABFVL01. Next base: position 30,474 of record JABFVL010000032.1, on the reverse strand, counting down.
ACCCCAGGCTCACCGATGAGCACTGGGTTGTTCTTTGTGCGGCGGCTCAACACCTGCATCAGGCGTTCGATTTCTTTCTCGCGCCCGATGACCGGGTCGAGCTTAGATTCGCGGGCCGCTTGGGTCAGGTTGCGACCAAACTGGTCCAGCACGAGCGAGGTGGATGGCGTGGATTCGCTGGAGGAGGCACCAGCCGTGGCTGGTTCTTTGCCTTGGTAGCCCGAGAGCAGCTGAATGACCTGCTGGCGGACACGATTGAGGTCGGCGCCAAGCTTTACCAGGACCTGAGCCGCGACGCCTTCGCCTTCGCGGATAAGGCCAAGCAGGATGTGCTCGGTACCGATGTAGTTGTGGCCAAGCTGGAGCGCCTCACGCAGGCTCAGCTCAAGCACTTTTTTGGCACGAGGAGTAAAAGGAATGTGCCCAGCTGGGGCCTGCTGGCCCTGGCCGATGATTTCCTCTACTTGCTGGCGGACGCCTTCCAGCGAGATGCCGAGGGATTCCAGCGCTTTAGCAGCGACACCCTCGCCCTCGTGGATGAGACCAAGCAGGATGTGCTCGGTACCGATGTAGTTGTGGTTCAGCATCCGGGCCTCTTCTTGGGCCAGCACCACAACCCGACGCGCGCGGTCGGTGAACCTTTCGAACATCCCCTACAACTCCCTGTCGGTTGTTGAGTGACGCAGGCAACCCGCGCCACCTCGCTGCAAGCCACTGTAGTCGGGGTGTCACGCTGTTGCGCGGCGCGGTCGAGGCGTCCATATTTCGGACTTTTTCAACACGCCTGCACCATCAGCCCCACCATAACGGCTCTTATGCAGCACTTACCTATTGACTAACCGAACAGGGGCAAACATTGTTCCCGGTTCGCAGGCAGAGACAAGATTGATGCCTATACGACGCGAGGGCGGGAGTTCACCTGCCGTGAACACCGCCCCCTGCGCTCGGCTCGCCTATTTGTTAGCGGCGTGGAACTTCTCTACTACTTCGGCTGGGATGCGACCGCGGCCACTGACCTGGTAGCCCTTTTTCTTGGCCCAGGCACGGATGGCTTGGTTTTGTTCCCGGTCGACCGGAGCGCTGGTGCGAGCCCGGTTGGTGCCGCGAGGTGCACGGGTCTTGGCAGCTTTGTGGGCCACTTTGATGTAGGGGGCGAGCGCATCACGAAGTTTTTGAGCGTTCTTGGCCGAGAGATCAATCTCAAAAGAGCGACCGTCAATTCCGAACGACACTGTCTCGTCAGCGGCACCACCGTCGAGATCATCAACAAGGATGATCTGCTCGACTCTAGCCACGGTTTTTCCTCCAAATAGATTTACGCCATAACTATTGCGTGAGGTGTGCGGAAACCCCTGGAATCCACACATGAATAAATTGGGGTGTGTAGTAATGAAATCACGTTTACGCTACGCGTTTCAAATCATCTAGAAAATTAGTTCACTATTCTGGCTTCACCAGCGGGAAGAGAATGGTCTCTCGGATACCCAAGCCAGTCAATGCCATCAACAATCGGTCTATACCCATTCCCATTCCGGCAGCTGGCGGCATACCAAACTCCATTGCACGGAGAAAGTCCTCATCCAAGCGCATGGCTTCTGGGTCGCCTTTCGCCCCAAGCTGTGCTTGGGCTACTAGTCTCTCGCGCTGGATCACCGGGTCGACCAATTCGGAATATCCTGTTGCGAGCTCGAACCCGTCGATGTACAGGTCCCACTTCTCGGTGACACCCGGCTTGTCACGATGCCCACGCGTCAGCGGCGAGGTCTCTTCTGGATAGTCGCGCACGAAGGTGGGCGCGTCGAGTTTAGGAACAACCAACTCTTCGAAAAGTTCCTCAACGAGCTTGCCAGGACCGGCGAGCGAATCAACTGAAATGTCATGCTTTTCAGCGAAACGCACGAGCTGCTCACGCGGGGTATCAACCGTGATTTCCTCGCCCAGAGCCTCAGAAACGGCACCATACAAAGTGATCTGGGCCCACTCACCGGAAAGGTCGTGTTCTGAGCCGTCCGCGTGTGTTACCACCTGCGAGCCATGGACCGATTGTGCTGCCTCCTGAATCAGCTCGCGGGTCAGTGTCGCTGCGGTGTCATAGTCGCCATAGGCCTGGTAAGACTCGAGCATCGCGAACTCCGGGCTGTGTGAGGAGTCAGCGCCCTCGTTACGGAAATTGCGATTGATCTCGAATACTTTTTCGATGCCGCCCACGAGTGCGCGCTTGAGATACAACTCAGGGGCTATACGCAGGTAAAGCTCCATGTCATAAGCATTAATGTGCGTGACAAAAGGCCGCGCCGCCGCACCGCCGTGCAGCACTTGGAGCATCGGCGTTTCTACTTCAATAAATTCTCGACGATGATATGAATCACGCAATGAACGCAGCACCGCCGAGCGCATGCGGACTGTATCTCTAGCTTGTTCACGAACAATCAAATCGACATAGCGCTGACGGACACGTGATTCTTCTGTCATTGGTTTATGCGCGACAGGCAATGGGCGAAGTGTTTTGGCAGCCATCTGCCACGAATCGGCGAGCACACTCAATTCACCTCGTTTTGAGGTGATGATTTCGCCTGTGATCGCAACGTGATCACCGATATCGACCAGCGATTTCCATTTGTTGAGCGATTCTTCACCCACTTTTGCCAGGCTCAGCATGACCTGCAGCTGGGTGCCGTCGCCTTCTTGCAAAGTGGCAAAGCAGAGCTTGCCGGTGTTGCGCTGGAAAATGATTCGACCCGTAATAGAGGCGGAGTCGCCGGTAGCGGTGTCAGTGGCCAGCTCGGCGTACTTCTCGCGAATCTCCTTCAGCGTCGCGGTGCGCTGAACGGTGACGGGGTAAGCGTCAACGCCGTCTTCCAAAAGTTGCACCCGCTTTGCCCGCCGAATCTGCATTTGTTCGGGGATATCGTCTTGCTCTGCTGGGGTGTTCTCACGCGCTGTCACCTGCATAGGTTAGCGACGGAACAATCGCAGCTGATCCGGGACCCGGTTCTTGACCACGTACAACCCCGGCTGTGCGTGCCCGCAGTGTCGTGCGCCGGGGGTGCTGTCGAGATGCCAGGTCACTAAGAAAGTGAGCTAACTGTTTTTCTCAAACACCAGCCTGAGCCCGATCAACGTCAGGTTCGGTTCATGATTGGTGATTGACGCGCAATTTTCTATCACCAAAGGCGCCAGCCCGCCAGTGGCCACCACCGCTTTAGGCGCCACCCCCAATGTGGCGCCAATTTCTCGCACAATGCCATCGACCTGGCCGGCGAACCCGTAGATGATGCCCGCTTGTAGCGACTCCACGGTGTTTTTGCCAATCACCGAACGAGGCTTCACTAGCTCGACTTTACGCAGCTGAGCAGCCCTGGCCGCCAATGCATCCACTGAAATTTCAATGCCCGGCGCCAAGGCTCCGCCCATGAACTCGCCCGCTGGCCCCACCACGTCGAAATTTGTGGAGGTACCAAAATCTACGACGATGGCCGGACCCCCAAACAAGTGGTGGGTGGCCAAGGTGTTCATCACTCGGTCAGTGCCGACCTCTTTGGGGTTGTCAATCGCGAGCTGCACACCAGTTTTGATGCCAGGCTCGACGATCACGGTCGGAACCTGCGCGAAGTAGCGACCCAGCATGGTGCGCAATTCACGCAACACAGCAGGCACCGTCGAACAAATTGCCAGGCCCGTCACCGACACACTGACATCGGCAAGCAAACCGCGGTACAGCAGGGCAAGCTCATCAGCGGTCATCCGAGCATCGGTGCGCACCCGCCAAGAGTGCTCGATTTTTTCACCTTCGAACGCGGCCAACACCGTGTTTGTATTACCGACGTCGATACAAACGAGCATGAAAGGCCTCTTTCAGTGTTAGTCCCTGATGTCCAACGCTATATCGACGATTGGTGAGGAATGGGTAAGGCCACCAACTGAAAGGTAGTTCACACCTGTTGCCGCGACTTCTTTCGCCCGCTCCAACGTTAGGTTTCCCGTCGCTTCAAGCTCAACGGGATGTGCCTTGTCTTCTGCCTCGCGTACAGCCGCGACAACTTCGGTGAGCTGATCAGTTGTCATGTTGTCGCACAGCAAGAACGTTGCGCCAGCCTTCACGGCTTCTAGCGCCTCATCAACGTTTGTCACCTCGACCTGGGTAATGATGTCGGGGAAAGCGTCTTGGATCTTTTTATACGCCGCGGTGATCGAGCCCGCGGCCCGCTTGTGGTTGTCCTTGATCATTGCCACGTCGTACAAGCCCATGCGCTTGTTGCCACCGCCACCGGCGCGCACGGCATATTTCTCCAACCGGCGCAGCCCAGGCGTGGTTTTACGGGTGTCCAGCACGGTAGCGCCCGTGCCGACGAGCTCTTGCGCCCACAAGAACGCGTGAGTGGCGACACCCGAGGTGCGGCACAACAGGTTCAACGCGGTGCGCTCGGCGGTCAAAACCGCGCGGGCTGGGCCCACAATCGTCGCGAGGACATCGCCGCGCAGCACCGCGGAGGCTTCGGCGACGTGTGCGGTGAAGCTGCACCGACCGCCGGAGGCCACATCAAACACCGCAGCGGCAATGGGCAAACCGACAATGATGCCGGCGGCCCGGGCAACTACCTCGGCCGTCACCATCTGTTCAGCGTCGAATGTTGCGACCGTGGTGACGTCGACGCCTCTTGGCCCGCCGAGGTCTTCAGCAAGGGCCCGTTGGGCGAGTTCATCGACGTACTGCGGGTCGATGCCAATCTCGGCAAGCGCCTGCGCAGTGGGTTCACTCAAAGTCATCATCATAATCCGTTGTTCGAAGGGTCAAGCTGGTGTTTTGGCTCAGTGTGGACTGGCTCAAACGTCACGCTCAGTACACCTGCCTCGGTTAGGTGCTGGATCACATGTCTGTGCCAAGCCGGTTCAGCATCAGCGAAATCATCCCGCCAATGACAACCGCGCGTTTCCTGGCGCACGGTCGCCGCTTGGGTTAGCGCGGCCGCGACGGTGAGCAGGTTCGTTGTTTCCCATTCATCAGGACCTGGTTCTCCCGCCTGTGTGGCGCTCAATTTCGCCAAAGTTTCCGCCGCATCACCCAAACTCGACGCGTTGCGCAGTACGCCGGCGCCAAGCGTCATCGCTTGAGTCAAAGCTGGCCGAACGGAAGCTGAGATTAGCCCAGTGGGCACACTTGTGCTGACCGGTTCGGCGTGCGCAGGCAGGTTCTTAGACAACGCCTCGGTAATCCGACCGGCGAAGACAAGGCCTTCTAGCAGGGAGTTTGATGCCAGCCGATTAGCGCCGTGCACGCCTGTGCAGGCCACTTCCCCGCAGGCGAACAATCCTGGAATTGAAGTTTGACCGTACAAATCTGTGCGCACGCCCCCGGACGCGTAATGCGCGGCTGGTGCTACTGGGATGAGTTCAGTAAGCGGATCTATGCCAGCCGCTCGGCAACTTGCCACGATCGTCGGGAACCGGGCTTCCAAGCGGTGTGCCAGTGGACGCGCGTCCAGAAAGACGTGGTCGAGGCCCTGCTCACGCATAACCCGAGTGATGCCTTTGGCTACCACGTCTCGCGGGGCGAGTTCGGCGAGTTCATGTGCGCCGAGCATGAACCGAGTGCCATTGGCGTCGACGAGATGTGCGCCTTCGCCGCGGAGAGCCTCGCTGACCAGCGGTTGCCGCCCAGCACGGTCTCCGGAGAGAAATAGGGCGGTTGGATGGAACTGCATGAATTCCAGATCAGCCACCGCCGCGCCCGCCCGCAGCGCGAGCGCTACCCCATCACCGGTGGACACGGTCGGGTTGGTGGTGGTGTGAAAGATCTGACCCATGCCACCTGTCGCGAGCACAACCGCGCGAGCGAGGACGGCGCCGACTCCATCGGAGCTGCCCTCGCCGAGCACATGCAGCGTCACCCCAGCGGCTCGGCCATGTTTGTCTTTTAGAAGGTCGAGCACTAGGGCGTGTTCGATGAGGGTGATGCCATCGTCGCTGTTGATGGCTTCGTGTAGCGCGCGTTGCACTTCGGCCCCGGTGGCGTCGCCACCGGCGTGAACGATGCGGTTGGCGTGATGCCCGCCTTCGCGGGTCAATAGCAGCTGGCCTTGCGGGTCGCGATCGAATTCGGCGCCTCGGGCGATCAATTCGTGAAGTCGAGCTGGGCCTTCTTCGGTCAGTACTTTGACCGCAATCGGGTCGCATAGTCCAACACCGGCGACTTCGGTGTCTTGGGCGTGCGCAGCTGGGGTGTCATGGGGATCCAGGACGGCGGCGATGCCGCCTTGCGCCCATCGAGTGGAGCCATCGTCGATGTTTACTTTCGTCACCAGGGTGACTTTGTGGCCAGCGGCGCGTGCGCCTAGGGCGACGTTCAATCCGGCAACGCCGGATCCCACCACCACGACATCGGTGGTCGTGGTCCAGCCTGGCTTGGGGGCTGCAAGCTGCAAGGGGAGGTGAATATCGGGCACGAGAAGCCAGCCTACGGCGCGAATCTGACATTGATAGCTGTGCGTGTCGCGCCTCACAGCCTGGCGTTGTCGGGTGTGCATTTTTTCTGTACTGGAAAAGCTACTTCAGGCGGATATGCCGTTTAGGTTAAGCGAGGTCGGGAAATCTTCCGCTTTTCTGAACGTCGGTCAGGCCGTCAGCGCTCGCGGGGTCGTCGTTGATGAGAACAATTTGATTCTTCTGATCAACATGCACAATTGTGGGCTGGAAATTGCGTGCCACGGTGTCATCCATTTGTGCGTATGAGATGAGAATGACGATATCTTCCGGATGCACCAAATGTGCGGCTGCTCCATTTATGCCAATAATTCCGGAACCACGTTCCCCATGAATGACATAAGTTTCAATTCGGGCGCCATTGGTGACATCAACAATTGCGACCTGTTCGCCCTCAAGAAGATCCGCAGCTTCCGCAAGATCAGCATCAATAGTGACAGATCCGACATAATGCAAATCAGCTTGCGTGACTGTCGCGCGATGAATTTTGGACTTCAACATTGTTCTTTGCATCAATTACTCCCCACCAAAACAGGCGCGTTGTCGATAAGTCGCGTAGTACCCACCTTGGCCGCGATCAACAAACGGCCCTCACCAGACACTGGTGGTTTACCCATCTCCATGTCAGTCAACACCACATAGTCGGGCGTAATTCCATGCTCAGCCAACACACGATGCGCTTCAACCACCGGATCGGCCACATCTCGAGCCGCCAACAACGCCCGAGAAATACCCAACGCTTGAGCCCGCTGCCCCACACTGAGATACACATTGCGACTTGAGAGCGCCAAACCATCAGGCTCGCGCACCGTCGGCACGCCAACCACCTCGACGGGCATATCGGTATCGCGCACCAACTGGCGAATCAAAGTAAGCTGCTGGAAGTCCTTCTCGCCAAAAAACGCCACTTCAGCGCCGGTGAGATGCAACAGTTTGTTCACCACGGTCAACACGCCCGCGAAATGCCCTGGCCGGGCGGCACCCTCATACAGCTCAGCCAAAGGGCCCGGGTTAATCGTCGTCACCGGCTCACCAAAGGGATACATCTCAGCCGGGCTTGGTGCGAAAACCACATCCACCTGCTGTTGTGCGCACACCTGAAGATCAGCGTCAAAGCTACGCGGATAACGCTCAAAATCCTCGCCAGGACCAAACTGCAGCGGATTCACAAAAATCGTCGCCACCACAGTTGCCGCACGCAAACGGGCCTGACGAAGCAACTGCGCATGACCCACATGCAATGCGCCCATCGTCATCACAACCCCAGTCGGGCCCTGCCCGCGCGACAAAACCTCAGCGAGTTCCTCGCGCGTGCGCACCACCACCGGCGCCGTCCGGACCGCGCTCATGCCGAGGCCCCGTGTGGGCGCGAAGCCAACACCTCGAGAAGCGCCTCGGCATCAGTCGCACTCAACCGACCAGCACCCAACGCCCGATCAGCGGTGCGACGCGCCATCGCCTGATAGGCGGCCACCGCATCTGGCATCTTCGAGTTCAACGCCGCCAGATGCGCGGCGACAGTCTCGGCATCACCCCGCACCACCGGGCCGGTCAAACCGGCATCGCCAAAGCGAAGACCGTTATCCAAAGCCGCGCCCACCAGCGGGGCAAGCATTACATCGGGGCGCTGCACCCCAGCCGCCCGCAACACATCGGCGCCCTCTGCGATCAGCGTTACCAAATGATTCGCGGCGACCGCCAAGCCCGCGTGATATAGCGGCCGGAGTTCGTCGGCGATCCACACGGGCTCCCCGCCAATTTCAATCACCAGCGCTTGCGCGACATGGCGCAACGGCTCAGGAGCGGTGACGCCATAGCTGATGCCGTTCAAGCGCTCCAGATCTTCATCTCGACCGGTAAACGACATCACCGGATGGATCGCGAACGGCAACGCCTTCGCCCGCAGCGCCGGCTCGAGCACGCCTAGCCCGTGTGAGCCAGATACGTGGGCCACCAGTTGACCCGGCTTCCAATAGTTCGCCAAACCACCCACGAGCTCGGGAAGAACATCATCTGGAACGGCGATCAACACGAGGTCGGCCTCGGCGATCACCTCATCGGCGGGACGCAACGGCACATCGGGCAGTCGACGCCGAACCCGATTTTTCGCCCCCGACGACACAGCCGTCGCGGCCACCACGGCGTGCCCGACACTCGCCAGGGCAGCACCCAAAGCCGAACCAACTCGGCCCGCGCCGATGATGCCCACCCGCAACCGCGCTGGGCGAGAATTCGTGTCCATCTAATGATCCAGTCCTGGTCGGGTACCGGCCACGGATAAGGCCCTTTACAGGCAGTATGCGCCTTAAGCCAGGCCAGAGAGTAGGCCAGCGGCTTGTTGGGCTAGTCACAAGAGCACGCCACTACAGTATGGCGATGCCGATGCGCTGGAAGTACGCCATGGAACGGGCCTTGTACGGTCCTTCCGGTTTTTATCGACACCCCGACGGCCCCGCGGCGCACTTTCGAACCTCCGTGCACGCCACTCCACTTTTCGCGACAGCACTGCTGCGGCTGCTCACCCGGGTAGATAAGGCGCTTGGCCACCCGCCCACTATCGACGTCGTGGATGTGGGGGCCGGGCGCGGTGAACTTCTCGCTCAGCTCTCACAACAAGCACCCGCAGAGCTTGGCCAACGCTGCGTGTTTACGGCCGTGGAAGTCGCGGCCCGCCCAACGACGCTTGCCAGTCACATCCAGTGGCGGGCACACATCCCCGAGTTTCGCGGGCTGTTAATCGCAAACGAATGGCTGGACAATGTGCCGTTGGATATCGCAATCATCGACGCACCTGGATCGGCTCGCTATGTTCTGGTCGATGAGGCGGGAACCGAGCATCCTGGGCCAGCCATTGGCCCTGAAGACGCCGCGTGGCTTTCTCGATGGGCTCCGACCGATGCGGCACGCGTCGAGCTCGGCACCACCCGTGCGAAAGCCTGGCAAGACACCATTTCTCAGTTGCGAGCCGGTGTCGCGGTGGCCATCGACTATCGCGCGTCAGGCGCTGCCACCCTCACCGGATTTAGCCAAGGCCGCGAAGTCGCCCCGATTCCAGATGGCAGCTGTGACATCACCGCACATGTGCACGTCGAATCGGTCGCCGCCGCCGGAATTGAAGCAGGTGCCTTAACCTCTGTCGAGCTTTCGCAACGCGCCGCTTTGATGGATCTCGGGATCACCGCCGCCAGACCGAGGCTCGACCTCGCCGCCCGTGAACCATTGATCTATATGCGCGCCCTGGCCGAAGCAGGACAAGCCGCGGAGATTCTTGACCCCGACGGGCTGGGCGCTTTCGCGTGGCTCATCCAAACGAAAGAGTTGCCCGCTAAAACCGCGGCGTCGATTCTGCCTACGCCGATCCCGCCGAACACGGCACGAGAACAGCAGTCGACTCGTGGCAGGATGCCGGGGTGACCACAACAACGACGGTAGCCACGGGCAGCGGCTTCTCTAGCGAAGACATGGTGCTCAACATCGGGCCCCAGCACCCTTCCACCCATGGCGTGCTGCGTCTCCGTCTCACTCTTGATGGCGAACGAATTCATCACGCCGAACCGATTATCGGCTATATGCATCGTGGCGCCGAAAAACTCTTTGAAGTGCGCGACTACCGGCAAATCATCGTGCTGGCTAACCGGCACGACTGGCTCTCAGCTTTTAGCAACGAGCTAGGCGTCGTGATGGCCGCTGAACGGCTGATGGGTTTGGAAGTTCCCGAGCGGGCCGTGTGGGCCCGCACTTTGCTGGCCGAGTTGAATCGAATACTCAACCATTTGATGTTCCTGGGTTCTTATCCCCTTGAGATAGGCGCGATTACGCCTATCTTTTACGCGTTCCGGGAGCGGGAAACGCTGCAGGCCGTGATGGAAGAAGCCAGCGGTGGACGCATGCACTACATGTTCAACCGGGTAGGTGGAATCAAGGAAGAGTTGCCAGAGGGCTGGACTACCCGAGTGCGGCAAGCCATCGGGGATGTGCGGCGACGTATGCCGGAAATTGATGACTTGATCCGGCACAATGATATTTTTCTCGCGCGTACCAAAGGCGTTGGTGTGCTTTCCGCGGCGGATGCTGAGAAGTACGGCTGTTCAGGGCCTATCGCTCGAGCAAGTGGTTTTGACTTCGACGTTCGTCGGGATGAACCATATTTGGCATATGGCGATTTGAATGTTCCGGTGGTGACACGTCAGGCAGGCGATTGCCACGCGCGGTTTGAATGCCTGCTTGATCAAGTCTTGGTGTCGCTGGATCTCGCAGACGCGTGTTTGGCGAAATTGGACCAGCTCACCGGCCCAGTAAACACGCGCTTGCCCAAGGTTTTGAAGGTGCCCGAAGGCCATACATATGCGTGGACGGAAAACCCCACTGGCATCAACGGCTATTACTTGGTTTCGCGTGGAGACAAAACTCCGTGGCGTTTGAAACTACGGACCGCCTCATACGCACATGTGCAGGCGCTGACCACTTTGCTGCCTGGCACGTTGATCCCGGACATGGTCGCCATTTTGGGTTCCATGTTTTTTGTGGTCGGGGATGTGGATAAGTAGCTAACCGCTGTGCCGGCCACCACCATGACGCCCGCCCACCGAACCGTACCCGGGCTGCTCTTGATAATCGTCGGGTCCGTAATCCGGATAGTCAGCCATGTGCACGTTGGAGAGCTCGTTTTGTTGCCATGAATTACCGCCGCGAGTCCACGAGGTGGCGTCAACTGGGGGCAGAACCGAGAACATTCCTGAGCCACCGCCATGACGGTTGCTCGCCGGATAATCACGATGTGGCGCTTCTGGATAGTGGTGATAGTCATCGGGCGAGAGAACATCGCCGGAGATAGCGTTTGGCTCGGATTCAGCCATCGCGTTTTGGGTCGCCCGCCGTAGATATTCTTCACGAATTGGCTCGACGGTTTGCGCGTCCTGATATGGGTCGTCGTAGTCCTGGTATTGGCGATGTTCAGCTCGCGGGTAGCTGGGCGGCTGGGGATAGTAGTCCTCGCGGGGGTTCATCTGAACGGGCGGGGTGTATTCAGCGGTGTGCAGCTCAGCGTATGACGGTTGGTATCGCTCAACTGGCGCTGCGGCTTTGGCGTAGCCTCCTGGAGGAAGTCGAGTCGCTTCGGCGTGCATGACAGTGCGAGCTTCTTCGAGTTCGCCACGCACCCGCTCAAGTTCACGGTTTACGGTGAGCTGCACACCTCGCCGCAAAGTGTCCACATCGGCTCGTACCGCGTCTACTTCGCGCTGAAATTCTTCGGCGAGGTCTTCTCGCACACTGCTGGCGTCTTCCCGGAATGTGACACTGAGTCCAATAAGGACCACTGAAAGTATTGCCAATACGGCAGCGGCACGTAGCGGACTTACGCCTTGTCCAAGAAGCAGAATCAAAGCCGCTAGTGGAGCGAGAGCGATGCCGACCCAAAAACAAATGGCCCAACGACGATGCTTTACGGATTTTGGTGTTGTGTCCGTAAACTCATCTGACTCTCTTTCATCTCTGGAACCACCTACCATGCCGGTTAGGGTATCTACAAAATGTCGCCATGTGGCCAAACTGAACATGCCAGAAGCGTCCATGAGCGCAGAAAAACGCCCTTCACGCTCCGATTCGGTCCGGCGACCACCCCTCGGCAACTCTTCGTCGTCATACCGCGACCGGGAGTGCACGACTGTGCGATGTGGATAATCATCCGAGCGGCGCCGCTCGCGCCCTTGACGCGGATCAGAGTCCCAATAACCTCCACGCTCAGGATCCTGCATTGCTCGTCGATGGCGATCACCACTCACTGGCGTGCCTCCCCTCGAGTAAATAGCTCTCACGCAGAGTACGTCTAGGACATCGCCAAATCTGCCCCTTGACAACGGCCCTCACGCTAGTTCGCCCGCTCCCGCTATTAGTGTGAATGGCATGACATCGACAATCACGGTGCACAAACTACACAAATCGTATGGAAGTGTCCGCGCCGTTGATGATGTCAGTTTCGAAGTCGCCGAAGGAGAATTCTTCGGCATACTAGGACCAAACGGAGCGGGCAAAACCACCACTCTGGAACTTATCGAAGGCCTCCGCGAGCCAGACAAAGGCACCATCCACACCCTCGGGCTCACCCCATGGCCCCGAAATAAAGCACTCCTTCCTCGAATCGGTGTACAGCTTCAGGCCACCTCTTTCTTCGAGCGCCTCACTGCGCGTGAGCAGCTGCAAACCTGGGGCTCGCTCTACGGCACCAGCAAAGGCCGCGCTGATGAGATGCTTGAACTTGTCGGTCTCGCGGACAAAGCGGGCACCCGCACCGAAGATCTCTCCGGCGGCCAAGCACAACGTCTCTCACTCGCCTGCTCGCTCATCCACGACCCAGAACTAGTGTTCCTTGACGAGCCGACGGCAGCACTAGATCCACAAGCGCGACGCAATTTGTGGGATTTGCTGCGTACGATCAACAAACAAGGGCGCACGGTGATTCTGACCACCCATTACATGGATGAGGCGGAGCTCCTCTGCGATCGGGTCGCCATCATGGACCACGGAAAAATCCTCGCCAATGACGCTCCCGCCACCTTGGTGCGCAACCTAGATGCCCGCGTCCACATCAGCCTCCCGCATGGGACATTGCCAGAAAATCTAGAACTTCCAGGCATCGAAAACACCACCGATGACGGCCTGACAGTGACGCTGACCACTGCCGAGCCAGCGCCGGTCCTCACCATCCTCGCCGAACACCACGCCCTTGCTGGGATCGGCGTTAAAGGGGCCACGCTAGAAGACGTTTTCCTTGAACTCACCGGACGGGAATACCGCGCATGAACCAGACCACCCCGACCGGCGGCGCTTGGGCCAAGTTCGTCAGCTTGTCCCGAGCCGCGATGCTTGGTTTTGTTCGAGAGAAAACGGCGCTGTTCTTTGGGCTACTTTTCCCACTGATGTTCCTCGTTCTCTTTGGTGGCATCTTCAAAGACGTGGGCGGCTCCAAGCCGGACGTGCTCCAAATAGGTAACGCGTCGATTTTGAGCCAATCCGCCGACGCCCGCGAGGTACTAGACATCACCAAGTCATCCGATAAAGCGGATGCGCTGGAAAAGGTGCGTAAAGGCGACTACGACGCCGCGATCGAACAACGCGGTGACACTCTCATCGTCCACTATTCAGCCGCGGATGCGGTCAAAGCAAACACCGTGCAAGGCATCGTCCAGTCGGTCATAGGCATCGAAAACCAAAAAGCCACCGGACAGGAACCCAAATACAGCCTGAGCAGCGAAAAAGTCGAAGACGAGTCGATCAGCACTATTCAATACATGACGCCTGGCTTGCTGGGCTGGGCGATTTCGATGAGCGCGACGTTCGGCGCGGCGCTGACTTTGGTCACCTGGCGGCAGAAAAAGACCCTTCGGCGTTTGCGGCTCGCGCCAGTGGGCGCGACACCGATTATCGCGTCTCGGGTGGGCATCACCATGGGGATCGCTCTTGTGCAGACCGCTCTGTTCATCGGCGTTGGGCTACTTCCCTATTTTGGTTTGACTCTCACTGATTACTGGTGGATGGCATTTCCGCTAGTGCTGGCTGGTTCGCTTGCCTTCATGTCTATTGGGCTAGTCGCCGGTTCTTGGGCTAAAAGCCAGGAAACCGCGAGCGCTATCGCGAACTTGGTGATTTTGCCGATGGCGTTTCTGTCGGGTTCTTTCTTCCCGCTCGATAACGCACCCGAGTGGCTTCAGACGGTATCCACCATTTTGCCGCTCACACATTTGGTGACGGGCATGCAGGACGTGATGGTGCGTGGAGAGCGCCCGTCGGCGATTGTCCTGCCGCTGGTGATCTTGCTGGGCTTCACGGCTTTGATGACGTTCATCGCTTCTCGCGTCTTCCGATGGGACGACGTCTAAATGCTGCGGCACCGTGAATGCATAGAATTTACTTCGCTTATTTCGTGATATCACCCAACAAACAACACAAAATAGCGATGAGCTGCACATTTCCAAAGTGGAATCCCTTTTCACTCCCCGCCCGTTCGCTTATGGTGAACAGAAATTCGGGATCGTGGCAAGGAGAAAGTCATGGCTATCTATAGGCATCGCGGAAGGGGTTTCTTAGCCCGCCTAGTCGAACGGTTTGCCAAGCCAGCGCCTCAACCAGCCCGATTCGAGGTGGACTTACCGTCCATGGGCACGCCCCTGCCGGCAATCACCCCGCAGCGCCCAGCACCAATGGTCGAGCAACTTAATCCAGAGCTAGCTCCGTCATGGGCGCCCGGAGGCGAACCAATTGAGAATGGCGCAGAGGTAACACCAGATGCGGACGGGCACTCCGCCGTACATAAGCAAAGGCGCAATTCGCGACTCACGACCGACGCGTTTCACAGAATGCGCACGGGACCGAGCGAAACAACGACACCAGAGCCGGAGACTTGGACCGAAGCCGAACAGGCCGAATTCGCTCGGATTGCTGCCGATGCATTCGCAACACTCCCCCAAGCCCCAGCCCCTTACAGCTATACACCTTCGCTAAGCGAACTCAAGATGCGCGAGGACTTCGCGAGCAGGCAGAGCCTTGGGGCGGCATCAGGTTTTGGCGTTCAAGGTTTAGGAAGTGCAAGCACGGCGGCGATCATGAGCCAGCAACGCAGGGCAGATATCTTGAACAGTCTGCTGGGTGCGGCCAACGCCGGCGCCCGCATGTCGACTCCACCCGCCACACACGGCCCTAGTTATTTGCGACCAAAACCGTCACATTAGCAAGCTCTTGACTGCCGCGGGTCGTGCGATCACAGGCCAAGCTACCGAGAATGAGGCCCCGATTCTGATGGCTAGGCCGATGGGGGCCGTGTCGACAGCGCGAGCTCAAAAAAGCCCTAGCTGCGTTGGTGCCTTAGGAGCGCCCGTGTGCCAAGGCTCGCATCTCGGGTAGCAATATCCGCGGCTACATATCTGAGGCTTGGGCATGCGAGCTTATTCACGGCAATCGATGATGGTTTATATCGGTTATTACGGTTTTGCCGCTCACTTCATCGCATTTTGGGCGGGATCTGCATTTTCCAAAGTAGAAACCCTTTCCGTCCTTGCAACGTTCGCTTATGGTGAACACCGAACGTGCGGTACCAGCAAGGAGTAAGGGCATGGCAAATTTCATCGAAAGAAACTTAAAAAAGCTGCGCGATATATTCGCTGGCCCTTTGGTCGACCCGTACCCCATAAAAGGCCTCCCCATCCGGACCGAGCAAACACTCCCGCCGAACCCTCGGTACGTCATGGAAAGGCAGCCAGCGGGAGGCGCGTTCGTCACTCCAGACATAGAGATGCTGCTAGGCGCCGCGCGGGACGCAAGTGAGCGACAGCTTCTAGGTCTCGCCGCCGCACCTAACCCCGGAATCGAGAGCCTCGACACAATCGCCAGGAAGCAAGCCCACCTTGCAAAAACAGACTGGGCCACCCGCCAGATTGTGCGCCCCGCACTGGACAACGCGGAGAGCCTGGTGGTGTCCGCTTACACCAAAGGAACAGGCGACGGTTTTGCCAATGGAGCACCCAAACCTCGTCGCTAGTGATTCCGCGACATGGCAACCGCAAAGCCCCAAACCGTGAGGTGACCTGTGGGAACACATCGAGCCGGAACTCCCGAACCGCAATCACGGCGCGGTAGACACCGCGCTGACCCCCAACCATCAACACCTGCGGCCCGGGGTAAACATCGCATGAGAAAAGTCGACGCCGAAACTCCGTTGGCTGCATCATCCGCGCCACCGCTAGACACTGACACATTGTCATTGTTCTTGCCTCATACGTGGTCGGACGAGCCGTGGACCTCGGATCCAACATTTGAAGACCAAAACCCGACGGACCCGACAACTCAACTGCTCAGGCGGACAGCTGACCCGACGTCCGTCGGTGTCGTCAGCAGGGACGCGGCCGCTCGACTGCTTCACCGACTCGCCAACTCGAACGGAGCCGCGCAACCACATGATTGGCCCGGGGCGGCCGAACCCGTACAAGGACTGGGTCACGTCCCTCTGGTATATCCGCCTTTCACCGAATTCACAGTTAGGCGAGGGCCATTTCTCACAGAGTGGGTAAACGGACAACTCGGCCGGATGACCGACGGAAGCGCACCCACGCGGCCAAGCCGATACGTCGATCCTCACGATCCGACGTTGAGCTCATCTCAACGAATCTCGTAAACCGTTGCCGGCCCAGCCGTGAAACGGGCTTGAGCTACGCGATCCAGCTTCGGCGAAACAGGCCCATGGGTGGCCGTAACTAGAATCCATCGGACGCCATAGTCGTGCCGAAACACTTGCGCCTCAGACAACGTGGGTTTAGCCAAGAACGCGTCGTTGCGCTCCAGCAGTCCAGGGTTCCAGAACGGCAGCAAGTTGCCATAGTTTCGATTCCCGGCCGCCGCGGCCATCTCGGCATTGCGTGCTGTATAGCCCCATCCCTCAACCAGGGTGCGCCGCTCGCTGTACGCCGAAACCCAGAACGACAAATTGTCGCACCGCTCGCCGGAGCGATAAGGCGTATTACCCGCGCAGTGGATGTTTGTCATCACGACATCGTCGACCGCCGAGTTATCTTTAAGCCACTGCGCCGCCCGGACCACATCAAAATCCATCATCTGATCCGTGCCCGAAGGACCAATCACGTGTCGTCCTGTCGCCGCATAGGCGGCATGCAGTCCCTGCCCGCCGATCCGAACAGCGCCAGCCCCCGCGATCACCAGCACCAGCACCGCTAGTGCCCCCACTTCGACTTTGGGCATAGCCGTGCGCGCGATCAAGTAAACTCCCGCGACGACCACCGCGCCCACAAACACCAACGCGAATGGGGTGGCCACCTCCAAAAAGCGGGTGAATCGGGTCGCTTTATCGCTCGCACCCACCGGGTACCAGCGCATAATCGCCGCCCCAATCGCGACACCCGCAACCAGCGCTAGCACCAAAACGCCACCAGAACGCACCTGTTGCCAACGGCGAATCCTGTTTACCGAATGAGGGCTTCTTGGACCAGGCAGACCGGGGATGTGACCGATAACCCAGATCTGGCCACGTGTGCGCATTTTCGTGCTCACGCCCCAAGCGGCGGCGGCCGCCAGGAAGGGCAACAAGCCTCGGCTGAAAGAAAGCTGGCTCTGGCCCGGGTGATACAGCAACACCATGCTGCCCACAGCGACCAGCGCGAACCCAGCGGTGAGCCAAGCGGCGGCATCATCGCGGGTGGATTTTCCCGCCAACAACACAGCGCCCAGCCACGGCGCCATATGCGCGAACACTCCCAACGCCGCGACAGCTCCACCGGCGATCAGGCCAAGACGCACTGGCCCAGCCCCGTTTACGATGCTGCCAATAACCGTGTTGTCGGAATAGCCGAACGGGTCAAAAGCGATGCCATGTTTCTGCTGCCCATAGATGAAGTAATCAGCGAGCAGATAGGCCACGCTAGCCAGGCCCAATGCGAGAGCGGCTTGGCGAAGCAAAGTGCGACGAACAACCGCACCCACCAGCACAACGAAGCCCAATCCCGCCACAACCGTGGGTATAGCGGTGCCCTTGGCTCCAGTCGCCGCAGCCACCGAAAGTGCCAACACGATCCACGCCGTGAGCCGCATCCGATCCCGCACCGCGTCGATAAGCAACAGCATTGCTGGCATCAACACGACGATGGAGTACGTCATGCTAGGGCTCCACCACAACATGGGGCCGAGCAAGGAATCGACAACTGAGGCATCAGATTCGGAGATAGCACGGTCCAGCGTGAGAAGTTCCAGCTCTCCAGAAAGGAAAGCTAGCCCGCCCGCAAGCGGGCCCACCCAATGGTGCCCAGACAGCCGCGTGGCGACAGCGCCAGTCGCGACGATAAGCACAAGCACGATGGGAATGAGATACAGACGGAAGAGCAAAACAGGTAGCTCGATGCCCGTGGCGGTGTGGGCTCCGCCGAGATGTAGCCCGATAAACCAGTGATAGTGCAATGGTTCGCCGGCTACCCATGGGAATTCGACGGGCCACCGCTGCGCCGCCTCGGCGCTGTATGCCAATGTATACAAAAGGTCGATTGTTGGGCCGCCCTGCCCGCTCCAGGTGATGGGCTGAACTCGCAGATAGCTGAACCACAGCCAACCGAGCACCAGCATGCCTATCAACGCATATGACCAGGCCAGGCCCGCGCTCAAAGGTGCCGCTTCAGAGCGCCAGTATCGGCGCAATTGAGGAACAGCGGCCGTAATGGCAACCATGAAGGCGGGCACAATCATCGACAGTTTCGGATCGTGCAGCGCCGAGGCGGCCAACCGGGCCAGCGCCTCAATGGCATAACCCAAGGCAGCACCCACCGCATATTCCTCAACCCGATGGGTGAGTGTTGGGCCCAAGGCGCGCCACAGCAGGGTGCCGGGCAAGGCAATAAAGAAAACAAAGTAGAGCCCGAACCGAAATATCGGCCCGGGCTCTACGCCACTGGCGAGTAGCACCACTACGGCTGTCGCTAGCACAGCCAGCCCGGGCGCAAAGCGCCACCAGCTGTTAAACGCACCCATTTTTTTGAGTGAAGCCTGCTCAATCACCTGGTCAGAACGGGGTGTCGTGGCAACGCCATTTCGCATAACGCGCATGGTAGCCGCAGTTGAGCCAAGGTTGAACTAACGGCGTACCTTTAGGACAGTTGTCGTTCCCTCGGTCGGATCAGCTCTGTGTCCGACTCCAGTTCTTGCCGTGCTGGCACATCTTCGCGTGCACGCGGAGCCTCCAGCAACAGCGGCTGTCGGGGCTTTGGCAACACCGGTTCAGGTTCGGGCTCCATTCGAGGCGTTGCCGCCTCAATAACCCGAGAGACAACCAGCCCAATG
Source organism: Mycobacteriales bacterium (assembly GCA_013362805.1). Lineage (GTDB taxonomy): Bacteria > Actinomycetota > Actinomycetes > Mycobacteriales > QHCE01 > JABFVL01. The sequence goes on along the minus strand of JABFVL010000032.1, from coordinate 11,166 downwards.
AAAATGGCTCCCGCGATCCAGTACAGCTGATGATGCGCTTCACGGGACAGAGGAGGCTGCATTGCCAGCACTAACAGCATCGCTGCCAGCACCGTGCCGAAAACACCGCCGCGCGTACCAAAGATGCTCACGCCGCCCAGCAATACGGCGGCTATCGCCAAGATGTTCATGCCCGCCGGCCCAAGCTCGACGACCTGGTGGGCATCTTCGGCATCGGCATAGGTAAGGAATCCGAACAGGACACCGACGCCAGCGGCCATAGCGCTGCTTACGGCGAGCGCGGCCATCGCGGCCAGCAGCGCTCGCGCGCTTGGCCGGGAATTGTCGGCGCGGCGCATCGTCCAATGTTGACTGCCACGCACGAGCAGCCACAACAACGCGCCAGCCACCGACACAACGGCGGCAGTGACGAACAACGGTGGCCCGTACCGCTCGACGGTTTCAACGCTGGGCGGATCAATGTGAGCGCGTTCGGACAAACTCGTCGCATGGGCTCCAGCCGCCACACACAATACGGCGGCTGCCAGAGTCACGGCCCAGGTTGGAACCCAGAAAATCGCCACAATGAGTCCAACAACAACTCCGAGCCCCGCGGCGATGCCCACCACTACGGCGATAGCTTGCGGCCAGCTCATACCTCTTTCACCGACAAGCCACATCATCACGCCAGGTGTGGCGGCCACGATTCCGGAGCTAGCTAGGTTGGGCGCGGCGGCCCGCAGAGATAGGCCGAACCCAAGCGCGAGCAGCAAGACACAAGAGCCCAGCAGCCAAAAGCCACGATCGCCGAGCAGGCCATCGACTTCACGAGTGACGGTCCAACCCGCGGCGCCAACAGCCACGGCCATCAGCGCTTCCCAGAGGAAGTGCGGCCACATCCGGTCAGGGGCAGGCACTGGTTTTTTTGAAGTTTTCTTATTCTCGCGTGTGCGCGGGCCGCGCTCGTTCAATGTTTCGCGGCGCGGCGCTTCCGGTGGAGGCATTTCGCCGACTGGCACCATACGGGTGGCAGCGGGGTCGGGAAGAGTGAATTCTCCCGTGTCGCGGGGGTCGCGACGTGTGTCTCGCGAGCGAATGCGGCCATCGGGGTGTCGTTCCCGACCGGCCCGCTCGGTGGGCGCTGGCAGCATATGTGTCCCGGTGGGGGTGCGCTCTGGCGCCAGATCGGGGTACATGCGTTCGGATGGACGCATGTCGTGTCGTAACTTGCTGGGGCGGGTTGGTTGTTCAGCTTCCCGCCGAGCTGAGGGCACCGGTTCTCGGTGTCTGGTGCGTTCGGGCGTATCCCGATGTCGATTTCGGTCAGGCATGCAGTCGCCTTCCTGCTGACGAATGGACGCCCCGAACCCTAGCTGAACACCATTAACTAACTATGCAAGTCCACCGGAATACTGCATACCGTCAGGGTTTATTCACTTTTTGTAGATACTCAATGAACGCCGCGCGGATCACTGGCTCCTGATCGCCGTAATCGTGACCAGTAAACTCGCGCCACAAATCAATCACGTCTTCAATGGACGCGCCATAAGAACCGGTGCTGACATCCAGCCGCTCAGTGTCATCGGCGTGCGGCAAGATCTGAATCAAATTCCAGAAAAACTTCAGATCGTGCTTATCTCGCGCGGCCGCGAACGCCCGCACCCGCAACTGCTCGGTTGTCAGCCCGTCCAACTCTGCGAAAGCCGTCATACTTCACAGCTTAATGCCACAACTCACTTGTCACGCTCGGTCGAATCCTGCCCGCTTGGTGGAATTCGACACGCGCGCTCCAACAACAACGCCGCACCCGTCAACAAAACCCCTACAACAACAGCAACGCCGCAGCGCCACATGTCTCGTTGCGCCGCATCCACCCCCTCCAAATATCGGAAAAGCCAAATCGCGAACCCAGCGAAAAAGCCGGCATAAGCAGCACCCAAAATCGAGGACGCCTTCGCCAAAGCCGCGAACCTGGCAATTGCCAACGGCTCAATAAACTCCCGCCGAGAAATGCGGCGCGTCGTGGTCCGCGCCAACACAAACTCCACCACGGTTAGCGACCACAAAATCACTGAAGGAATCCACGGCAACGCCGGCAAATCGGAGTAATAGCTGCGTACGACCACCCAACCGCACACGCCAGCGGCGAAGGCAATCAACGCCAACGTGGCAGGACGGGTGGGAAGAAGATGAGGGCGCGGTTCATTATCCATAACATCTACAGCCTAGAGCCTGCCCGAGCGATCCTCACCATTGAAGGTCCAGCTTGCGCACCTCAGCACGCTCGCCCGCTGGCAACGCCGCCACGAGCTCGGCTACCGCACCATGCCCCGGCAGCACTGCCCCAGCATCGACCTCGAGCCACGGCACCAACACGAAAGCACGTTCGAATGCACGCGGATGCGGAACAGTAAGTTCCGCTGTCGCGCTCAACATCGGAACACCAGCGTCATCGAACACCGCGATGACATCCACGTCCAAAGTGCGTGGACCCCATCGCACTGTGCGTTCACGGCCCGCCGCGTTCTCCAACTCGCGCACGAGTGCGAGCCACTGGCTCGGATCGGGGCGGTCGTCGCGCACGATAAACACGGCATTCACATAGTCGTCCTGGGCCACTGGGCCCCACGGCGGAGTTCTATACATCGACGAGGCGGCAACTATCCGATCATCCAAAGCGGCGCGAGCAGCCCGAAGAAACCGCGCCGCATCCCCCATGTTGCCGCCCAATGCCAACACAGCGCGTGTCATGCGCTGTCCCGCAACCCGCCATCAATCTGCCGAAATCTTGGCCTGGTGCGCCGCTGCCGCCGTACCGTCACCGCGACATCGGCGAACTGCAAGTCGATCGGGGCCTGTGGCTTATGGACAGTGATCGTGACCGCGTCTACCAGCTTGTGTTCCAAACAGCTTTGACACAAGCGCTCAGCCAATGTCTCCAGCAAGTTCACGGGTTCGCCCGACACAATGGCGGCCAATCGCTCCGCCAATTCTCCATAATGCACTGTGTCAGCGACGTCATCGCTGGCCGCGGCTGCCGCGGTATTCACCTCAAGATCGACGTCCACGACAAAGTCTTGACCGTTTCGACGCTCATGCGGATATACGCCATGATTGCCGCGCACTCGCAAACCGACCAAGCTAATGCGGTCGTTCATCGCGTTTATCCCCTCATCCAGGCAGCTGCGGCGACAGCCGACCAGCGGCGTCAATGTTCGACATGACGGCAAACGCGTCGACTGTACCGGCGACGTCATGCACCCGCACCGCCCATACATCACGCCGCGCGCAGTACAACGACACGGCCAAACTCGCCGCGTCGCGCTCAGGCGCAGGCCGAACCGTTCGATCGGTGCCCAATGCCGCCAAGAACGACTTGCGACTCGCCCCGATCAACAATGGAAAACCTAGCTGAGCGAACTCGTCGAGCTCGGCAAGCAGCACCCAATTGTGCTGAGCCGTTTTTGCGAAGCCCAATCCGGGATCAACAATGATTTGCTCATCACGCACCCCGGCACTCCGGACGGCGTCGATCCTTTCCCCCAAGTGAGCGATCACTTCGCGAGTCACGTCGCGGTAGCTGGTGGCGGATTGCATAGTGGCTGAATGACCCCGCCAATGCATCAATACCCATGAGCAGTCGTGTGCGCTGACCACGGTTGCCATCTCGGGGTCGGCCAAACCGCCAGATACGTCATTGATGATGTGAGCCCCGGCCGACAAAGCGGCTTGGGCTGTGCTGGCTCGCATCGTGTCGACGCTGACTGTTATGCCAGCCTTGACGAGTGCCCGAACCACCGGCACGACCCGGTTCGCTTCGGTCTCGGCGTCAACTCGTTCGGCACCCGGGCGGGTAGATTCGCCGCCTACATCGACTATGTCCGCGCCCTGCGCGGCGAGTTGTTCGCCATGGCGAATGGCTGCGGCTGTGTCGAGGTACTTTCCCCCATCTGAGAAAGAATCTGGGGTGACGTTCACGATGCCCATGACCTGTGTCATACGAACTCACCTACCAGAATGAATAAGACTCATCGCTTCGGCGCGTGCCGCTGGCGAGTTTTTGAACCAGCCCCTTACAGCGGACGTGACCGCTTTAGCCCCCACATTGCGTACGCCGCGCATGGTCATACACAAATGTTCGGCTTCGATGACCACGATGACGCCCCGGGCTTCGAGCTGCTCAACGAGGGTGTCAGCGATTTGCGAGGTCAGCCGCTCTTGAACCTGCGGCCGACGAGAGAAAGCTTCAACGAGCCGAACCAGGGCGGATAGACCCGCGATGCGGCCATCTTTCGCGGGAATGTAGCCCACATGGGCCACACCACGAAAAGGCACCAAGTGATGTTCGCAGGTGGAGAAAAAGTCGATGTCTTTGACGAGTACAAGCTCGTCGTGATCGGCTTCGAAAGTAGTGGTGAGCACGTCGGCCGGGTTTGTGTTTAGTCCAGAAAAAAGCTCGGCGTAGCTGTCGGCTACGCGTTCTGGCGTTTTCGTAAAACCGGGCCGCTGCGGATCTTCGCCAATCGCGTCGAGTATCTCGCGTACCGCTGCGGCTACTCGCTCACGATCGAACTGGCCCGGACCCATTGTCTAGCTCACATCCGCGTCCGGTGGCAGGTCAATGGTGTCGCTGCGCGGAGGCGTGGGGTCACTCAATGGATCGCCTTTAGCCACGGGCTCTTCTTCGGCGGGCTTGCCGTTGGCCGCTTCTTTTTCTTTCGGGCTTTGCACCGGCGGCTTGTCGCTTGGCGCACGACGACCGAACCCGTTGTATGGGGCCATCGGCGGGCGCTTTTCGACTCTGGCGGCGATCCGGGCCATATCTTTGGTGGTCAGGGTTTCCTTTTCGAGCAGCTCCAACACCATGTTGTCGAGCACGTCGCGGTATTCCACGAGGATGTCGTATGCCTCATCGTGCGCGATTTCGATGAGGTGTCGAATCTCGGCGTCAATGTCGGCGGCCAGGTGTTCGGAGTAGTCGCGTTGGTGACCATAGTCGCGGCCAAGGAATGGCTCAGAATCTTTCTGGCCATACTTCACCGCGCCGAGTTTGGCGCTCATGCCGTATTCGGTGACCATGGCCCGAGCGAGTGCGGTCGCCTTTTCGATGTCGTTGCCAGCACCGGTGGTGGGCTCGTGGAAAACAAGCTCTTCGGCGGCGCGGCCGCCTAGTGCGTAGGCGAGAGTGTCGATGATCTCCGAACGCGTCTGGGTGTATTTGTCTTCGGTGGGCAGGATGAGCGTGTGGCCCAGCGAGCTGCCACGCGACAAGATAGTCACTTTGTGCACTGGGGCCGAGTGAGGAAGAGCCCAGGCCACTAGCGCGTGTCCACCTTCGTGGTACGCGGTGACCTTCTTCTCTTTGTCACTCATCACCCGGGTTTTACGCTCGGGCCCGGCGATCACTCGGTCAATGGACTCTTCCAGGTAGTCATTCAAGATGGCTTTGCCGCTGTGGCGGGCGGTCAGCAGAGCCGCCTCGTTGATGACGTTTGCCAGGTCGGCGCCGGTGAAGCCGGGGGTGCGGCGCGCAACGGTGTCTAGGTCCACATCGGGAGCGAAGGGCTTACCCTTGGCGTGCACCTTCAGGATGGCTTTGCGGCCCTCCAGGTCGGGGCGGTCTACCGCGATCTGGCGGTCGAAGCGACCTGGACGCAGCAGCGCTGGGTCGAGGATGTCGGGGCGGTTGGTGGCGGCGATCATGATGACGCCACCCTTGGTGTCGAACCCGTCCATCTCGACGAGCATCTGGTTCAGGGTTTGCTCGCGCTCGTCGTGACCGCCGCCCATGCCCGCGCCACGGTGACGACCGACGGCATCGATTTCGTCGACGAACACGATGGCCGGCGCGTTGGCTTTGGCTTGCTCGAACAGGTCACGCACTCGGGAGGCACCTACACCGACGAACATTTCGACGAAGTCGGAACCCGAAATGGAGTAGAAGGGCACGCCAGCTTCGCCAGCTACGGCACGGGCGAGCAGCGTTTTACCAGTTCCGGGGGGGCCAAAAAGCAGAACACCCTTAGGGATCTTGGCACCGATCGCCTGGAATTTCGCCGGACCTTGCAAGAAGTCTTTGATTTCTTCAAGCTCTTGAATGGCTTCATCGGCCCCGGCCACATCAGCGAATGTGGTCTTGGGCATGTCTTTGGTGACGAGCTTGGCTTTGGATTTGCCGAAGTTCATGACTCGGCCGCCGCCGCCTTGCATCTGGCTCATGAAGAACAGCAGCAACAGCACTAGCAGCACGATGGGCAGCAAGCTAAGGAGCACCGAAACCCACATGCTGTCTTGGGTAACTTCGGTTTGATATTTGATGTCGGGGTCTTTGGCCTGCTTTTCCCGCAATTGACGCAGCAAATCGTCAGAAACCCCGCTGGGGAATTGCGCTTGAATGCGCTTACTTCCCTCAACTTCATCTTTTAGGCGCAGTTTGAGGGTTTGTTCTTTGTCCTCAATTTTCACCCAGGTGAAGTTGTTGTCGTCGAGCTCTTTGAGCGCGACAGAGGTGTCGACTTTTTTGTATTCGTCGCCGCCGACGAGCATCGGGCCAACGATCAACGCCGCCAAGATCACCAAAACGATCCAAAATAGCGGTCGGCGGAAGAAGCGAGTACGTTCCATCAGTGCGTACGGAGCGGGTGCCCCGGCCCTCCTAGTTCGGCGACGAATACCAGGCACATACCCGGTCAAGCCGAGCCTACTCGTTACTGGTAACGGACGACACGCGGGCGCAGCCGCGCCTGTTCGTGTCTAAAAGCGTGCGCTTTGTTAATCGCTGTAAACCTCGGGCTTGAGTGCGCCCAGGTACGGCAACTCGCGGTAGCGCTCGGCGTAGTCGAGACCGTAACCCACAACATAGCTGTTGGGGATGTCAAATCCGACATATTTCACCTCAACCGGCACACGCACCGCTTCAGGCTTACGGAAGAGCGCGACCACATCCAAGCTGGCCGGGTTACGGCTAGCCAAGTTGCGCAAGAGCCACGAAAGCGTCAACCCTGAATCGATAATATCTTCAACAAGGATGACCCGTTTGCCTTCGATCTCCCGATCCAGGTCTTTCAAAATGCGCACGACTCCAGAGGAACTTGTAGAAGCCCCGTAAGAAGAAATAGCCATGAATTCGAGTTCAAGAGGACGTCCGAGCTCACGGGCGAAATCCGCCATGAACATCACGGCGCCCTTAAGGATCGCGACCAGCAAAACGGGCTGCTCGGTGTCGGCGTAGTCCGCGCGCACTTGTGCGGCCAGCTCAGTAACTTTCGCGCGAATCTCTTTCTCGGTGATGATCACCTCAGCGATATCTGGGTGGATATCGGAAGACGTGGTGACAGAGCTGCTGGTGGAAGACACTTCAAGGCCCCTTGGTTGAAGTACATGAGCTGCCCAGCCGCGTCATAACCCCCACGCGAGCTGACATAGACAGCCTGCCATGTGACATCAAGTGAGGGCGCGGCCACCCTCGCATTTTTACCCAGCATCCACTAGCTAGCTCACATCCGTGGACGCGTAGGCACCGGGGCGCCAAAGTTCTGCCAATTTTCCCGGGCTTTGATCCAGTCGTCATAGGAAAGCGGCACATGCCAGCACCCGCTGTGTTCACTATGAGCTTCGTGGCCGACAGCCCCAAGGCGACGCGCCCTTGGCAAGCTCGACCAGTGCGGCCTCAGCTCCCCTAGGTGTATTCGCACAATCGCATCGGGTTTTTCCGGGTTTTTCGACACCCACTCGCCAGCCACTAAAGAAGCCTGAAATCGAGATGCACCCATGATGTGCACCCAAGCTTCTCTCGCATCACCATCAGAGCCAAGTCGACCTAAATAAGCCCGATAATGGTCCCTAAGCGCAAATTTCATGCACGCTTCTTCTGTCCTCGGATCAAATTTGCCTCCCGCGTTAAAAGTGTCCGTTCCCTCTTCAGGCCGATGAAAAAATCCGTATGCGGCCGCGTACATAAACGAACCAGCGGCGTGAACTAACGGATGCGGCTCGAGTTTCGCCATGGTCAGTACTTCCAAATCCATGGCTTCTACTGGACTTATCACTGCCTTACTGGCAATACGTTTTTGATTTTCAGCACGACTAACAGCGTGCCGGAATTCGTCCTCGGTATCTGAAACATGCACGTGGGGCTCATTCAATGGATCTTCATAAGGCCCACCTCGAAAAAATCCTCTAATACGTCGAGGTTCCAGTTCCTCCACCGGCTGTTTCAAGCCAACATAAACACATTCCCCCTCAGGAAAGCGTTCGAGCTCCTCCAGCCCGGATAGGTATTCGATACCCACCGTGTCCTCCCACAGGCAGCAAAAACCGCGACACAATGGACTAACGCTAATCGAGCGCCGGCTCGCGCCCGGCCAAACCAAAAAGTTCGAGATGGGCATCACGACGCCGCGCCGCCACCGCACCCGGCAGAGACACCGGACCTTGACCTCTCCACTTGCACACCAACGCGTCCAACGCTTCAATATGCGCTTCGGCCAACGAACCAGCGGTGACCCCGCCAGCTAGAGCCCAGAGCCGCAACACCCGAGTGCGAATAGCCGTGGGCTCACTCGATAGCGCTTTAGCGTCCAATCGGGAGCCCGACGAATCGAGCAGGTCATTTTGCCGTGCCGTCGCAAGCGCCTCAAGAAACTCCTCATCCTGACGCAGCCTGTGAGCGGTGCGAGCCAAAGATGCCACGACTCCGCCGCCAATGGTCTTTTCCAACACGGGCAGCAAGGCGCGTACACGGGAACGCGCATAAGAGGGGTCTGTGTTGTGCGGGTCTTCCCACACCGGCAATCCATCCGCCGCGGCGCGCACCAGCTCGCGCGGCAACTCCAGAAATGGACGACGAAACACGCCACGCACCGGCGCCATGCCGCTCAAAGCTTTAGAGCCGGCACCGCGAGCTAGCGCCAACAGCACGGTCTCAGCTTGATCTTCCCGAGTGTGGCCGAGCAAGATCGCCGCGGCATCGTGCTCAATGGCGATTTTGCTCAGCGCCGCATATCGCGCGGATCTTGCGGCGGCCTCAGGGCCCCCAACCCCATAGACCTGCACAGTCTCCACCAGCACCGGCGCGAATCCGGTTTCGCGAGCCCACAAGGCGACCCGCTCTGCTTGCACATCAGCGCCAGGTTGCAGCTGGTGGTTTACGGTCACCAGCCCGACCCGCCACCGAGCTTTGGCGCCTTCGAAAACTGTTGCGGCGGCCAGAGCCAAGGAGTCAGCACCACCGGAGCAGGCGACAAACACAACATCGTTCACCCGCAGGTCAGCTAGTGCTTTACGCACACTGAGCCGGGTCGCGGCGATAGCTGGGGGTGGTTGCGCCATATGAGCACCCTAAGTCGCTGGGTTACACATCGAAGCAATGCCTCAGCCCATGTCGGCAGCCTGGAACTCCCTGAATCCGGTTCAGCACCGCCTCAGCTGACGCGCGCTACCCACTGTTCGGGATGCTCGATTTCCTCGGGAGTTGGCAGCGTTTCGGGACTAGCCCATATCTGGTTGAAGTTCACGATGCTTGTGCGTTCGACGACGGCGGCGACAAATGCCCGCCCTTCAGCGTACTGACGCAGTTTGGCCTCGACCCCGAGCAAACGCTGCAGGAGTGCGGTCAGTGGGTTGCTGGGCTGGCGACGAAGGTTGAACTTCGCTCGAATTGAGTCGACGCTTGGCACCACCTGTGGACCTACTCCGTCCATGACAAAATCGGCGTGCCCTTCCAAGAGAGTCATCAGGGCGACAAGCCGGTCCATGGCGGGCCGTTGCTCTGGTGCGGTCACAGCGTCGAGCACCGAGGAACGGGACTCTGGATGCCGGATCACCTGCGCCAAGGTAGCCGCGGCCCGTTCCAGCGAGGCGCCCTCACTGTCTTGCCCCGCTTTGATGAATTGCCCGATTTGGTCGAGGAAGTAGCTTCGGAGCCATGGCACGGCAGAAAATTGCGTTCGGTGGCACACTTCGTGCAAACACACCCAGAGCCGGAAGTCTCTTGGGTTGACCGCGAGTTTTCGCTCAACGTCAACAATATTTGGAGCTACCAGCAAAAGTTGCCCTTGGGCGCGCGAAAGCACATCGAATTGCCCTAGCACCCGACCGGACATGTAGGCCAATACCGTCCCGGCTTGCAGGGCGGTCGCTTTGGCTGACACCGCGCGAAATAGGCCATGTCCTTCTTGTGGAAACAACAAATCTCCGGCCTGGCGCAGGCCAGAGATGTTCGCCTCCAGCCAGTCCACTCGATCCACGACACGCACGGGCGGATGCACTTCGCCGACATCCAGCTGGCTAAATTCGGCGACATGACCAGCCGCTTTGTGGGCGCTGACGCGCAGCTCTCGCACTAGGGCAGCGGCTTCTTCGGGGGAAACACGCGGCCCCGTTTTGACCACGGCTTTGCCGGCGCTGAAAGCCAGATTCCAATCCACGGGTGCGTTCATATACCCCACCGTAGCTGGCGTTTGCCCGTTGCCCAGTTCTGTTTTATTTCAGTTGGGCCAGCGCGGCGCTTAGCTCATCTAGAGCGTTACGAGCGGGTTCGTCCGCGCCTTCTGGGTAACCATTCGCAATAGCCGCAAAAGACAACACCCGTCCCCCGGCTGTGGTGACATATCCAGCGAGTGAGCTCACGCTGTTCAGGGTGCCTGTCTTGGCTCGTATTTTTCCGGCGGCGGCCTGTTCGTTGGGGTCGTTGAAGCGTGTGTACAGCGTGCCGCTGTATGAGCCCACGGGCATGCCGCTGGCGATGGGGCTGTATTTCGGGTCAGTGATGGACTTTTGCAGGATCGCCACCAGCGCGGCCGGGGAGATTCGGTTATCCAGCGACAGGCCACTGCCGTCAGAGACGTTCACGACGAAATTGTCTTCCGCGAGCACCCGTTCGGTCGCGACGGCTCCGCCTTCGAAAGAAGCGGGGAGGCCGTTAGCGATCGCTACTTGTCGGGCCAGTGCTTCGGCCAGAACGTTGTCTGATTCTTCGAGCATTACCTCCACCAACCGGCGAATTGTCGGAGAATGCACTTCGCCAAGCACTTCGGTGTTGGTGGCGGCCTCACCACGGATCACTTGCGCTTGTGGCACGCCGAGTGCACTGGCCAGTGCACGGCCCGCGACGAGGTCAGGCTCACTTACTCGGATTTCGGTGTCGGGTTGGCGTCGTCCAGCATCTACGGCTACCGAGGTGATCGG
>JABFVL010000017.1 GCA_013362805.1 Mycobacteriales bacterium | reverse complement strand
TGCGGGCAAGTTTCGGGCGTATAGCTCAGCGGTAGAGCACTCGGCTTACAACCGAGCGGTCGGGGGTTCGATCCCCTCTGCGCCCACCATTTATGCTCGCTTCCACGACACCGCGCATCGCGCTGCCCAGCGCCAGGTCTGGTCTCCGTGAACAGAGCTGCTTACTGTTCGTTGGTATTTCCCGGCGGTTAGCTTTCGTAGGTGTTAACGCCTTTCCTCGCGCCCATTTGCTGTTTGCTCAAGGTCGGAAGAGCTGGCTATGTGGGCGTTACTTGACGCTTTATCGGCGTTTAACTGAGCGATGTCGCATGGCGTGGTACTGCTTTATGTAGCGGCCGAACAGGCGTGTGAGATGGTTTTGTGCTTCGACGTGTTCGACGGCTTGAACCCACAGGGCCGCGTCGATTGTGTCCCGTCCGAATCGCGTCACTAGGTCGGTCAAAATCGCGGTCGCGGTTGCATGCTCACCCGCATAGTGGGCGTCTTGGCATGCTTTCAACAGTCCGATGATGTGGCGCTGTTCGCTGATCTCGGCAAGGGCCTTGTGAGTGGCCACATTGGAGGGGCCAGTCATGTCACTTAAAGTAGCGGTTGCGCTACCAATTCGCAGTCCTGTGATTTGAAGGCGAACCGGAGACGCAACCGTGTCGCGGGCATGAGATTGATTGAGTTGAACGCCTGGCACCCTGGAATCGGCTGACAGATTTGTAACGAAATATGTACGTTCAGCGATCATTCTTTGCACCCGTTTCCTGTGCGGGTGAGATCGGGTCTGGTCGGGGGTGTCACCGCGCATACCTAATCAAGGGGATCACTGCACACAATCACGACCGCGCAACTGCTGTCTTTGGCCAGACCGAACTAAGTGGTGCGGATTCTTAAGGACTGTTGCAGCGCTCATGCAACTCCTAATGACGTCCATGGGGTGTGCGGGTTATGGCTCCGTCATTTTCGCAACCCCTAGGTGTCACTCGAGAGTGCCCAGCACGCGCTGGAGGAGTGCATCGGCGCCTTGGTGGTCCGGCGGCATCGTATTCATGCAGGGGTGTCGTCGAGGTAAGCCCAAAGCTGTGAGTTGTTCACGTCTCGAAGAGGGGTTCGGCGTGCGTAATGGCGATGGGCCAAGGCTATGCGGACTCACTGCCCATGTGTCCGCTGAAGTAAACCGTCTGGATGGGCCACGCTCGTCCGGTCTGTGATCTCCGGCAAGGCTGCTCGCCCTATGGCGCCGCGCGACGAAAAGCTCTCGAGCGTCTTGACGACCTTTTCGTGAGCCCGGCGTGAGTGTTGGGCTCGCTTGACTTGTCTTTATCGAAAGTGTATTTCTAGAGTAGAACACTAGAGTTCAACTCTAAATTAATGGGAGGAAATGATGGACCACGCCAACACCGTCCAACAGCGCGAGCCGGGCTTAGTCGCGATGCGACTCGATCCAGAGGAAGAATCCGTCCAGCGCGCACTGGAGCGCTACTACCGCACCGGCAAGCCGCCGTGGGACACCGGCGTGACGCCACCTGAGCTAGTGGCCCTAGTAGAGGGGCGCGGCGCACTGCCACCCGGCCGGGCGCTCGAACTCGGCTGCGGCACGGGAACCAACGCCATCTACCTCGCCCGGCACGACTGGGAGGTAGCGGCTGTCGACCTGATCGACCACGCTGTCGACCAAGCGAAAAAGAAGGCCGCGGAGGCGGCAGTGGCAGTACAGGTGCTGCACGGAGACGCCACCCGCCTCGACGAGTTGGACGTGCCTGGTCCCTTCGACCTGTTCTTTGACCTGAGCTGCTATTGCGGAATCCCGTTGCACCGCCGTGACGCCTACGCCGCCGGGCTTACCCACCGCGCAGCCCCTGGAGCACAGTTGCTGATGTTCGGGTATGGCCCCGAGCCGTTGGGCACTCCGACTCCCGAGGTCGCGTCTTGGGCGGCGGGCGTCACAGCCGACGAGCTCCGCTCCAGGTTCCCCAGCTGGGAGCTACTCGAAGTCAAACCGGGCACCAATTCGGTGCCGACCTTCTGGTTCACGCTGCGTCGCAACGCCTAGCGGGCACCAGTTCGTGTGAAGTTTGATCTGTCAGCGCAAATCACACGATGTGAAGACGAATATTTACACAGCGACGTGAGCAGCCGAGCCGCACAACGTTCTAGACCTTTGCCAATCGACGCGAAAGTTCACTCGGTGCGGGATTGTCGCTTTACCATCCAAAAGTGACATGGGATATCGCTGGAAAATTTCTGCTCGCGTTAGTGACCATCATCGTGGGGGCTATCCAATTTTGGCCGCGCGGGGGACGTCGGGCGCGGATAAAGTCGGATGTCGAACTGTATAGCTTGTTACCGGAGGAAATTGAAAATCGAGAGGAATTCCGGCAGCACATCAGCGCCCAGCTCGCTCAGCTCATCAAGCGTGAAACGGTGAAACGACGCGACCCCATTGGCATCGTTTTAGGAATTGTATTTACGGGCGGGGGTGCGTATCTCGGAGTTTTGGCGTTCAAGGGAGGCTGGTGGTGGTTCTTTCTCGTGCTAGCAATCGTTGGTGTCCCGCTTGGCATGGTGATGATCGCCGATGCGCTCCCGAAAGCCGAGCGTGATGACAGCGGCAGGAGACTCAAAAAGAATCGGACTTTGAAATCTCCTGATGGCCGGGACTAAACATCATTGAATTCGGTGCGGCTCACGGATCGCAGCTGCTAGCCCAGGAACAGCTCCTGGGCTGAACCGACCTACGGTGGTATCTGCCCAGGAACTCCCTTAGCGGTAAGAGTTTCCTACCTGTGCGGATACTTGGGCGCAGCACCGAACGGGATCCGGGTCTTTGACCAAGTTGTCATCGCGAAAGTTGCTGCCGGAAACTCGTGCCAATGTTGTTGGTTACCGGGCGCGGCCCGCCGACTCGAGGTGACAGTCTGGGCCAGGCACGTAGAGGGCCTCATGGTCGTTGTCGAGCCAGTTCACCCAATAGGGCGGGCTGCCATCATCGTGTTGAATCCCGGTAATGACGCCCACGCGTTTGCCCACATTTAGTTGATTGCTTTCCACGATGATCCTGTCGCCAACCTGCGCTTTCATAGCTCCCCCTTAGATCCGGCCGACTAAGCTACCTACCCTCTGGTTTTACCCCACCTGATGGCGCATTTCACCTTTGAAAGTTGTGATCGTTGGCGCGGAAATCACGTCAGCACCAGAAGTGCCACCCCGACGTTTGCGCCACTTTTGCCGCTAGCTCTGTACTGGGGCCCGCGCCGTGGACTCGGCATGTCGATCCACGCCGTCCGTTCGACCGAACGCGCCAGCGAATGGGATGTCCACTGTGCGATCGCAGACGACAGTGATTTCTCCATCGGTCTTCACACTGGCCGTCATCGTGGCCAGGTCAGGGTTACTCAACGAGCCGTTGTACTCGTTTACGAGCTGTTGTGCGGCTGAATCCGACAGCTGAATAGGTTTGTTTTCGGTAGCGGTGCCTTTGCCGTAGGAGCCACTATCGGCTTCGCTTGCCGCCGCGAGGGCGGCGCCGTCGCAATCTGACTGAAGTTCTTGGTGCGCTACGAAAGCGGCCGCGGATGCGGTAACTCCCATCATGAACAGGATCGCGATCATGATGAAAAGCAGCGCGAGAATGAACGTGGTTCCGTCATCGCCGTGGGGTCGGCGCGGGGTAAGTCTCATGCGCCAGGGCGTTCTTGTGTAGTGCCGATGTGGACGATGTACTTGGCGGTGGCGACGTTGTGGGCTCGTTCGATAAAACCGGGGACAGCTGGATAGTCCATGGTGATGATCACGCAGATCGCGAATCTTGCGCCTGGTTCGATAGTGGCGGCCCCTTCTTGCATATTCGCTGAACAGTTTGTATTGGGTGGGCCGTAGGCGAGCCGATGGTTCACCTCGGCGAGACCGTGATCTTCGAGAGCGAGTTGGACGGCTCGTTCAGCGCGCGCCTTACCCGTTTTTTCATCGGATGCTTGCGCGTAAGCGCGACCGGCCTCGCGGGCGGCGGCAGCGATCGCGAAGTTGTGTCGTTCGATGGTGAAAAAGACCATGCCGATGTACAAGAGCGGCACCATGATGCCGACGCCGATTCCAAGAAATTCGATGACAGCACGGCCCGAGTCTCCGTGGGGTAGCCGAGATCGCAGTGACGTGTTGCGCTTGGTCACGACGCCGACCCGGAAGGATGTTGCGGATCGCTTTCTTCGATTGCCCGCGCCGAAACATTCACAGGCAAAATCCCGCCGATCGGTGCGAAAAACATGGGCAATTCGCCCCTGCAGTTGACTTTAACGACCACAAATCCCGAGGGGTCTGCTTCCTCCGATGCCAGGCAGGTGATGCGCGCGGCGTTTTGCGGTCCAATCCCTGTCGCTAATTGTTGCTCGGCTCGCTCTGCGGCCAGCGCGGTATCCACATTGGCATTGGCCGCGTATCGCGCACCTTGAGTTGCCGAAGACACGACAATATTGTTGGTATGCATGAAGATGTAGACCTGCATGATCCCTAGGAACAAAAACACCAGCATGATGGCAACGCCGATAAACTCAACGACCGTGTTACCCCTTTCTGGCTTAGAATTCAACGCCCGAATTCGTCCACGCCAATCGGTGAGTGTCGTTCCACCCACCAATGGGAACGCGATTGCCTCTAAAGCGTGAAGTAGCGCGGTTCGCGTTTTCCTCTTGAGCACCGCGCTACCTCCATAGTGGTCAGAAATGTCACGGGCACCATACCCGCTGTGATGGGCGTTCGGACGGTGGGTTGCCGCAATCCATCCCTGCTGTGGGTATGTTGCGCCTCGCCCGCTGGTGCGTACATGAGAATCTACGCGATCTTTTAGGGCAGTTTCAGAAGTATCCACAGCCACTGACGCAAACCCCGAATCATCCTGATCTCAACGATTCGCGTCTACTCTGCCGATCATTAGAGATGGAGGGCAATGGAACGACAGATCAATTTGTCGCGTTCATCTTGTGGGATCAACTTCGCGGCTTGTGGAAAGTGTGCGTGGCGGTATGGCCGAGTTCGCTAGTGTGACTGGTTGTGAACAAAAGTGTGCGGAAATCATGGGTTGTGCCGTTGGTCAGCGGGATTGTCGTGCTGGCATTAGTGCTGGGGGGCGCTTTCTGGTGGCTGGGTCGCGATGACTCCGATTCAAGCTCCGACCGTTCTGAGAAGTCCGCGCCAACATCACCCGACGTTGTGGCTCCCTCAATGCCGGAATACCCGGCTGCTGCCACAGCGCGCACCGAAGACGGAGCCCGCGCCGCACTCCAGTACGAAGTGGATCTGCTGCATTACGTGCAGCAGACCGGAGACGTTGCTGCGTTGGAGCAGATATACGACTACGAATACTGCACAGGATGTGCAGCTATCCGCGATGCTTTAGCTGCGACGCTGGCCAACGATAACCGCATTAAAGGTGGGACATACACAATCACGAATATCCATTTTGTTGCTTTCGAAGTTCCGGCTACCGATGGTGGCGAGCCGTACTGGCTGGTTGAAATGTCGCATATGCGAACAGCATCTGCACAGGTTGCTCCCAATGGGACTTCGGTAAACGAGGATCCTGGGGAGGAAGGAACGCTTAACCTCCAGATCACGTTCCGCAATGGCAAATGGGTCGTTCATTCGCTCTCGGTTAAAAGTAGCTGATCCGCTCATGAGATTTATCGCCGTGGCGACTCTTTTCTGCGTTTTAGTGGCGGGAGTTTTTGATCCGTTGTGCGTGAGGGCAGAGAGTCGTGCAAGTTGTGACGCCCAGGGAACTGGTAACGGGAGTCTTCTAAAAGCAGCTGGGGGTTGCGAAGTTCCGCCGGCTGGCTCTGATCCGAATGGCAAAAAGCGACCTCCAGATGCCAACGGCGTCTTCGTCGGCGAGTGGTCGGAGTTGGCGCCGGGGTGTGGCGTTCCCGGCGTGCAGAGCACGGATGTGCAAGTGCAGGCTGGTGCGACAGGGGCTGGCACCGGATGTGTGGTGGAAGAGTGTGAGCCAGGCCAACAGAACTTTACGAGAACGCGATTTGAGCGCACTGCGGTCGATGCGCCGGTGGCTGTGACGGGCTTTGAGAACGCGGGATGTCAGGGCCCGGCGGGCGGTGGGGTGAGCGTCGATGAGCTCGCTGTGCGGGAGTTTTTTTCAACGAAGATCACGGTTGATCCACCTAAGATGCAGCCGGATACCGGTGTGCTTCTAGTGAATATGCCGAACAATTTCTTTTGCACTACGCCAAAGCAGTTTGAGATGGACTCCTCAATCACCATCAATGGTGGAGTGCGGTTTCGACTGACAGTTGATGAGTTGGTTTTTGATTATGGGGTTGATAATCGGGATTCTGCTGGATCTCGTCACGATCGGTTTGATCGCACTGATCGCTTGGGTAAAGCGATTGATCCTGAGGTTTTGGATCGAATTGATACGCGCGAAGAATTGCGTAAAGCATCTGAGGTTTGGCACGAGTATTGGCAGACTGGCACATTTGACGTGTTGGTAACGGTGTATTTCACCGGGGAGTACTCGGTTGGTGGTGGGGCATGGCAGCCGATCACTGGGAGTATTTATGCGACAAGTGCATCGCGCCAGGTGCAGGTGTTTCAAACTCGGGCCGAACTGATTGACCCACAAAACCAGTAACAAAACTCAACATGAAATGCATGTGCCTTGGCGGTAAGAAGCGCCCGCGAGGGAGCTGTGGGGCGCGGAACCTAACGGCCCAGGGAAAGCTCGCAAATTCCTTTGTTTGAGTTGAACCAGTCGGTGCGCTGGTGCGTATTTCCTACTAGGGGGTGCGTCAGATGATGAGCGCGGTGATGTCAACAGAGGCATCCATTCGATACTGGATGGCGGCCATGAGCGATGATGAGGACGTGCCCGAAGGAGATGAGCGCGCCGAAAGGTTCATCGCGGAGCTGTATGCGGCTTACGCGAGGCCGCTGCTTGCGTTCGTTTCCCGCTTGACGGGAGGCGACCGTGGCTGGGCGGAAGACGTGGTTCAGGAAACTTTGTTGCGAGCGTGGCATAACGAGGAAAAGCTTCGTGCGGGCGGCGAAAACATGTTCCGCCCGTGGTTGATGACTGTGGCTCGACGCATCGTGATCGACGAGCAACGTCGCCGTTCATCCCGCCCAGCGGAAACTGATGATGCGCAGTTGGAGCGGGTGCCCACCGAAGGTGATACGAGTGAGGCGGTAGTCAACTCGATCACGGTAGATGCGGCAATGCGCCAGCTCAGCGATTCGCACCGTCAGGTTCTCATCGAAACGTATTTTCGGGGACGTAGTGTCACCGAAGCGGCAGATGTATTGCAGCTACCTCCTGGAACGGTGAAATCGCGGGTTTATTACGCCCTGCGCACCATGCGGCAAACACTTGGCGGTCAGGAGGTGACGTCATGACAACACCTATGCATTACGACGTGGGCGCGTATGCGCTGGGTTTGCTGACCCCGCAGGAATGTGACGAGTTTGAAGCCCATCTGGCCGGATGTGACACCTGTGCCGCAGAGCTTGAACAGTTCATGGATATCGCTTTGACACTGCCTGAGACGCAGGTGGCTCGTGAGGTTTTGTCGGCTCCGGCACCTGATCAGCCAGCGGTTGCCCAAAAGGCAACTGGCGCGGCTCGGGTTCCAGCACCGCCCGCCGTGGCGCCGCAGCCCGCTGTCGTACAAACTCCGAGGACCAAAGGCCGGTGGGCTTATGCGCTCGCCGCTGGGGTGGTCGCAATCGCGGTGGCTGCATTGGGCGGCGTTGTCTTGGGTTTCCAGCTCGATGAGGATCAAAGCCCGTCAGCACCAGTGGAGTCAGCGAGTTTGCTGGAACGCGGTGAGCGGTTCTCGGCGACTAGCCAATCGACTGGGGTAGAAGCGAGTCTTGGTATTGAGAAAAAGGGCTGGGGCACACAGGTGGCCATGGAGCTGTCGAATGTGCGTGGCCCGTTGGTGTGTCAGCTGGTGGCCGTCTCTGACACCGGTGAAACAGATATCACCATGAGTTGGACGGTTTCTCCGAAGGGCTGGGGTACTGAGCAGGAGCCGAAGCCGTTGATATTGGAGGGCGCGAGCGCTCTGCCACGAGATTCTTTGGATCGTTTCGAGGTGCGTACCGATGCTGGCGATGTGTTGGTTTCGGTGGGTGTGTAGCTAACTTCGTCAGGTGCGGGCGTGCTCCTGCCAAAGGCTATAAAGTCACGCCAACAATGTGGTAACAGAGAGTTACGCATTCGGCGTTAATGCGTGCTAAATAGCGGTTCAAGGGTCGCCAGAAAATTGATCGGAATAACTCCGGTTGCAACCGGAAAGCATTTTGCTGAATGGTGGGTTGCGCGAAAATATTGCGCCTACAAACGGGAAGGGCGCGTGATCACACGCGCCCCTGCCCTGCCCACTCACCCGACACTACCGGCCTCGCTCACCAGCGCCGGGGAGTTAACGGTAATCATATGCCCCGTTTCCAAATTCGTATGCAAGCGGGCCGCGATTTATTTGCTAAGTATTACGCTCAACCCACTCGGACAATGGGACTAAGCCAAAAGGCCTATTGAAACTGGAATAAAGAATCCTGATATTTCCGGCAGCTATCTCAGCGTAACCCCGCCCTTCACCGGTAGGCGAAATGTTCCAACTGCCCCCACGGGTAGCGCGTGTCACGACACAATGAACGGGTGACGTATTTTCCCGGGGATCGAGTCAAAGCCGCCCGGCGCCTCGGCGGCGTATGGGCTGGTTGGGTAGACGCCGGAACCGCCGGCTTAGTGTTGGAAGACCGCGCCATCATCGGCGTGCGCTACTACGTGGAATTCGAAAACGGCGTCATCGTTGACTGGTTAACAAGCGAAGACATTGTGCCGGCGCTCTAACCCCAAATTCTCACCCGCTAGCCTTTAGGTCGTGCCTCAACTACGCGACATTATGCGAGTCCTAGAACAGCACTATCCGCCGACATTGGCGCAAGACTGGGACAAAGTCGGTTTGGTGTGTGGTGATCCGCAGAACCAAATTACAAAAATTTTGCTCACTGTCGATGTGACCGCCAAGGTTGTGGAAGAGGCCGAAGAAATCGGTGCGCAGCTGATCGTCGCGCATCACCCGTTTCTGTTGCGTGGGGTCAACACAATCGCGACCACCACACCTAAGGGTCGGTTGCTGCATCGGCTCATCAAAGCGGATATTGCTCTGTACACCGCTCATACCAATGCTGATTCGGCTCGAGCGGGCGTCAATGAGGCATTGGCGAAGCGGCTTGGATTGCGTGAACTCGCGCCACTGAGTGCCGCACCGACCGCTTTGGATCGCCTCGTAGTTTTCGTGCCGCACAAGCAGCGGGATGCCGTCGTCGATGCGGTTGATGCGGTGATCGGGCCAGTATTGGGTGACTACACCCGCTGCGCGTTTTGGGCTGATGGCACTGGCACTTTCACCCCGGGGGCAGGAGCTAATCCCACCATCGGAGAAATTGGGCGGGTTTCGGTGGTGCCCGAATCGCGCCTCGAAATGGTGATTCCCCGCAATAAGCGGGCACGGGCGGTGCGGGCCATGCTCGATGTTCATCCCTACGAAGAACCAGCCTATGACGTCATCGAACTCGCCCACACCAGCCGTGATGAAGGCCTCGGGCGAATTGGTCTGCTGACCAAGCCACTGCCGTTCGCGGAATTTGTGCGGGCAGTGGCAGGGGCCCTGCCGAGTACTGTTGTCGGAGTACGCGGCTCAGGTGACCCGCAGCGACTCATCTCACGCGTCGCCGTCTGTGGGGGAGCTGGAGACTCGCTCCTGGCAGATGCCACCCGGGCCGGTGTTGACGCGTATGTCACGGCTGACTTGCGTCACCACCCCGCTAGCGACGTTCTCGAGGCCGATGGCCCGGCGCTGGTGGACGCGGGCCATTGGGCCACTGAGTGGACGTGGCTGCCGGTGGCCGCTGAGCTGCTCGATGAGGAGTTTGGCCCAGAAGTGGGCACCACGGTTTCCGAGATTGTTACCGACCCCTGGACAGTCCGTATTTAAGGAGCACACATGAAAGCAGCCGCGGCTACTCAGCGCCGACTTTTGGATCTGCAAGCCCTAGATACCGCGTTGTCTCAACTGGCTCACCGCCGTGCCCATTTGCCGGAGCTCAGCGAAATATCCACTGTGGATGAAGAGCTAGCAACCGCTCGAGCGGAGCAAAGCACCGCGCAAGCCGCTGTTGATGCGGTGGATAAACGTATCGCGGCGATCGAGTCGGAAATCGGTGATGCTCGCAGCCGAATCGTTCGTAATGAACAACGTATGGATTCGGGCAAGGTAAGTGTTAAAGACCTGGAAAACATGGGTCATGAAATCCAGACGCTGCGAGCGCGGCAAACCGAGTTGGAGGACTCGGAGCTGGAGCTGATGGAAGAACAAGAAACCGTCTCGGCGACCTTGAACAGCGTCCAGACAAGCGTGGTCGCCCTGGAAACCAGGCACGCGGAACTCGCCAAACGGCGTGATGAGCAATGGACTCAGATCGATGCCGACAGCGCGGGAAAAACTGTGGAGCGGGAAAGCATCTCAACCGAAATACCCGATGAATTGCTGGCGATCTATGAAAAGGCACGGGCAGCTCACGGCAATGGCGCGGCGTTGTTGCGGGCGCGGCGTTGCGAGGGTTGTCGCCTTGAGCTTTACGGCACGGCGTTGGAAGCGGCTCGCAAGGCCGCTGACGACGATATTGTTCGGTGTGAGGAGTGTCGCACTATTTTGGTGCGCACTCCCGAATCGGGTTTGTAGTCAGTCGTTTCTTGGCCAAGGCCTATCGCGAGTTGGGGTGGGGAAGGAGAAACTTGGCGTCGGGTACGACGGGCTTGGCGTTGGCGTGGGCGTGGGACTCGGCGTCGGTGTCGGTGTTGGAGTGGGTTCCGGGCCAGCGCTGAGTGTCAAGATCACCGTGGTGCCTTTAGGAACCGAGCTGCCACTTGCCGGGCTGCTATTGGCGACTGTGCCTTCGGGCTGTTGCGAGAAAACGGTGTCTGGCGCCGTGGCCACACTTAGATCAGCGCTGCGCAACAAGTCGGCCGCTTCGCCCGGGCTCTTGCCAATCAGGTTCGGTACCCGCACTTGTTCACCGATGGTCAGGTTGTCTGGTGGTGCGGTGAAGTTCTGGACTTCTTGACCTTCCAATGCGGTGCTCATCGCGGACTTGAATATTTCGATGGGGGAATTTGTTTCGCCCACCGACTCGTTAGGGGAGTCGGGATTGACTTTGAAACTCGCGGCGGCGAGTTGAGGGGTGAATCCGGCGAACCAAGCCGCGTTGTTGTCGTCTGTGGTTCCAGTCTTTCCAGCTACCGGGCGATCGAGTGCTCCATGCACGCTGGTCGCGGTGCCGCCTTGGCACTCACCGCCGGTCGACTGGTCGCCGACCGGGCAGCGGGCCATGTCGGTGGCGGCGTCGGCGACTTCTGGGTCAATGACTTGTTCAGCCGGGGACACGTCCAATGCGACGGTACTGCCGTCCCGGTCCACTATTCGTTCTACGGGGTTCGGCTCGTGATATTTACCGCGCGCCGCCACGGTGGCATACGCATTGGCGACATCTAGTGGTGATGCTTGTGCTGTCCCGAGGGTGAAGGATCCCCATTCTTCGTCGGCGTTCGCAGCGAGTCGTTGATCTTCGGGGGAGAGCAACTGGATGCCCATTTTTTGTGCGGTTTCCACTGCGGCTTTGGGCCCGACGCGCTCTTCGAGCTGTACGAAGTAGGTGTTGACGGAGCGGCCGAATCCGGTCCACATGTTGTGTGAGCCGGCCATGTCTGGTGAGGCGTTCTTCGGGCAGTAGAACCCGTTGCATGATGCGGCCCCACTTCCGGGCCAGCGGGTTTGGTAGCGATCTGGCGAGTCAATGGTGGTGCTCAGCGGCATGCCGTCGGTCAGCGCGGCGATGGCCGTGAACATCTTGAAGGTCGAACCGGCTTGGTAGCCGGGGGAATTTTTGGTGCTCCACAGCAGCGGGTTGGTGGTGTTGGGTGCGTTGCCGCCGTCTGGGTTGGGTTCCAGGCTGTAATTGCGGTTGATCGCCATGGCCCGGATTTTGCCGCTGCCGGGCTCGACCATAACGATGCCGTGAGCGAAGGGGTCATCGGCGCTGGCTGCGTTGTCGACCGCTTGTTGGGCCGCCGCTTGGATTGTCGGGTCGATGGAAGTGTAGATGCGGTAGCCGCCCTTTTGCAGGTTGGCGATGCGTTCGTCGGGGTTGCTGCCAAATTCGGGATTTCCGCGTATCCAGGAGACGAGATATCCGCAGAAGAAGCCGAACCGCGCGTCACCTCCCACACAGTTCTGCTGGGCGGGCGTTCCGTCTAGGGTCACTGGTGTCTTTTTGGCCGCTTTTTCTTGATCGTCGCTCAGGTAGTTCATGTCGCCCATGCGCCCGATGACGTAGTCACGTCGTTCTTTGGCCGCTTTCGCGGTGTTTTCGTTGAAGGGGTCATATCCGGTGGGGCTTTTCACCATCGCCGCGAGCAGCGCGGATTCTTCGACGGTGAGGTCTTTGGGGTCTTTGTTGAAGTAGCGTTTTGCGGCGGTGCCGACTCCGTAGGCTCCGTTGCCAAAGTTGCTGATGTTGAGGTAGCGACGCAGGATCTCGGCTTTGCTGAGTTCGTCTTCCAGGAGCATGGCGTAGCGAACTTCCCAGGCTTTGCGGTCCACGGTGTCCGCGATGGCGGCCTGGCGTTCGGCGTCGGTGTCGGCGTTGTAGAGCAGGGCTTGTTTGACGTATTGCTGGGTGAGGGTGGACCCGCCTTCACTGATTGAGCCGTTTTTCACGTTGGAGACCATCGCGCGGAAGATGGCGCGTTCATCGAATGCGCCGTGGTCGAGGAAGCGGATGTCTTCGGCCGCGATGATGGCGGCGATCATGTTGCTGCTGATTGCTTCGAGTGGGAGGTCGATGCGGTTTTGGTCGAAGAATGTGGTGATGGGGGTCCCGTCGGCGGCATAAACTTCGGTGCGAAGTGGAAGCGGGGCATTTCGGAGAGAAGCGGGCATATCGTCGTAATCAAGGGTCGCCCAGCGCCAAAGATTGAAAGGCAACAGTAGGGCAACGGTGACGCCAATGGCGAGAATCGCTGCGATGGTGGCGAACCACCATCTCTTTTTGTTGCTCTTGCGCGGTGAACTTCCCATTGCTGCAGTTTACGGACATTGATCAACATTACGACGTTCACCTCCTTGTTTAGCCCAACTATCACCCCTGAGGGGCCGTCATCACCGTTACCAGGCATTGCCATACTCGACGCACACAGTTACATCTCCGAGCGGCGACAAGAGGGCTAATGAAGGTCATTGTGGAAGCAGACGGCGGAGCTCGTGGTAACCCTGGACCCGCCGGATATGGCGCGCTCGTCCGCGACGCTAACACCGGAGACATCCTCACCGAGCGGCAAGAATTCCTGGGCGTCACCACCAACAATGTCGCTGAATATTCCGGGCTTATCGCTGGGCTGGAAGCCGCGATTGAGCTCGGCGCCACCGAGGTGGAAGTGCGCATGGACTCCAAACTGGTGATTGAGCAAATGGCCGGACGTTGGCGTGTCAAACACCCCAACATGCGCCCACTTGCTCTACAAGCCCAAACCTTGGCCCGCACCGTCGAGCGCATCAGCTACACCTGGATACCGCGTGAGCAAAACAAGGACGCGGACCGGCTCGCCAACCTGGCCATGGACGCCGGCTAGCGCGCCGCGGGAAGCGCCGCCTGCGTCGTCGGTTTGGTCCCCTGGTTAAGTTGCGGGCCGATGTGATGCCAGCTCCAGCCATAGGCGGGCAGGTCAACCCGCAAACCACCGTTGGCCGCCTTGGCGCTTCGTGGGGCATCCTTGCTATGGGCGATAACGGACGGTTCTGCGCCAGGCGGGATGATCGTTTCAGCCCGCCCAATCAGTGCTTGAGGGATGGCGGCGGGCACGCGCGCTGGTTGAGCCTCACCAGAGAAATTTGCCAAGCAGAGCATCGTCTCGCCATCGAGTTCCCGGGTGAAAGCGAACACGGCCGGATTCCCGACGTTGACGGGGCGATATTTCCCGTCATTGAAGATAGGGGCATGTTGATTTCCTGTACTGATCATCCTTTGGATGCGGCTTAGTAGCGAGCCTTCAAGTGCCCGTTGGTCCTGAACGTTGCGTTCGGTGAAGTGAAAGCCTTGGTTCGACTCGGGAACAGTGGGTAGGTGCAAGTCTTCGGGAGCGGCGGTTGAGAATCCGCCGTTGGGCTCGGCGCTCCACTGCATGGGAGTGCGTACTTGGTCACGGTCTTGGCTGCGCAGGTCGGGGTTGTCGCCCATCCCGATCTCGTCACCGTAATACAGCACTGGAGTACCGGGTAATGCGAACTGTACGGCGCCGAGTAGTTCAATTTTGCGATCATCGCCATCGAGCAGTTCAGCCAAGCGGGCGCGTATGCCCCGGAGCTCGCCGCGTTCGGTCCAGATACAGGCCGCCGACCTGTTTTGTGCGTAAGCCTCCGCGAATTCATCTCGTTCGTCTGGGGGTAGGGCAATGGTGGTGAGCTCATCGTGATTGCGCAGGAAGTTTCCCCACTGACTTGATGCTGCGATCGTTGGTGTTTTCTTAAGGACGGCGTCTAGGCCGGTGCGGTTTCCACGAGCTATCGCGAGGAAGAGCTGTGGCATGAGCGGAAAGTTGAACGCCATGTTGCATTCTGTGCCGTCGTTGACGTAGGCGGCGACTTTGTCTGGCGAGCCATCGGCTTCGGCTAGCAAGATGGTTTCTTCGCCCACCGCGCGGCGAATTTTTTTGAGGAACTCGTGTGTTTCGGGAAGGTGTGCGCAGTCGGTGTCGTCTTTTTTGAATAGATAAGGAACGGCGTCGAGTCGAAACCCATCGACCCCTCGGCTTTTCCAAAACCGAATGACATCAAGCGCCATTTCTTGAACTTTCTCATTCTCATAGTTCAGGTCCGCTTGATGTCTCAAAAATCGGTGAAGATAATACTGGCCGCGAACTGGATCAAATTCCCAGTTGGAGTTTTCCTCGTGAGGGAAGATTACTTCCGCATCCGGATAGCGATCCGGGTGATCTTCCCAGTGATATAGATCTTCATACCCCGGTTCGCGATTCTGGGAGCGTATGAAAGCCTCGTGTGTAATCGAGGTGTGATTGAGAGGCAAGTCAATTATTATTTTTATCCCGCGCTGATGGGCTTCGTGAGTGAGTTTGTCGAAATCTTTCAAATTTCCAAAAGCGGGAAGTATTTTCCCATAATTTCGAACGTCGTATCCGCCGTCGGCAAGTGGTGAATCAAAGATAGGCCCGAGCCATAAACTTTCGACACCAAGCCACTGTAAATAGTCTAAGTGGTTGGTGATGCCCTGGAGATCGCCGATTCCGTCACCGTTGCTGTCTGAGAACGAGGCGGGCATAGCCTGGTACATCAGTCGCCGGCGAGCCGATTGGGGGTTAAAAGAGCTCAACGGAGGCGCCTTCCACTATTGCGGGCATGTGAAATGAGTATGAACAATGTGGTGCCGATCTGGCGGGGGTTTGCACACAGTCGTAAAATGCACGCGGACGAGTCGGACGGATGGTCGCGGCGGTGAAACCGTCGAGGAAAGTCCGGACTCCGTAGAGCAGGGTGGTTGTTAACGGCAACCCGGGGTGACCCGCGGGACAGTGCCACAGAAAGCAAACCGCCTCCGCGTGAAGCGGTGGTAAGGGTGAAACGGTGGTGTAAGAGACCACCAGCGGGTCAGGTGACTGACTCGGCTTGGTAAACCCCACCCGGAGCAAGGTCAAGAAGGGCTTTCGGGTCCGCGTGAACGATTGAGGGCTGCTCGCCCGAGTTCGCGGGTAGACCGCTCGAGCCCGTTGGTAACAGCGGGCCCAGATGGATGGCCATCGGTTCGGAGCATCGCTTCGAGCTACAGAATCCGGCTTATGCGCCGACTCGTCCACTTAATCCTTGTAGATTCAGGGGTTAAATCTGCTTGTCAGATACCCTCTAGGGGTATAAGTTGAGCGGTATGAACGATGATCACTCACATTCCCGCGCTCATGTGCATCCGGCGCATCATGGTGAGCCCCACGGGCATGGGCACGGCGACCACGGTGACGCCAGCAATGCTCACACCCCCGCCGCCCACGTCGGTCACGAAGCTCACACAGGGCACACGGGCCACACCATGCACCATGGCCACTCGAGGCAGTCGCTCACCAAGCAAGCCGTCAGTGCGACTTTGCACTGTCTCACCGGTTGTGCCATAGGTGAGGTGCTCGGGCTGGTGATAGCCAGTGCGCTTGGGTGGTCAACTGTGCCCTCCATCGCGTTGGCCGTAGTGCTGGCATTCTTGTTCGGCTATTCGTTGACTCTGATTCCAGTTTTGCGAGCCGGTGTGGCCATCACCACAGCTCTTGGCTTGGTGTTCGCTGTGGACACGGTGTCGATTCTCGTGATGGAAATCGTTGATAACGGCATCATGCTGGTCATTCCTGGGGCTATGCACGCGGGATTGGACTCATTTGTGTTCTGGGGTTCGCTTACCGCAGCGCTCGCGATCGCCTTTGTCGTGACGGTCCCAGTAAACCGTTGGCTCATTGCGAAAGGTAAGGGCCACGCCCTTGTGCATCAGTATCACTAAGAGAAAAACAACGCGGATGTGGCGAAAACACGGAAATTTTTTTTCGCCACGCCGCGCAGTTTTTTTACTGGATTTCGGGCATCGGAAAGGGCACTGTGGAGGTCATGAGTGAAACCTCCACAGAATACTTCTGGTGCCTCCGGCATGACCGGGTTGAGCAGAGGGACGACATATGCCAAGGTCGTTTTTTGCTTGGCCCGTATAGGAATTCTGAAGATGCGCGAAATGCGCTCCGCGATATCGAAAAGCGAAATGAACAACTCGATGCGGAAGATAGGGCTTGGAAAAACGAGGACTAAATTCAGGTCCTTCATTACTAATTGCACAATCCCGTGTGGGTAAACGCTGTAAAAAAAATGTGCGTGTCGTATTGACTAATGCGCGTGTCCGACTTGTTATGGATTGCGGTAACCGCCTTAAGGAGGCAGGAACTATGGCCGCAGTCAGAACTGCGAGAAAGACCGCTACTCGTACCGGTTCTACCGCTTCTAACAGCGCGAAGCGAACCGTAAAGAAATCAGCGGCGAAAAAACCAACTCGGGCGTCCAGCACGCGTCCGGCCGCAAAGAAGGTTTCTGCGGCCACCAAGTCGGCAGCCAAAAGGACAGTAGCTGCCAAGAAATCCACCACGACCAAGCGGACTAGTGCCGCTCGTAAGCGCACCAGCGCGGCAACGAAGCGCACCAGCGCGGCGACTAAGCGCACCGGCACCGCGACCAAGCGGACCACCACGGCGCGCAAGACGGCGGCCAAGAAGTCCACCGCTCGCAAACCCGCTGCGAAAAAGGCCACGACGCGCGGTAGCACGCGCCCCGCCGCGAAAAAGGCCGCCAAGAAGACCACGGCTAAGCGGGCTACGACGGCCAAGCGCACCACGGCGAAGCGGACCACGGCGAAGCGGACGACCGCGGCTGCTAAGAAGACCGCGGCTAAGAAAGCGCCAGCCAGAAAGACCACGGCGCGCAAGGCCACGGCCACGGCCACTAAGAGCACCGCACGCAAAACCACCGCGCGCAAAACCACTGCGCGCAAAACCACTGCGCGCAAGACCACAGCTAAGCGGACAACGACCCGCGGAACGGCCTCGCGCAGCACAACCGCGCGTGGCACCGCCACCAAGCGGGCAGCGGCTAAGCGGGCTCCCGCTCGCAAAGCTGCCACCAAGCGGGTGACCAAACGTGCCACAACAGCACGTAGATCAACAGGTCGCCGTATGGTGACGCGGCGCGTCGCACGCTAACAGATAAGCCTCGGGCGGGCATCATCTGGTACAAATCAGATGGTGTCCGCCCGTCGCATTCTTGCCCCACCACTGGATTACGCCGCTCTGCGTGAAGATCTCGTCAAAGAGCTTCCGGCTGAATTCGCCGCGGTGGAAGTGGAACAAGCTGAGCAAGCCGCATCGCGTGCGTTTCCGGATCGCGATTTGCTCGATATCGCCTTTGTGACCGTCGACCCAACCGGCTCTAAAGATCTAGATCAAGCCGTTGCCTTGGAACGGACGCCGGACGGATTTCGCGTTAGATACGCGATAGCCGACATCGCCGCATTCGTGGATCCAGGCTCACCACTTGACCAGGTTCTTAGCACTCGTGGTCAAACCTTCTACTTCCCCGACCTCAGAATCGGATTGCATCCCGCAACCCTGAGTGAAGGCGCCGCCAGCCTGCTTCCCGGGCAGATCCGTCCAGCCGTGGTGTGGACCATCGATGTGTCGGCTAACGGCGAGATCCTCCAAACCTCAGTTGTGAGGGCATTGGTGCGAAGTGAGCGGCAATACGACTACGAAACCGTACAGCGGCTCACCGAAACCGGAAACTTGCCAACGACACTGCGCGCTTTGCCGCAACTCGGCGAAGCCTTGCTGGCGCGGCATCGAGCGCGTGGTGCTATTGAGACGCGGCTACCGACCCAAGAAATATCCCGTGATGACGCGGGCCAATACCACCTGAAATTTCGGGCAGTATTGCCCGTGGAACAGTACAACGCCCAAATCTCGCTGCTTACTGGCGTGGCCGCAGCGCAAATGATGTTGCGCGGCGGCATTGGACTGTTGCGCACTCTGCCCGAGCCCGACGACGCGGCCCTGCGTGCGGTGCGTTCGTGTGCGAACGGGCTGGGCGTGTCGTGGCCAAAACAAGCGCGCGCCGCCGATGTGCTCGCCGCCCTCAAGCCTGAGCTGCCACGTCATGCGGCTGTGCTGCACGAATCGGCGATGCTGCTGCGCGGCTCGGGATACGCGGCGTTTGACGGCACGGTCCCGTCAAACGCCGGGCATGCCGGCGTGGGAGCGCCGTACGCGCACGTGACGGCGCCGCTGCGCCGTCTAGCCGACCGATATGCCACTGAGGTGTGCCTGGCCCTACACGCGGGCTCAGAAGTGCCGCAGTGGGTGCGAAATGCACTGCCCACTTTGCCGGATGCGATGAACCGGTCAAATCAGCGCGCGAATGCGGTAGAACGCGCCGTGCTTGACTACACCGAAGCCGTTGTTCTCGCGGATCGGCTTGGTGAGAACTTTGACGCCGTAGTGCTGGATCTTGACGAGCGCGGCAACCACGACCCTAGCGATGACCTCGCCGATATCGTGGTTGCCGCCCTCGCGGTGCGCGCAAAATGTGAGGGTGAAGCCATGCGAGCGGGGACGATGATCAACGCGCAGGTGATCATCGCCAACCCCGCAACGCGACAGGTGCGATTTTCTGCTCTTTAGAAAGTGTGTTTGGACTCTGGGAATTCGCCGCCTCGGACCTCTCGGGCGAATTCTTGGACCGCGGTTGTCAAAACTTCGTGCATGTTCGCGTATTGCTTGACGAATCGGGGCAGCTTGCCGGTGCGGAGGCCAGCCATGTCCTGCCACACCAAAACCTGAGCATCGCAGTCAATGCCCGCTCCAATGCCCACGGTGGGTATGTCGAGCTCGGCCGTGATCTGTTTGGCGACTTCACCCGGCACCATTTCCAACACCACAGCAAACGCGCCCGCTTCTTGCAGCACCCGGGCATCCTCGATGACGGTCATCGCGGCATCTCCTCGGCCTTGCACCCGGTAGCCACCCAGGGTGTGTTCCCGCTGCGGCGTGAAACCCACGTGTGCCATTACGGGGATGCCCGCTTGGGTCAGCATTTTGACTTGGGGCGCGACTGACGCGCCACCTTCCAGTTTGACGGCAAGTGCGCCGCCTTCTTTCATGAACCGCACGGCCGTGGCGAGAGCCTGTTCCGGGCTGGCTTCGTAACTCCCGAAGGGCATGTCAGCGATCACGAGCGCGTGCTGAGTGGAATTGACAACGGCACGCACCAAGGGCATCAGCTCGTCGATAGTGACTGGGATGGTGGTGGCGTGGCCAAACACATTATTGGAGGCCGAATCGCCAACCAGGATGACCGGAATTCCCTGTTCGTCGAAAATCGCGGCGGTGTATTGATCGTATGAGGTCAACATAGGCCAGCGTTCGCCGCGTACTTTCGCGTCCAACAATTCGCGGGTTCGAATTCGGTGGGTGCGTGCGCCGCCATACAGGCTGGGCTGTTCAGACATGGTTAGGCTCCTTCAGTCCTCAAGGCCGTAGATAGGTCCCTGGGTGGATGTCTGTTACCAGCCTGACACGAGTTCGGGGCGAGGAAAATACCCCGCCCCGATGAATGGCATCACACGTTAGCTGATGCGGTTCAGCCCGATTGTCACTGATGTGTCGTCAAGTTCGGTGGTATCGGTGAACTGCACGTTTTGCCCGTCAATGGTGTCGAAACTGATGGAATTCGCGAGCACTTCACGAGCGATGAGATCTTGGTGAGTCCGCAACGCGGCGGACACACTCTCAACGGCATCCACAAACAATTCGATGCGATCTGAAATGTTCAGATCGGCGTCCTTTCGAGCCTGCTGGACGGCCCGCACAAAGTCTCGAGCCGAGCCCTCGGCGAGCAGTTCTGGCGTCAATTCCGTGCGCAGTGCGACCACAAGCCCGTCGCTTTCCTGCGCGGATAGCCCCTCCACCGGTTTGGCTTCAATAACCACATCGGCCTCGGTGAGCTCAAGAGTCTGTCCAGCTAGGTCCAAGGTGAACGCGTTGCCGGCGCGCACTGTTCTGACCAGCTCGGCGCTGTCAACCTGTGCCAAGGCCTGCTTTGCCGCGCCCACGTTTTTACCCAATCGTGGGCCCAGTGCCCGGAAATTCGGTTTGACGACGTACGCGACTAGCTCGGTGTCGGCGGCCAAGAACTCCAGGTTCTTCGCGTTGATCTCCGCGAGTATCAGTTCACGCTGCTGTTCGATGGCCGCGCGGTCGAGCGGATTTTCGGTGCGCACGAGCACAGCTGACACGGGCACGCGGGTGCGAATCTTGGCGGCGGCTCGGGCCGAGCGAGCGAGTTCTACGGCACGTGCGGCTAGTTCCATTTCCCGCACCAACGCGTCATCAACGCGGCTGGCGTCAAAGCTCGGCCACTCGGCCAAATGCACCGATTCAGGGGCGTTCACACCGAGCCCGACGCGCAGGTTCCGAAACATTGTTTCGGTGACGAACGGAACTAGTGGTGCGGCCAGTTGAGCGGTGGTGGTGAGCGCTTCAAACACAGTGCGGAACGCGGCCTGTTTGTCGTCGCTGTCTTCGGTTTTCCAGAACCGACGGCGGGAGAGTCGCAGGTACCAGTTGGAAAAGTCGTCGACCACGAAACGAGTGAGTTCGTGGGCTGCGCCGTACGGGTCGTAGGCTTCGAGCTTTTCGGTGACAGCGGCGATGGTTTGTTGCAGTCGCGACACCAGCCAGCGGTCGAGGGTGGATCGATTCGCCAGCGGTGAGTCTTCCAAGGTTGGTTTGTCGATGTTCGCGTATGTGGTGAAGAAGCTGTAGCAGTTCCACAACGTCATCAAGAAACCGCGAGTCGATTCATCGAGCCGTTTGACGTCGAAATTCTTGTTTGCCTCCGGTGGCGTGGCGGCGTACAAGTACCAGCGCAGCGCATCGGCGCCCCGGCTGTTCAGGATGTCCCATGGGTCCACGGCGTTGCCACGCGACTTGGACATTTTCTTGCCCTCAGCGTCGTTGACGAAGCCGATAACCACACAGTTTTTGAACGCGGGCGTGGAACCGAATTGCGCGTGCAGGGCGCCTGGTTCGCGGACCTCATCGCCGGCATCGGTCAATAGCGTGGCGATGGCGTGCAGGCTATAGAACCAGCCACGGGTTTGGTCGATTGCTTCGCAGATGAAATCCGCGGGGTAGCTGCGGGCAAAGTCTTCTTTACCGGCGTTCGGGTATCCCCATTGAGCCAGCGGCATCGCCCCGGAGTCGAACCAGACATCGATGGTGTTGGGGATGCGGGTAAACACTTTGCCGTGGCGCTCGATTTGCACGCGGTCGATGTAGGGGCGGTGCAGGTCTACTTGTGCGTCTCCCGCCGAGGGCAGGCCCATCGCGCTGGCCAGCTCGGCTTCGGATTTGCCGGTAAGTTCCCGCAGTTCGGCGAGCGAACCGACGCAGATGACTTCGCCGTCTTCGGCCTGCCAGATGGGCAGCGGGGTGCCCCAGTAGCGCTCGCGCGAGATTGCCCAGTCGACATTGTTTTCGAGCCACTTACCGAACCGGCCGTCTTTGATGTGGTTCGGCACCCAGTTGATTTGCTGGTTGTTGGAAAGTAGTTGTTCACGTACGGCGGTGGTGCGGATGTACCAGCTGGTTTTGGCGAAGTAGAGCAGGGGAGTGTCATCTCGCCAGCACAGCGGGTAGGTGTGCTGGATGCGGGCTTGTTTCAGCAGCGCGCCACTTTGGGCAAGGGCCGCGGCGATTGGTTCGTCGGCGTCTTTGAAGAACATTCCTTGGATGTCGCCCGCGCCCAAGACCCCGGGCAATACTTTTCCGTCCATGCCTACCGAGAACAGGGTGGCCAGCCCATGGGCCCGACCGAGTTCCAGGTCGCCATATGCGGGGGCGAGGTGAACCAGACCGGTGCCGTCGTCCAGTGACACGAAGTCATCGGCGACGACCCGCCAGGATCCTTCGGTGTCGATCTCGTCCTGCCGGTCGGCGCGCAGCACTTGGCGGTAGGTGATACCAGCAAGCTGATGCCCTTCAAAGCGGGCCAGTTCTTCCCACTCGCCTTCGCCCAGGGTCGCGTCGGCCAATGCGGCGGCGATCACCAAGCGCCTGTTGTGTGCCCGAGCCACGACATATTCGGCGGACGGGTTTACCGCGATGCCGGTGTTCGCGGCCAAGGTCCACGGGGTGGTAGTCCAGATGACAAGCCCGAGGGGCTCTTCGCCGGGAACATCGGCCAGCGGCCCGGCTTGATCAACATCGAAGATGATCCACACGGACGGGTCATCGATGCCTTCGGTCATGCCAAGGGAGACCTCGTGTGATGCGAGCGAGGTGTTGCACCTGGGGCAGTGCATGGCGACTTTGTAGTCTTCGAACAGCAAATTGCGGTCGTAGAAGGACTTCAGAATCCACCAGCACGACTCGATGTAGTCGTTGGTGTAGGTGATGTATCCGTTGTCTTCGAGCCAGAACCCAATGCGGTCGGTGAGGGTGGTCCAGTCGTTGATGTTGGTGAAGACCGATTCGCGGCAGAGTTTGTTGAACTCTTCAACGCCAAAGCGCTCAATGTCGGCCTTGCTGGTTGAGCCGATGCGCTTTTCGATTTCCAGTTCGACGGGCAGCCCATGGGTGTCCCAGCCGTAGCGACGGCGCACTCGCTTGCCGCGCATGGTGTGGAAGCGGGGAAACAGGTCTTTCATCGCTCGGGCCGCCACATGGTGGATTCCCGGTTTGCCGTTGGCGGTGGGCGGGCCCTCGTAGAACACGTAGTCACCGGCGGGCGCTGGTTTATCGAGCGCCTTTTGCGCAATACCCTGCTTGCGCCAGAACGCCAAAATGTCCTCTTCCAACTGGGGGAAGTCCGGCGATGGGCTCACAGGTTCAAACATCAGTATTGCCTCCGGGGGCGGCCCGCGAGCTGCTTGGGCGCGATCGCGGGGCGGGATCAAATATGCGCACGCAAGTCTACTTGCAGCTGCTGGGTAAACGTGTTCTGCACTATAGTCCGGGCGGAATCGGCGCCAGAGCGTCAGATGTTCCGTAGAATTTGCTGATGCCCGAAAGCGTCATGCCTGAGTTTGATCCGTTCCTCGATTCTCGGCCACAACCAAACGGTTTGAGCTATCGCCAATATTTGGCTCATGCCTTTTTCGATCTGCACGCACATCCCGAGCTTTCCAACAAGGAATTTCAAACCACCCAGCGGATTTTGTACTACCTCTGGCAGATGCTTCACGCGGAAGAGCATGATCTAAAGCCGCTCGATCCTCGTGAACCAATGTCTTCCAAGGTGCCTCTGCCCGCGGAGTTAAAGCAGATACTTCCGCAACAGTTGCTTGATATCTGGGACAAACCTTCGTTAGAAGACATGGTCGCCGCGTCAGCGAAGGCCTACGCGGAAGACGTGGACAAAGTCCCATTTGTGGTGACGCTTTCGGAAAATGAAGACCGGGTTGTCACCGCGAGTTTTCTGCCTGGCGGTAATTCGTTTTGGGTCGACATCGTGCCGCGCGGTACCGAGAACCAGCCGTTCAATGGCGTCCGAGCTGATATTGATGCTTTGGACGGACAGGACGCCACCCCTGGCGTGGGCGATGAGTTTGTCGCTTCGTTGAATCCGAACGTTGCCCATAACTGTGGCCACGATTTGCACGCCACGATCGCGCTGGCGGCGGCAGCCGAAACCGCTGCACGGGGTAAAAAACCCACTCGTTTCATCTTCCAACATGCCGAAGAACCAGCAATAGGTGGTCGAGTCAACGTTCGATATGGCGCCGGCAAGAATTTGGCGACCTGTATGGCCCTGCATGCACGCGGGATCGACAACTATGGCAACAAGCTGACTCCAGGGGAATTTTATTCCATTGAAGGACCGATCAATGGGGCGGCGATTTTCACGAGATTCACGGTGAAAGACGCGATGCCGGCTGAGGTAGGCGCGCACATTATCGATCGTTATCCGCAGATGATGAATGTCTACATCAATGCGGCGAAGAGTGAAAAAAAGGAAGGAAAAACTAAGTACGGTTCTCCAGAGTTCCTTAATGCCGTGCGGCATCGAGTACAAACAATGGAAGTATCCACCGAAGCCGCCACGGTGCCGTTGTATACGAAAATGTCTACCGGCGTTGACGGAAAACATTTCACCGCCACTGGCACTCTTCGTCACTTCGAGTCCGAGGTGGACGGGGTCATGGCGGCACTTGTTGAAGATGTCGTCGCTAAATTGTGGTTGGAAGCGGTGAGTGAAGATCCAGAGCGCGCGCAACCGACTGGCCGGTCTCGAGCGGAACAGCGACATCTCGTCTATGAGCTGTTGATTGTGGGCCGTGGTGGCCATTCGTCGAGGCCCAAGGTTGTGCCTAACCCGCAAAAGTTGGTGACGGGTGCCGCGGCGATGCTGAATAGCCGCTTCAAGCCGCGTAAAGAAACAGCCCGCCAACGGGCGCGGGTGGCCTCATGGCACACCTCCGATGCGGAAACGGCGCCTAATGCCATCCCAACCACTGCCGCGATAAGGGGCGTTTTGCCGCTCCCACCGCAGTGGGATGAAGGACCACGGGGCCAAACGCGAACCCATAGCCAGATGAGAAAACGAATCCAGCAATACCTCGCCGACCAAGGCTACCCAAATTTGAACTGGAAGTTGAAATTGGCCCGAGCCACCCCGGAAGACGATAAGTGGATTTCACCGCAGCCGGTAACTCCCGAAATTGAGATTGAGGTTGTTGGGAAAGCAAGCGTGGTTCATAACGACGAGGCGCTGCATCGTCGCGTTGTGCAGGAATATCAAGGGAAAGACTTGGCTCTCCACAAAATTGATCGCAGTGACGGTGGCGACGATCTAGAGGCTTGGAAGGATTGGGCACGCTTGCTTTACCAGTATTTCGCCACTCATAGTGGAAAAGATTTGCACACTAACGGAAATATCGCGGCACGCACTGCGGCGCAAATTCTTGAGCTAGTTGGCAAAGGCAAGCAAGCGGAGATGACGTTCACGCAGATGGATCACAACTTCCAGCCGCTTCCCAGGAACGAAGGAGAGATGCAAAACCGCATTGTGAATCATCGTTCAGCACCTGGGGCTAAACCGCGGGACATTCCGGGTGGTCCAGAATGGCTTCCTACAGCGCGGCGGTTGACTTCGGCGGGACGAGCCTAGCCGCGAAGCGGAGAAGCCAACGCAATCGGAGTTTTGATGAGCGAGAAAATCAAGCTGGCCATAATCTATTACTCGTCAACGGGCAACATATTCACGATGGCTCAGCGGGCGGTAGCAGCCGCTGATGAGGCGGGCGCGCAGGTGCGACTGCGTAAAGTTCCTGAGCTCGCATCCGATGAAGCCATCGCGCAGAACGAGAAATGGGTTCGGCATCGGCAAGAGACGAAAGACATTCCAGAAGTGTCCTTTGACGATCTGACATGGGCAGATGCTTTGCTCATTGGGTCGCCAACCCGTTTTGGGTTGCCCACGGCTCAGCTCAAGCAGTTCATGGACACGACTGGACCTTTGTGGGCGCAAGGCAAGCTGGAAAACAAGATTGTTTCCAGCTTCACGTCCGCGAAAACCCCACATGGCGGTCAAGAAAGCACCATCTTGGCCATAAACAACGTTTTCTACCACTGGGGCTGCATTATTGTACCTCCCGGATACATCAACTCGGAGCTGAATAAAGCCGGGAATCCTTATGGCGCTAGCCATGTGTCAGGTGGTGGCAAAACACCGAGTGAAACGGTGCTCAACTCGGTGGGGTTCCAGGCCGCTCGAGTTGTGGAAGTCGCCAAAGCGCTCAAACGTGGCGGTATGGACTGACTCATTCGATCGTCAGACCACAGCGCTAGCTGCCCTCGCGCCAGCGGGATGTCATCGGTAGACGCCGGTCACGTCCAAAAGCTTTCACACTGATCTTCGTGCCGGGTGCGCTTTGTCGACGTTTATATTCCGCGCCGTCGACAAGGCGCAGCACCCGATCGACCGTATCCGGGTCAAAGCCTTCTTCTAGCAATGCCGCACGTCCCGCGTCCCCGTCTATGTAGCGGGACAAAATGGTGTCCAACATTTCATACGGTGGCAAGGAATCCGTATCAATCTGACCATGCCGAAGCTCTGCGGAAGGCTCTTTGGAGATGGAATTTTCGGGGATCGGCGGCGTCATTCCGTGGGCGGCCGCATAGGCATTGCGCCAGGCGGCCAGTCGCCACACCATCGTTTTCAGAACGTCCTTGATAGGCGCGAACGCACCCACCATGTCGCCATACAAAGTGGAATAGCCGACCGCGTACTCACTCTTATTTCCTGGCGCCAATACCAAATGCCCTTCGGCATTTGAAATGCCCATCACAATGGTGCCGCGCACCCGCGCCTGCACGTTTTCTTCAGCCAAGCCGCTAAGTTTCAAGCTTTCTACGAATGCGTGGACCATCGGCGTGATCGGGATCGTGCGCAACTCGATGCCCGTGCGGCGGGCTAGCTCTTGAGCGTCTTCCAGTGAATGAGCGCTGGAATATTCGCTCGGCATTGCCACACAGTGCACATTTCCCGGGCCAAGCGCGTCTGCGGCGAGTACGGCGACTAGCGCTGAGTCGATCCCTCCGGAAAGACCGAACGTGACGGAACTGAACCCGTTCTTGTGTACGTAATCCCGTAGACCGACAGTGAGAGCCCGCCAAATTTCGGCATCGTCTTCGAGTGGCTCGGCGATACGGGGTGCTAGCGCGGATTTATGTTCGATGCTGGAAGTGGTGATGCGAGTGCGGGTGATGGTGAGGGCGCCCATCGTGCCGGTTGTGTCGTGACTTGCCGCCGGCAGTTCAAGGTCGGCGAATAGCAACTCCTCTTCGAACTGGGTAGCTCGAGCCAAAAGTTCGCCGGAGCTGTCGACGATCAGCGATGCGCCATCGAAAACCAAATCGTCTTGCCCACCTACCGTGTTGACGTACGCCAATGTCGCGCCGGCTTGAACGGCACGCTTTTGGCACAGTTCGAGCCGCACATCGTCTTTGTGGACTTCATATGGTGAGCCGTTTATGCATAGCACGAGCCCGGCGCCAGCAAGCTTCGCCGAAACGATGGGCCCGTGATCTGGCCACACGTCTTCGCAAATGATCGTTGCTATATCAATGTTTCCGAGGCGAACGACGGGTAGTTCTGATCCAGGTACGAAATGCCGATATTCGTCGAAAACTCCATAGTTCGGCAAGTGGTGTTTGAAGTAAGTCGAGATGACTTCACCGCGCCACAGCCAGGCCGCCGCGTTGCGCGGGCCATGGCCCCGCTCTTTGAGTGGTCCCGGCGTCACTGGGCCATCCGCGTCGAGATAACCCACTACAACGGGCACGTCGCCAAAGCCATCAGCGTCCAATGCCGTTGCGAGATCTGCCAGCGCCGCGCGACTAGCCTTCACGAACGATTCGCGATAGACCAAGTCTTCAATCGGATAGCCGGTGATAACCATCTCGGGAAAAACCACCAGGTCCGCCTCGTGTTCGGCGGCCCGGGCAACCCATTCGCGCACTAGCCCGCTATTGCCCCTCACATCGCCCACGACCGGACTGACCTGGGCAAGCGCGACTCGAAGTTGTGGCATAACGCCATTGTGTCCCATTGAGTGATTTAGGGGCAGGGGGGTAGCTGGCACAAACATGTGGGGATGCCCACCTGCTGATATGGCACAGTAGGCCGCATGACGAATCCACCTACCCAGCCATGGGGCGCTCCAGAGCCCAACCCCGCGCCAGGTCAATTTCCTGGACCGGAAGCACCATTAGGCGGCGGAGCGGCGCCGGCGCCATTTGGTATGCCCGATCAGTCATTTTCCCCGCCGCCACCTAAAAAGAAGAAGAGCGTTGTTCTCATCGCCCTTGTGGTGGTGCTGCTTCTCGCCGTTGTTGGAGGGGGCGGGTTCGCGGCCTTCAAGTTCTTGACCAAAGATGACAGCTCCTCCAGTGAGGAAAGCAAGTCGGACGGCGACGCTAAAACCGAAGGTAAGAAACTGGAATCCGCCTCTAAGATTTACTCTTTCACGCTGCCTGGCACATTGAAGGAATCCGAAACCACCGCTGACGAAAAAGCGGAATTCGTATTGGTGCCCACCAAGGCTGAAAAAGCTACCGGCACCAATCAGATTCAAATCGGCCAGTTGAAAGATGAGCCCTTTGCGGGCAAGTCCCCGAGTGACTTGCGAGAAACGTTCGAGGGTAGTTTCTCCGCGCAAGCCAATCAGGGCATCACATACAACATGGACATGAAGCAGCACGGTGATCGAGAAATGCTCGAAATCACCGCTACCCAAAAGCCGAAAGACGACAAGGGCACTGAATCTTTCGCGCACTACTTCATCATGGAAGTTCCAGGAGATGATTCAGTCGCGATTACCTGCGAGTGGGACAAAGCCAATGCCGCGGTGATGGAAAAAGCGTGTGCCGATATCGAGAAGAGCTTGGTCTTTGCTGAGGGAGGCGCCGAAAAGGACCCCGAGGGCAGTCCAACTGACCCAAAGAGCAGCC
>JABFVL010000010.1 GCA_013362805.1 Mycobacteriales bacterium | reverse complement strand
GCAGACGATTCGTCCGTCCGGAGCGAACAAGGAACGCAATGAGGATACTGACGACTAAGGTTGCTTCTAAGCCTTCACGCAGACCGATCAGAAAGTTCGGAAATACGTATTCCACCTTGTGGCCTCTCATCGCCGTGCACGGATTCGCCACAGTAGAACAAGGTGGCGGTTAGGTTTGCCTCACTAAGGTAGGGCTTACCTAAGCCACACTGTCAAGGTAACTAATAAAACGTGGCATACGACACTTCGGCAAAGCCGTCATTTAGCGCCAATCAGTTGCTTATCGCCGCGGTTCGACGGGCTCCTGGCCACCGCACAAATACGCCGGGCGAGAACTCAGCATCGTGCAACTCCAGCTCCGTGATCACCTGGCCAACTGGGATATCGAACACGATCACGCCGCTCACAGTATTTCCCGGGTTGATCTTGGTAAAAAAGGACTCATTGCCGATGTTGGCCTGCTTTGAAGCGGTAACGTCGACGTCGTATACCTGACCGCTCGAATTCCGGGCGCGCTGCTTATCTGGCTCAAAGGCCACCGCCACGTCGGTAGCGTTCCGCACTCGCAGTGAAACCAGACAAAACTGCCCCTGCGGATATCTTCCCAACTGCTCGGTACCGCACTGCTGCCCACTCACCATGAAATCGAAACGTTCATCGCTGGCTGGTTCGTTGACCGAAGATGTTTGCGCCTTAGAGATGACATTGGCGCCGTCCCAACGCACGGCCAGGAATCCCGTACACATCGCCAAAGCGGTGACGGCACCCAAAATTATGCTCACCATCAGAGCCGTAGCGGAGCGTTTACGGCTGGGCAACACAGGCGCCATAACGGCAGCCTAGACTGAAAATAGTGATATGCCGGTTATTTACACGGTTGCTATAGCGCGCCTTTGAGTGGGCGCCACCACGCTTCGTTTTCCCGGTACCAACCCACAACGTCCGCCAAACCGTCGGAGAATCGCACTTGTGGCTCATACCCGATGCCGCGGATCTTTGTGATATCGACACTATAACGGCGATCATGGCCCTTACGGTCCTGCACATATTGGATCATTTCCTCGCCGACCCCACACGCGTCTAGCAACAGTTCCGTCAACTGCCTATTCGTAATTTCAGTGCCACCGCCGATGTTGTAAATCTCGCCCGGGGCGCCCTTATCCAACACTGCCGCGATTCCCCGACAGTGATCATCAATGTGAAGCCAGTCGCGCCGGTTCAACCCGTCGCCATATAGCGGAACTTTCTTGCCATCCATCAGATTGGTGATGAAAAGCGGAATGACTTTCTCGGGATATTGGAAAGGACCGTAATTATTAGAACAACGAGTAGTCCGCACATCCAAGCCGTGCGTGCTGAAATAGGCGCGCACAAACAAGTCGGCGGAAGCCTTAGAAGCCGAATAGGGGGAATTGGGCAAAAGTGGATCGGTCTCAGGCCAGGACCCTTGATCAATAGAGCCATAGACCTCATCGGTGGAAACCTGCAAAAAGGTTTGCACACCGCTAATCAGGGCCGCCTGCAACAGGTTTTGGGTGCCCAACACATTCGTCAAAACAAACTCGGCGCCACCAGCGATCGACCGGTCAACATGCGACTCAGCGGCAAAATTTACGATCACATCGTGACCAGGCGTCAACTGCGCGACCAATTCGGCGTCGCAAATGTCGCCACGTACAAAACGCAGCCCAGGATTGTCCCAAACCGAGGCCAAATTAGCCCGATTGCCGGCATAGGTGAGCTTGTCCAACACGGTGACCTGGCTACCTTCCAGGCCCGGATACGCGCCGCCCAAAACCGAGCGAACAAAATGCGAACCGATGAAACCAGCCCCACCTGTTACCAACATTCGCATGGAATACTCCTTACTGGCTGATTTGGACTCGGCTATGGTCACCGATCATGAGTTGATGCGCGTTCGGCCTGCGCGGGGCGCTAGTAACCTCGACGTCTTTACCAATCAGCGAATTTTCGATACGGGAAACACCACGAATGCTCGATTTGCCAAGCATGATCGAATATTCAAGCTCTGAATCTTCCACAACACATTCTTCGGCAATAGATGTGAAAGGTCCTAGATAAGAGCGGACAATTTTTGTTCCCGGGCCCACCAGCACCGGACCACGAATGACTGAATCTTCTACTATGGCACCCGCCGCGATTTGAACACGCCCGATGAGTTCGCTGTGCCCATCGACGGTGCCTTCCACGTGGCGTTCCACGCCCTCGAGCACCATACGATTGCATTCGAGCATGTCAGAGAGCCGACCAGTGTCTTTCCAATAACCGTCAACCAAATGTGAACCAACCCGGTGTCCACGGTCGATCATCCACTGGATCGCATCAGTGATTTCGAGCTCACCACGAGGCGCCGGCTCAATCGCGCGAACCGCCTCATGGATCGTCGGGGAAAACATGTAGACGCCCACTACGGCAAGGTCGCTAGGCGGAAACTCGGGCTTTTCAAGCAACTGAATTACTTGCCCCTCGGCTCCCAACTCAGCTACGCCAAACAAACGAGGATCCGCGACCTGAGTGAGCAAAATCTGAGCATCGTAATCCGACGCGCGAAACTCTTCTACCAGCTCGGTGATACCACCGAGGAGAAAGTTATCGCCCAAATACATGACAAAATCATCATCACCCAGATAGCCACGCGCGATCAGCACCGCATGCGCCAAACCCAGTGGCGCTTCCTGCTGAATGTAGGTGACGTTCAGCCCGAACTGAGAACCATTTCCCACCGCCGCGCGGATCTCCGGACCAGTTTCACCCAAAATGATGCCCACATCAGTGATGCCAGCGGCGGCAATGGCCTCAAGACCATAGTGCAACACCGGCTTATTAGCGACCGGCACGAGCTGCTTTGCCGAGGTGTGAGTGAGCGGGCGCAGCCGGGTGCCCTTCCCTCCGGCCAACACCAATGCCTTGAGATTGGCCACCTTCTCACTCCTAACAAGACACTATTTGACGTCGGGCGCAAGGCTACTCCGCGAGCGCCAAGCAATGGTGACGCACCAGCCCTGCCGTGCCGCAGGTCGACCCCGCGTCGATCCATCGGGACACTGCGAGGCATTCGAATAGGGCAAGCTTAGAGCCTGCATGCAGAGCTCGCGCCCCCCAGGCGCCCCTAACTCATAAAGCCCTAAACTCGTGGCCAGCCCACGGTTCCAGCCTCGGCAAGAAGGTGACGCCCATGAATACGGCCCCGAGCGTTTCTGTAGTGATCCCTTGCTACGGCTCAGAAAGCACGTTGCCCGAACTCGTGGATCGTTTGCACACCGCGCTTCCCACCATAAGTGAACGCTATGAAGTCATTCTTGTGGTAGATGACCCACCAGATGGCACCTGGGACGTGGCGCAAAAACTCGCCGAGACATACCCTCTCACTCGCGCGCTACAGATGTCGCGAAACTACGGACAACAAAACGCCTACTTCGCTGGCGTTCGCGCGGCCCGCCACGAAATCATCGTCACGATGGATGATGATTTGCAACATCCACCAGAAGAAATCGGCAAGCTACTCGAGGGGCTTACCGAGGACGTTGACCTGGTATATGGCGTGCCCAAAGCCGAGGAACACGGGTTTTTTCGTAGCTTGGCCTCACGTGGCGTCAAGCGAGTGATGGCAAAGGTGCTTGGCATCAAGCACGCCTCCTCGATTAGCTCATTCCGCGCTTTTCGCTCTTTCCTCCGCAAAGGTTTCGATAATTTGCGCGGCTCACACGGAATGCTGGACGTGACGCTGTCCTGGGCAACCACCCGCATCAAACCAGTCACCATCCACATGGAAAAAGACGAAGGTAACTCCAGCTACACGTTCAAGAGCTTGGTTCGACATGCCATGAATTTGCTCTTGGGATATTCCACGAAACCCCTGCGCTTTGTTACCTACCTGGGCGGACTCGTCGGGCTCGTGGGGCTTGGCTTGCTCTGCTACGTCATCTTCGACTATTTCACCAACCCCGACGGGCGCGCAGCCGGATGGGCCTCGCTGGCGTGCATGGTCGCCATCTTCTCGGCAGCGCAAATGATCGCGGTTGGAGTCATTGGCGAATATCTCGGGCGCCTGTTCACCGGCAGCATGGGCAAACCTGCATACCTTGTGCGGCAACGAGTGGAAAAGACGCGGAGTTAAGGACGACGGATCGCGCGAGAATTGTCGATGGGTCGAGAGGCGTCCGAACTTCGAGCAAGCGCAGGATTTTTTCGCACAACGAAGTCATGGTCCCGCACCATCGCGTCTTCAAGTTGCCGGGCGACCGCCTGAAAATTCCCGCCAGGCTGGCGAATTGGCTCACCGAAATAGATCAACGCGCGCGGTCTTCTACCAGTAGCTAGATTACGCACCGCCTTCTTGGCGGCGGCCCTAAAATTCTGGTCGTACGACACAACGTCATGGGCACCCAAACTAGA
Organism: Mycobacteriales bacterium; assembly: GCA_013362805.1. Lineage (GTDB taxonomy): Bacteria > Actinomycetota > Actinomycetes > Mycobacteriales > QHCE01 > JABFVL01. Next base: position 24,762 of record JABFVL010000010.1, on the reverse strand, counting down.
TAGTGGATATACCGTTGCCCCTGATGCGGCCGCTACCCGAGGGAATCCAGAACGCACCCGTTCAGGCGCCAAACCAGGTCGTCGAGTAATTCGTGCCGCCGGGTAACCCGCAAGAGTCTCACCGGCTCGCACCGCCTCGATAGCCGTGTACAGCACCGCCTTGACATCGGTCTGACTTAAGTCGACCTGTGCGGAGTTCTGTTCAGCGAAAGCGATAGGAATATGGCCAGCGGCACGCAACAAACTGCCAATGACGGGAAACTTGAAAAAGTTTGCCGACCCCATGAGCCGCGGTTGTACACCCAGTTTGCTCGCCGCATACAGCAGCAAAAGCGGATCTGTGAAGCCACCATGATGCACGGCCCATATCGCCCCCTCCTCACCCGGGGTCGCCGTCGAATGCTTGCGTATTTGTGGCTTACACATCAAAGGCACAGCAACCCTGGCCAGGCCCTGTAAAGCACTCCTGGCCAGCTTCTGCCTACTGAGGCCTCGAGTTTTCACGTGGCCCATTATCCACTGAACAACGAGAATCGTTTAGTGATCTCTCGCAGCTCGTGCGTTTTACCAAATAGGCACACCCCGAGATACTGGTGATCCGCCTCGGCGGTATTAGCCGTGGCTTCGAGCTGCTCAGCTGTGGTGCCTATGCGCATGGTCTCCACGAAATCAGTGCAGACCATGTCTCGTTCACGCGCCTCATTGCGGAGACGGCGCAGCGCTTGGGAGTTCTTGGCCGAAAGGACAATGAACGGAAAATGCGAGATGTGTGGATGCGCCTGGCCGTCGGCATCCGCGTAGTTCAGAAAACGCATATCCTCTGGGCAATGTGCGGCCAAGCCAGCCGACATGTGCCCTAGGGCATTCATCAACGTGCCGATCGAAGCGGTTTTGTTGAGTACCGCTACGAAACGCCATTCGTTCTCGTCAGGTAATTCCATGCTTTTCCACCTAACGCTTGGCCCAAAACCACGGTCTTGGGCCAAGCCGAGTTGTTCTTAAGATTTGAAGCTGCGCACCGCGTCGATAACGCGGCTCAACTCGTCTTCACGCATGCCAGCGAATAGCGGCAGACGCACCAGACGGCACCACACATCATCGGTGATCGGGCAACCATCGGGGCTAGCGCTACGCCCGAGCTTTTCTCCCGCCGGAGCCGAATGCAACGGCACGTAGTGGAACACCGAGCCAACACCGCGTTCTTTCAGGTGCGTGATGAAGGCCCGTTGCTCATCAGCTGAGTGCAGTAGCAGGTAGTAAAGGTGAGCCGGGTGCTCGACATGATCGGGGACCATGGGTTGAGCTATTCCTCGCTCACCCGCCCAATCAGCGAGCTGAGTGTGATAGCTGGACCATACGTGCTGCCGTTGCTGATGGATCTCATCAAAGGATTCCATCTGCGCCGTCAGGAACGCGGCCAACATATCCGACGGCAAATACGAAGAGCCGTAGTCCATCCATCGATATTTATCGACCATGCCACGGAAGAACTGCGCGCGGTTCGTGCCTTTTTCGCGGATGATTTCAGCACGTTCCAGCAACGCGGTTTCCGTGGCCAGGAACGCGCCACCCTCGCCACATTGAATATTTTTGGTGACGTGGAAACTTTGCGTGGCCATGGCGCCGATGGACCCGAGGGGCCGACCTCGATAGCTGCCACCAAGGCCATGGGCGTTGTCTTCAATCACTGGTAGCTGATGTTTACCCGCGATGGCCATGATTTCGTCCATCTCGCAGGCCACACCGGCGTAGTGCACGACAACGATGGCTTTGGTGCGCTCAGTAATGGCCGCTTCGATAAGCCGCTCGTCGATGTTGAGGGTGTCTGGACGACAGTCGACGAAAACCGGGACGGCGCCGCGCAGCGCATAGGCGTTGGCGGTGGAAACGAAGGTGAACGACGGCATGATCACTTCGTCACCGGGTTCCAAGTCCAACAAAACCGCCGACATTTCGAGGGCGTGGGTGCACGACGTGGTGAGCAAGCCGCCTTCCGCACCGCTACGAGCGACAATCAAATCAGTGACACGCTTAGTGAACGGCCCGTCACCAGACAGTGCACCCGAACTGATTGACTCACTCACATAGTCACGTTCACGACCGGATTCATATGCCCGGTTAAACGGTACGAAAGGTTCACCCATCGTCATGCCTTCCCCATATTGAACAACTCAGCGTTGAGCATAGATGGCTAAACAAAGCGACTTGGCGCGAGCTAAATGAAATACCCCGTTTGGCCGGCATTGGGATCCAACTACCGTTACGTGCAAGCGCAAACGACAGATTGGGAACTCGTCACATGACCATCAGCATCGGAGATCGCTTAGTCGGACCCGGCGAGCGCATGTTCATTACCGCGGCGTTGGGCTCTGTCCATAATGGCAATCTAGACCGCGCGCGCAACGCTGTCGCCGGATTAGCTCTCGCCGGAGCCGACGCCGTCGGGGTGCAGTTTTATGGTCCAGATTTGATGGCGAAAGGAACAACAGCCAGCACACGTCTGGCGCTCGAACACGGACTGCCCGACGAAGAAGGCAATCTTCAGCAATATAAAGAAAAAAACCTAATGCATCCGTCCTGGCATGCAGAATTGCGCCGCAAAACCGAGGAAGCGGGAGTTGCCTACATTGTCTCGCTTTTCGGACCAAATGAGCTCGAATTCCTTCGAGACGCATTCACACGAGAACGTGACGGTCAACAAGGGATAAAGCCTGACGCGATTCGGCTGGAATCGCTGGAACACGCCGATCCATGGCTTGTCGCGGATGCCGCCACCCTCGCCATCGAAATGGACATTCCGCTCATCATCGAGACCGGCATGAAAAGCCCATTTAGCGTTGAACAAGCACTAGCAGCCGCACGCGGCGCACAGGTTTTACTAGAAGACGGAATTATGCTCGGGCCCATCGCCGAACTAGCACCCGAGCATGTTCGTTCACTCGCAGTCCAATATGGGGTTCTAGTGGGCTCGTTCGACCGCACCGATCTCGCTCGAGACGATGAAAACACCCCACAAGAGCGGGCACTGACCGCGCTATCGGCCGGTGCACAGGGCGCGGCTTCGTTCAACGTGCAAATGCGCTTGGACAATTCTCGCAAACAAGAACGCGACGGATCGGTGCTGCCCGAAGAACTCCGACAGATTATCGAGCACATTCGCGCCATCGAAGCCGTTGACTATCAAGGGTTCATGCCACGGGCCGGAGCAAAACGCCCGGTAAATCAACCCGCGCCAACTGAAAACAAGAAACTAGGTAACTTGCGGAGAACGGTTATCGCCCTTACCACCCAGATTGCGGGAACCGTGGTCGGGCGGCATACAAAAGGACTACGCACTGTTCGAGCCAGCTTTGGATTACCTGTCGGGCACATGCCAGCTGGGCGCCTTCGTCGGGAGCTTGCCCCCGGCGAGGTAATCGCCTCACAGCGGAATCTGGATACCACCGCGCGGGCTCAGAGCATGCCGCAGCCGTCTAGCAACGGACCAACTACGACACCTCGGCGCTAATGCACAAATGGTGTGGTGGAGGTTTCACACGCTCCACCACACCGTGCGTCGCGATTAGTAGCGGTAATGCTCGGGCTTGTAGGGTCCTTCAACTGGCAGACCCAAGTATTCGGCCTGTGATTTGGTCAAGGTGGTGAGCTTGACACCGAGAGCGTCCAGGTGCGCGCGGGCGACCTTTTCGTCGAGGTGCTTAGGCAGCGTGTACACGCCGATTGGATAATCAGCGGCCTTGGTAAACAGTTCAATCTGGGCGATGACCTGGTTCGAGAAGGAGTTGCTCATCACGAACGAGGGGTGACCGGTGGCGTTGCCGAGGTTCAGCAGACGACCTTCGCTCAACACGATGATTGAATGCCCGTCGGCGAACACCCACTCGTCGACCTGGGGCTTGACGTTGACTCGGGTGATGCCCGGCAGCGCGGCAAGACCAGCCATGTCGATTTCGTTGTCGAAGTGACCGATGTTGCCGACGATCGCGCCTTGCTTCATTTTCGCCATGTCGTCAGCGGTGATGACATCTTTGTTACCGGTGGTGGTGATGAAAATGTCGGCGGTGCTGACCACGTCGTCAAGAGTGGTGACCTGATATCCGTCCATCGCGGCTTGCAGGGCGCAGATGGGGTCGATTTCGGTGATGATAACCCGAGCACCTTGACCGCGGAGCGATTCGGCACTGCCCTTGCCGACATCGCCGTAGCCACACACAACGGCTACTTTGCCGCCGATGAGCACGTCAGTGGCGCGGTTGATGCCGTCGATAAGTGAGTGGCGGCAGCCGTATTTGTTGTCGAACTTGGACTTGGTGACCGAGTCATTGACGTTGATGGCCGGGAATAGGAGCGATCCGGTTTTGTGCATTTCGTATAGGCGGTGCACGCCAGTGGTGGTTTCTTCGGTGACGCCTTGAATGCTGGCGGCGATATTGGTGTACCGCTGCTTGTCTTCCTTCAACGAGCGGGCCAGCAAGTTGAGGATGACGGCATGTTCTTCGGACTCGGCGGTGGCCGCGCTTGGCACATCGCCCGCCTTTTCGAACTTGGCACCATCATGAACCAGAAGCGTGGCGTCTCCACCATCGTCGAGAATCATGTTGGGGGTTTGGCCATTGGGCCAGTTCAGCACCTGCTCAGTGCACCACCAGTATTCTTCGAGGGTTTCGCCCTTCCAAGCGAACACTGGCACACCGGCTGGCGCGTCAACGGTGCCGTTTGGCCCCACGACAACAGCGGCGGCGGCATGGTCTTGGGTGGAGAAAATGTTGCAGGACGCCCAGCGGACTTCCGCGCCCAACTCGACCAAGGTTTCAATCAGAACCGCGGTCTGAATAGTCATGTGAAGTGAACCGGTGATGCGAGCGCCAGTGAGGGGTTTACTGGTGCCATATTCGGCGCGAAGCGCCATCAGCCCGGGCATTTCGTGTTCGGCGAGCTGAATTTCTTTGCGGCCAAAGTCTGCCAAAGATAGGTCGGCAACCTTGTAGTCGAGCGCTGTCATTGTGCGGAAATCTCCTTGCGTGGGTTATTGCCACCGTAGCAGCGGAGCACCCCCCGACGAAATGCCGCAAAGCCGACCTAGAAGCCCTCTTCATCACGGCCCGTGCCCCGCGTCAAAGGCACCAGGCCTTTAGACTGCGCAGTGTGTCCGCGAACGCCCCAGTCGTCAAAATTGCCGCGAAACAACCAAGCGGCACAGAAGCTGAAGTTCCACGGACATCAAGGAACATACTCACTTGGCGCTGGTGGCCACTCATAACAAGCGCCGCGCTATGCGCCGCACTGCTCTTCCACTTTGGCGTCGCAACAACCGAGATCGCGACATACAGCGCCTACCTTGGGCTCGCGGTAGTAACACCAGGAATCTTGTTGTGGCGCGCCCTGCATGGACCCTCCCGCACGCTGTTGGACGACGTCGTTATCGGGAGCGCCCTCGGACTCGTTTTCAGCCTCGGTTCCTACCTTCTCGCCCGCCTGCTTGGCATACCCGCGCTGGCGCTCACCGCACCAGCGGTAGTGCTGATTCTGTTCGCCGCGCATCCCAAACTCCGGGGGCATTGGCGGGCTCGCAACCCAGAAAAAGTTCCACGATGGTTTTCCTGGGCAATCAGCGCGGTGACGCTGGTGAGCCTGAGTTGGATCGCCTGGCGCGCATTCACAACTCACCCATTTACCGGAGATGCCGCCAGCTCGCCATATCTCGATATTCCTTACCACCTAGCTTTGGCCGGGGAACTAAAAAATCATGCGCCGCCGCAGGTGCCCTATCTTGCTGGCGAACCGCTGAACTACCACTGGTTCGCGCATGCCCATCTCGCCGCGAGTTCGTGGGGAACGGGCATCGAACTAGAAGTCTTGCTGCTGCGGTTGTCGATCGTCCCGCTTCTCGCGATCACCATCATTGGCAGCGCGTTGCTGGCCGTGCGACTATCTTCGCGCTGGTGGACCGGCATAGCGGCGACGGTAATCGGTTTCTGGCTCACCGCTATTTCGCCCTTTCAATTCACCGAAGAACCCATAGTTTTCGAAACACGGGCACTCGATGACTGGTGGTGGCAGAGTCCAACGCAGGCCTTCGGGGCGGCGCTCTTCGCTGGCACGCTGCTGTTGCTGGTTTCTATGTTGCGCAACGGTGCCCGGGCTGGAAGCTGGCTACTGCTGGCGATATTTCTCATCGCCCTAGCCGGATCCAAAGGGACCTTTTTGCCCGTGCTCCTTGTTGGGATCCTGGCTGTCATCGCGGTCGAACGGTTCAACAAAAAACTATGGAACCGAACCGCGCTCATCGCCGCCGCACAGGTTTTCACCGTTCTCGCCCTCGCGATGCTCGTCGTATACCGGGGGCAATCAGACGGCATGAGTGTGCGGCCACTTCACAACATGGGACGGATGCCCGCGGTAGTCGCCAGCCATCTCGGTATGCCCTGGCTCCCTCTGCGGCCATGGGTACTGCTGATCATCGGATCTTTGACGGTGTTGATCTGGCTGATGCGGGCCACTGGCGCGCTTGGCCTTGGGAAGAAAGAACAGCGCACAGATCCGCTGGTCGCATTGTTGGTGGGCGTGACGGCGGCCGGAGTGGGCGCCACCATCGTGTTCGCCCATACCGGATTCAGCGAGTATTACTTTCTGCGCTCCGTCGCCCCGCTGATAGGTGTCGCATCAGCATGTGGACTCGCCGCTTTGACGGATAAACACATGCGGCTCATTCCGCCGCTGCTAGCTGGGGCCGCGCTCACGGGAGCGCTGTATTGGCTCAGTCCGACCCAAGCGACGTTGGCGGACGAGTCTGGGCGCGCCGCCGCCTTGTGGACTTTGGCCTGGCCGTACCTAGTGTTGCTTACGGGAGCATCAATAACCGCCGCCACGCTGTGGCATATGAAGACACGAGCCGTGGCTATTGCGGCCTTGGCTAGCGTGCTGATCGGTGGCGGACTATTTGGGGTAGCTCGCGAGTGGACAGGCATCATTGAACAGTTCGACAAACAAGGAACCAGCGCCCGGACATTGCCTAGCAATGCGACTCCATTGCCACATGGTGCCCGCGAGGCTTCACGTTGGTTGCGTGCGCATTCTGATCCCGATGCCATCATCGCGACGAACGCGCACTGTCGCGGCCGAGACGGGCAAGGCCGATGCGATAACCGGGCGTTCTGGATCTCTGGCTATAGCGAACGCCGCGTGTTGATCGAAGGATGGGGTTACACCGAGCGCACTGGTTCAAATAGTAAGACGACGCCGTTCATGTACCGCCCCTATTGGAATCCCGCCAAACTCGCCGCGAACGACGCCGCTTTCACCACGCCTAGCGACAGAAGTATCGCCACGCTTCGTGACACCTACCATGTGACTTGGCTTTTTGTAGACCTTCGCGAATCAGTTGATTTCTCCGCACTGAGCGATAACACCACGTTGCGTTATCGCTCCGGGGATTGCGCCATCTTCGAGATTCGTTAGCTCACCATCGACGCGAAATCAACAGTGGACTAGTGAGTGCCGGCCACAAAAGCTGTGCCGGAGCCAGTGAGAGCAATGTCGCCGTCAACATCTGGCACGTAGGCCGCTTGCCCCGCGGTGATGTCGATCGAATTGTCGGCGCTGTGCAGCTGGACCGCACCGTGCAGGCAGAACACTATCCGAGCGCCATGAACGGGCAACGACAACCGGCGATCGGCAAGTTGAGCTCGAAACAACACGAATTCGCGGGCGGGAGTGGACCACTGTTCAAGCCCGGCGCCATCGTTGTGAGACTTCACCAGTGCCGGCGGTCCGGCGTCCCAGCTCAAAACGCGCAGCACTTCACTCACGTCCACATGCTTGGGCGTGAGTCCAGCACGCAGAACGTTGTCAGAGTTAGCCATTACTTCGATGCCAGTGCCACCCAGATACGCATGTGGAACACCAGCTGGAACGTAGAGCGCTTGCCCGGGCTGTAGACGCAAATGATTGAGCAGCAGTGCGACAACTACCCCGATGTCTCCGGGATACCGTTGCGCTATGCGGGCCGCCACGGCATAGGGCGATTGGGTGTTGTCTAGATGCTGGATGCACGCAGCCCCAACCGCTCGAGCAATGAGATGGGGTTCCTGGTCGGTAAGAATGTCGGTGACGACACGTTGCAGACCGCCGGGTTCGTCGAGTTGCCGGCAATAATTTTCTAGTTCTGGCAGCCGAAGCCCAGCGAGGAGGTCTCGTGATTGACCGAGCGGTCTGAAACCACAGAGGGCTTCAAATTCTGTGATGGCGCACAAAAGTTCGGGCTTGTGGTTGCTGTCTACATAGTTGCGCTTGGGGTCAGCGCAGTGAATCCCGGCGTCTTCTTCGCGGATGAAACCTTCGGCGGCTTGATTGGCATCGGGGTGTACTTGGATGGAAAGCGGGGCGGCCGCTGCTAGTAGCTTCATGAGATACGGCAGCCTCGGGCCGAATTCTTTGTGGGTGGCGGCGCCGAGGTTGTTCACGGGATCAACAGTGATGATGCTTCGCAGTGTGCGCCCGTCTTCGCACCGCGATGACGCGCTGGGGTGTGCCCCCATCCACAGTTCGGCTTCAGGCTTGGCACTGGGCGTTTCGCGGCCTTGCACCTCGGCGATGGCCTCGTGGGATCCCCAGGCGTAGTGCTGAATCGTGTTCGACAAAAGCTCCATATCGGGACTAACGACCTTGGGCTGTCGACGACACCGGTTGCGGACGGTACAAATCAGGTTCAAGATAGATAACTCGGGCAATAGGTACAGCTGTTCGGATCCGACCCTCAACCGCATTAATGGTGTCAGCGATATGACCAGCCGTGTCGTCACTGCGCACCGCGATCTTCGCGGCAACCAGCAACTCTTCCGGGCCCAAATGCAAAGTCTTCATGTGGATCAAACGCTCAACCGCGGGCTCTTGGGTAATGGCCTGCTCAATCGCGCGCACATCGTCGTCCGTCGCCGACTCACCCAACAGCAGGCTCTTGGTCTCAATCGCCAACACCACTGCGATCGCCACCAGCAACGCACCAATGGCCAACGTGCCAAAAGCGTCCCAAATGCCATCGCCTGTTATCAGCGTCAACACGACACCGAAGAGCGCTAGCACCAGACCCACCAGCGCGCCGAGGTCTTCCAGCAACACAACGGGAAGCTCGGGAGCCTTCGCATTGCGCACGAAGCGGCGCCACGAAGCACCCTTTCGAACGTGGTTCGATTCGCGAATCGCGGTATAGAACGAGAAACTTTCCATCCCGATCGCGACAGTCAGCACCAGCACCGGCACCCACTGCCAAGAATCGATCCCATGTGGATCTTCTAGTTTGTGCCAGCCCTCATACAGCGCGAACAAACCACCCACACTAAACAGGACGATAGACACTATGAAGGCATAGATGTAGCGTTCTCGGCCATAGCCAAACGGGTGTTCCGGGGTGGCTCCACGTTTAGCCCGCTTGCCGCCAAGCAACAACAAAGCTTGATTTCCCGAATCAGCTACCGAGTGAATTGACTCAGCCAACATCGACGAAGACTGCGTCAACGCCCAGGCAATGAATTTCGTGACAGCGATACCCAAGTTCGCGCCCAATGCGGCGACGATCGCCTTGGTTCCACCGCTCGCACTCATTACCGCTCCTGTCTCACTGCATGATCCGGTTCTTCAAATCGCCCACCGCAGGAACCGCAATTGGGTCAATCCCGTGCAGTGCCGCCAAATACACAGAGGCGAAGTCTGGGATCATAATCAGCGACGCCACCCGCTCGAGTTCAGAGACCCCCTCAGCGGTGACTGTGCTCACGCCCACGTTCCGCTCACTGGCCAACTCGGCGACAGCGTCGGCGCGGCGAATATTCTCAGCCGAGGCACCAGATTCACGGAGTAGCACCAAGCGAAGCTGTGTCCCCTGCTTGTCTTCAACGCGGTCAGCAAAGAAATCCACACCAGGCGCCAAAGCGCCGAACAGACCATCGAGGACGCCGACCCGCCCTCGACTCGCTTCAATCAAGGCGCCGGTCATAGCGGGATAGCGAGCATTGGCCGCCAGCTGATCGGCAAAACGACCGGCCGCCACGCCAGCCAACCGCGTGGTCCCCCACACCAAAGGAATCGACCCCGCGAGCTCAAGCGCAAGGGCCTTGCCCTCGTTGGTCAGCGCATCACCGTCAGCACGGCAACGCTCCGCGTCAGCGTCCAACCGCGCGGCGGTTTCGGCGATATCCGCTTCAGTGAGATTGACCAGGCCAAGAGCTCGACCCGCCAACAGGACTGGGGCCACCAGACCCCACAAGTTAGTGCGCGCCGGGCGGCGCAATGGCACCGGCACGAAAATAGCGCCCCGGGCCCGTTCGGCCATTCCGTGCAGCGGAGAATCAGGTGCACTCACCGCCACAAGGCGCGCGCCCCGATGCACAGCGGCTTCAGCGGCGGCCAAGGCTTCGGGGCTTTTTCCCGACCCAGATACCGCGATGACGACATCGGCGGCGCCAACCCACCCGGGAACACCGGCGCTTCGGTGCGACAAAACTGGCACGGGGCACCGCGGACCAGTGACCGCTGACAAAATTTCGCCGGTGCGCGCGGCCGTTCCAACTCCGGCGATAACTACGGCGCGAGGTCGGCCATCAGCGCTCAATTCATGTAGGCCAGCCTCGGCGGCCAATGTGGCGGATTCGCGCAAATGCGCACCCGAGGCGGCAAGTTGCCGAAGCATCGCGTCAGCACTGCGAGCCCAGCCGGTGTTGCCTGGTTCGGCGCCCCATAGCGCTGGATCTTCCAGCCGGGATTCGTCGATGACACTGCTCGCGGGTTCTGGGGCGGTGCCAGTCATGCCTGAATGGCCTCTTCCATCAACAAGACGGGAATGCCGTCTTGAATTGGGTAATGGCGGCCACAGCTGCCGCACACAAGCTGCTCACCCTGTTGGGTGAGCGGAGCGTGAGCTTGGCATGGACACGCCAGCACGGCGACAAGGCGTTCATCGAGCACGGTGGTCATGAGTTGCTCTCCCTCACTATGGCAAGTACGGCATCACGTAGCTGCGCCATGCGTTCGGCCTGTGGGGCTTCGGCGTTGAGGCGCAAAAGTGGTTCGGTGTTAGAAGCTCGCAGGTTGAACCAGCTTCCATCGGAAAAACTGGAAGTAAGGCCATCAAGTTCGTCGATATCAGCGTCGCTAAAGGTCGCCTTAACTCGATTTAGGGCTTCAGCTTGATCGTCTACTGTGGAATTTATTTCACCGGAAGCAACGTAGCGTTCGTATTCTTTGGCCAGGCTGGAAAGCGGAGTGTCTTGCTCACCGAGCGCCGCGAGCACATGCATCGCGGCGAGCATGCCAGTGTCCGCGTTCCAAAAATCTTTGAAGTAGTAGTGGGCGGAATGCTCGCCACCAAACACAGCGCCGGTGTCGGCCATTTCTTGCTTGATAAATGAGTGACCCACGCGCGAACGGACGGGAACTCCGCCGTGTTCGGCGACAAGCTCTGGAACCGCTCGGGAGGTGATGCAGTTATGGATGATCGTCGCGCCGGGGTGTTTGTCGAGTTCCCTCAATGCGACCAGACCGGTGATGGCGCTCGGAGATACCGCATCACCGTTTTCATCGACCACGAAACAGCGGTCGGCGTCACCATCAAAGGCGAGGCCGATGTCTGCTTGGTGTTCCCGCACGGCTGCCTGCAGATCGCGCAAGTTCGCCGGCTCCAATGGGTTCGCTTCGTGGTTCGGGAAGGTGCCATCAAGCTCAAAGTAGAGCGGGATGACTGTCAATGGCAGATCCTTAAAGACGGCCGGGACGGTGTAGCCGGCCATTCCATTGCCCGCGTCGACGACGACTTTCAAGGGTCGAATCTTCGCCAAGGGCACCAGGGTATGAAGGTGGGCCGCATAGTCTTCGAGCACAGTGGACTGGGTAACCGTGCCGGGCGTTGCCACCGACGGGGCCATAGACCCACTCAGAAGGCGCTGAGCGGCTTCTCGAACCTGAGCTAGGCCACTGTCCTGGCCTACAGGAGCCGCGCCCGCACGGCACAGCTTGATGCCGTTGTATTGCGCGGGATTGTGACTTGCCGTGAACATTGCGCCAGGCATGTTCAACGCCCCTGCGGCGTAGTAGAGAAGATCAGTGGAGCCGAGCCCTACATTGACGACGTTGAGTCCGCGCTGTGTGACGCCGCGCGCGAATGCATTCGCGAGCTCGGGCGAAGAATCGCGCATGTCGTGTGCGACCACAATGGACTGTGCGCCCTCTTGCGCCATAAGGTCAGCGAAGGCGCTACCAATTGCCCCAGCCACATCCGCGTTGAGCTGTTGCGGAACGAGACCACGGACGTCGTAAGCCTTGATGATCTGACTGAGATCGAGGGGTGCCACCTTCGGGACTCCTTTGGGTGATTGACCTGCGATCACGCGAGCCTACCGCTAGGTGGGCTAGAGCAAGATATCGCCCTGAATATTGCCTTTTCGGGCGCTTGGCGCAAATTACGAACCGAGATTACCGTTCAAAACTCGCAAATGACCGCGACGCCCCGGCGTCGGCGGCTGAGGGTCTTCCGACTCAGGAGGACGAGCCGCTTCACGCACCGCGTCGGCGAGCGCCACCAAATCATCGCTATTGGGTGGGGGCACCGTGAAATCTCCGTCGTGGCGCACCAACTCCCAACCACGCGGCGCGGTCATGCGTCGCGCGTGGTTTTCACATAGGTCATAGGTGTGCGGTTCGGCGTGCGTGGCCAATGGTCCGATGACTGCTGTGGAGTCCGCGTAGACATATGTGAGCGTGGCGACCGCCGGCTCGATGCAGCCACTGCGGGAACAACGCCGTTGAGATCTCACGGCGGCACCGTATCGACCTATGAGCCGCCGCGCCAGACTCCACGCCGATCTGAACGCATACAAGGGTGAGATGGGTTAGCAAACAGAGACCTTTCGCCCCAATTATCCCTAAAGTCGCAGGTTTTACGCCAACGGGAAAACCGCGGCCGAACACGCACTGGTCGCTACGGGAGCTACTCTGAATCCATGGTCGCCCATCTCTCTAGCCCGCGCCGAGCCGCGCATCGCCGTGACCGCCACGGGCGGGGTCTTCGGGGGCGCCTGGTTCCAGCCAGCGCCCCAGCGGCGCGCACCCGAACTCAGGCCTTCGATGACATGGTCTTGGACGCGGTCGACCAAGCAGAGCACCGGCTCAAGCGCCCACTCAATGACATCGAGTTCGCGGTTGAAGAGGTTCCACCTCAATTGCCCGCATTTGATGCGGATGTGATTGAAGATGGAGATGTGCCTCTCGCTCGGCTACTACAGGGACGCGATACCGGACGCGGGCGCATAGCCCCTCGCATTGTCATTTATCGGTGGCCATTGGAAGCCCGCGCCGGCGACCGCGGCGAACTCGCGCATATCGTCGCTGAAGTAATCCTTGAGCAAGTCGCAAAACTATTGGGGCTCGACCCAGAAGAGGTGTAATAAAAATTTGGTGGGCCGCGAAGAAATTCGCGCGACCCACCAAATTGTTTACGCTATCTACATTGCTTTCTTAAGTTTTCGGCGTTCCCGCTCGGATAGCCCGCCCCAAATACCAAATCGCTCATCATGGGCTAGGGCGTATTCCAAACACTCAGCACGCACTTCACAACCAGTGCAAATGCGTTTTGCTTCACGTGTTGACCCACCCTTTTCCGGGAAGAACGCTTCAGGGTCTGTTTGGGAGCAAAGTGCCTGGTCCTGCCACTGGGCAAAGAAATCTCCCAGCAAATCCGTTGTTTGATCTAGCGGTGTTCCAATATCAGCAACAAGCCGCAATCGCGGCGAACTGCTATCGGCGTTTATCGCGGTGTTCATTTCAATCATTGCCGCCTCCTTGACTCATGCGCCAGGCGCATATTCACGCGCCGGCATGCGACCCCCCATGCCTTGGAAGCCCCCACGGCCGCGAACCCCCTCGGGCCGTGATGGTCCTGAAGGGAATTACACGCGTGTAATGCATGCAAAGTCAATAGGTAGCTTGGTATTGATATTTACGAATTTGCGACATATAACCTTTTTGCACAGATTTATTGAATACTGTGTAGTTACCTACTAGCCCGGGTAGCTGGCACTCTCCATAGTGTGCGTACACAGTGCAACATGCGGAAATAACGTTCGGCACAGATGCCATTGATGCACCACCGGACGCTTTTCTTCGGGGGCATGTACGCAAGAGGGCCCGGTCGGAAAAATCCGACCGGGCCCCGCACTTCACCCTTACCCAAATGGCTTGCGCCATCGAAAGGATTAACCCTGTGGCCAACCACCCTGCTGCTGGCCAGGCTGACCCTGCTGGGGCCACTGCTGCTGACCAGGCTGAGGCTGGCCGGGCTGAGGCTGCTGTGGCTGCGCGGGCTGCTGCGGCCACGCCTGCTGCTGAGGCTGCTCGGGCTGCTGCCCGGGCTGAGGCCAGGCCTGCTGCTGTCCCTGAGCGGGCCACTGCTGCTGACCCTGCGCGGGCCAACCGCCCTGCTGCTGTCCATAGCCTCCGCCATAGTTAGGAGTGGACTGCAGATGCGGCTGAGCGATCTTGTACATCCAGAAAGCAGCGATTCCAAACAGCGCGAACATGGCCAGACCGAAGAAAGCGGTCTCAGTCAGCAAACGACCGACATTGTCCTCGTCCAATGAGAACGCACCAAAGAAGGCGACGAGCCCAAAAAGAAGACTAACCCCGATTTCGCCCAAGGCGACCAGCAAGAACGTCTTCACGCCCGATACGGCCGGCTTCACATGCGTGGTCAGCAGCACGGCCACCACGGGCAGCAGCAACTGTAGAACACCCAGGAACCCAACCGTCATAATGCCAGTGCCAAGAGTGAACAAATCTATGCTGAAACCAAGCGTATTAAACGCCCGGACAGCAAATTCGTCCTCACGTGCACCTTCACCTGGAATGAGTAGCGCCTGAAGCGCGAAAAGCAGAAATACCGCGTTCGCACCAAGCAGGCCCCAAGCCAGGATAGGCCGCATTTGTTTAGTTGTTTCCACGGCCGCTGATTCGTCGGCCGACGGTTGAAGCGACACAGCTTCCCCCTCACATTGATTAGCAAAACCCCCGCTTGTGCGAGGCGGAGATCATTCGCGGCTGCAAGCCTTGCATACTCTTACATACGCCGGGAAGTAACCCCGAGAATCCATGAATCCTTAGACCGTTTGTCCAGGGATTTACCCTAATTAGTATCTCTGGTTTATAAGCACAATTCGCCGGCGGGCCGTCAACGCAAAGAATCGCTGTTCAGCGTGTCGACAATCTTCTTCACATCTTGAGCACGGCTACGGTCAGCTACCAGCATCGCGTCTGGGGTATCAACCACAATGACATTGCGCAGACCGAGCAAAGCCACCAGACGATCGTGCGGCACGACAACACAATCGTGAGCATCGGTGAGCTGGACCTGCCCTCGCCCGATAATTGTGTTTCCGGCCGCATCGCTAGGCAAAATCTCACCCAGGGTGTCCCAATCTCCGACATCGTTCCACCCAATATCAGCCGGAACGGTGGCGACACGGCCCGCCGTGGCAGCTCCTTCCATCACCGCGTAGTCGATGGAGATTCGTGGAAGCGACGGCCACACATCAGCAAGGACAGCGTCCCGTTCGGAGGTATCCCACGCCTGCGCAATGCGCTGCACGCCGGCATAAAGCGCGGGAGATTGACGCTCAAGCTCCGCCAAAACAGAACGCACCTGCCATACGAACATGCTCGCGTTCCACAAGTAGTCGCCAGAAGCGACATACTGCTCGGCGACCGCCAGGCTGGGCTTTTCTTTGAACTCGGCGACGGTGAAACCGCTCCCCGGCAAAGGTTCCGCTTGATGAATGTATCCGTATCCGGTTTCTGGTCGAGTCGGCGTCAAACCGATCGTGACCAGATATCCGTTACGGGCGACGTCAATCGCGGTGAGAACTGCGTCGATGAATGCTTCGGTTTTCGTCACGCGGTGGTCCGCGGCGAAAGATCCCATTACCGCTTCCGGATCGCGGCGAGCGATCAATGCCGCGGCCAAACCGATCGCTGGGGCGGAGTCTCGGGGCGCCGGTTCAATAACAATGTGGTCCTCGGCCAACTCTGGTAGCTGACGCGCTACCGAAGCGGCGTGACGAGCGCCGGTAACCACGAGTGTGTGTTCAGCATCGGCAAGGTGGGAAAGGCGATCGATAGTGGCTTGCAGCAGGCTACGTTCTCCACCAGCCAGTGGGTGCAAGAACTTCGGGCTCGTGCGACGAGAAAGCGGCCAGAGCCGTGTTCCACTGCCACCGGCCGGCACTACTGCGTAAAAGGATCCCACGTCCACAACCCGTCTTGTTGTGCGCCGGAACGGTGCGAACGCCCCGGCGCGGCGCTGCGCGCGCCATCACCGCCAATGTGAGGGTCACGATAGCTAAGCGTAATTTCGGCGCGCTGCCCCACCTCACGCTAGACGGGCGGTGCCAACGACACGCTGCCTCCAAGAACAGCGGCGCGCTCGCGGAGCTGGTCGAGGTGAATTTCTAGGCCATAACCAGGGCATGCCGTCGCGCTCGTCATGTTGTGCCCAAACACCCTTGGTACGTCGATGGTTGACCCGGCTGGATAGCTGGTGCTTGGTCCGCCCGTGATTTGAACCGTGCCACGAGGATCTATGCCATATGGGTGCAGTTTGTAGGCAATAAATCGAGCAATGGTTTCTTTTGCCTCGGCGGTGGGCATTTCGTTAGTGGTGTCGCCGATGAGAGCTACGCCAGCGGTGCCAGTGTTGAAACCTCCGGCATGGGCGCCAACCACGGCCCGATCCACTCCTCCAGCACGCCCTTCCCAGGCACGACCAAACCTATCGACGAGCACGTTGTACCCAATATCGCCCCACTGCCGCTCGACGGCCTGAAAGCGGTAAATGGACCGCAAAATGGCCGGTACTTCTTCGGGCGTGTAGTCATTTCTGGTGGCGGTGTGGTGAACGGTGACGGCTTTGATGTCCTCGGCGTATTCGGCCGGCCAGGTCATTTGACTTTCGTCTGCTTGCCAATCGGCACGGCTGAGCACTGGCAACGGAGCCGCCGACTCATCCACCCCAGCTAGGGGGCCCCTGGAACCCGATGTGTATGTGTCTTGGCCTGGGTTTATTAGATGCAGTCTTACGTCTTGGGCGCTGCCGTAGGCCACCTGGGCAGTGATTTCGACCCCATCGCTGGTTCCGGTCCAGGCGAGGGCCGTGCCCGCTCGCCCCGGTCCCGTTTCGCCGTGCCCGAGGGCGAACCAGGGGCTCCAGCGGCCATCACTGTGAGTGCGAATGCTCGCGTGTACATCACCCTCGCCTACCCATGTGAGTCCAGCCGCGGAAAAGGGCTTTGTGGCGGCTTGATAATGCGATGGCGCATTGTGAGCGGCGTCGGGCAATGACACCGCTTCGGTTGTCGCTGCCCCATTTTTAACGGTGGCCAACCCAGCATGGGGTGTACGACGGTGCGTGTTCTGGTGGTTATCGGCCGCAACATTTCCGTGAAGCAGCACCGGAGTCAGCGCGGCAAGGGCAGCGACCGCTATTAGACGCGTGTGCATGGAAGTCCCCAATCACCAGTGATGTACTGAGATTGAAGTTACTTCCGTTAGCTGAACAACTGGTGGTAAAAGCGTGGTGTGTCCGGGTAGAGTTATTGCGTTCTTATCGTCATCGCGGCGAATGCCCGGTTTGGGAGCCCAGAAGTGGCCCCAAACGCACACGGGGCCCTCGCAGCTAACGAGGACCCCGTGTAACACGTCTCCGGCGGTGAGCGATAAGAAAAATGGAATGGGTGAATAGCTATCGCCCGCTGACCACCGGAGGCAGCGCTATAAGCCGCTGCCCCGGCTGGCAGCATCTTGGTCGCGGCGAAGCCGCCTACCTGCTGCTACTCGCCGACCGCGGCGAGTGGGCGTTAACCGGGACACAACCAACTTCCGATCTGTCCGATTGGCCGGACAATTACGTAGTTAACCTGAAATCAACCGTAAAGGGAAGTCCACCACCCACCGTTCGGTGGATTTCTCCTCGTCCTTTTGGAAGATCCTACTCGCCCAATAATACGAGCACTACAATAACGCCACATTAAATTCGGGCGGGGTCGGACAAAAAATCGCCTGACGCATTACTTCTGCCCCAGTCGCGTGCTCCAGTACTGTGAAAACACAGTTTTCCCCGCCACACCTGGAGGCCGCATGCCTAGACCCACAAAACTGGCCAATAATGCGGCCGAGGCTACCGCGGACATCCCCAGTGGAGCCACCCTCGCCGTAGGCGGCTTTGGCCTGTGCGGCATCCCCAGCACGCTCATTGACGCGCTCCTCACCCACGGCATCTCGGACCTCAACATCGTTTCGAACAACTGTGGGGTGGACGACTGGGGCCTAGGCCTGCTCCTCGCTGAACGCCGCATCTCACGCATGACCAGCTCATACGTCGGAGAAAATAAAGAATTCGCTCGACAATTCCTAGCGGGTGAACTCGAAGTCGAGCTCTGCCCCCAAGGCACTCTCGCCGAACGCCTCCGCGCTGGCGGCGCTGGGATACCCGCCTTCTACACCCCCGCCGGTGTTGGCACCCAAGTCGCCGAAGGAGGGCTACCCTGGCGCTACCACCCCGACGGCACCGTAGCTCTGGCCAGCCCCGCCAAAGAAGTCAGAGAAATTAACGGATCTGAATACGTCTTGGAACAAGGCATCGTCTGCGACTTCGCGCTCGTACGCGCCGCCATAGGCGATACCCAAGGAAATCTCGTTTACAACGCATCGGCACGCAATTTCAATCCGCTATGCGCCACCGCGGGCCGCATCACCATTGCCGAGGTGGAACAACTCGTCGAACCAGGCGAAATACCGCCAGAGCAAATTCACACCCCAGGCGTGTACATACAGCGAATCGTCGGGCCAGTAGACCCAGGCGACAAACGCATCGAACGCCGCACCGTACAAGAGAAATAAGGAGCATCGACGTGGCACTCACCCGCACCGAACTCGCCGCCCGCGCCGCCCGCGAACTCCACGACGGACAATATGTAAACCTGGGCATCGGACTGCCGACCCTCGTGCCGAATTATGTCCCCGAAGGCGTCCACGTCGTGCTGCAAAGTGAAAACGGAATCCTCGGAGTTGGGCCCTACCCACTCGACGGCGACGAGGACCCCGACCTTATAAACGCGGGTAAAGAAACGGTCACAGTTTTGCCCGGCGCTTCCTATTTCGACTCCGCGAGTAGTTTCGGCATGATTCGCGGCGGCCACATTGACGTGGCAATCCTGGGCGCCATGCAAGTGAGTGCCGCTGGCGACCTAGCTAACTGGATGATTCCCGGAAAGATGGTCAAGGGCATGGGTGGCGCCATGGATCTTGTGCACGGCGCCAAACGCGTCATCGTCATCATGGAACACACGGCCAAAGACGGTTCGCCGAAAATAGTCCATAACTGCTCGCTGCCCCTGACCGGCAAAACCTGTGTGGAACGAATCATCACCGATCTCGCCGTCATCGACGTCAAACCCTATGGCTTGGAGCTGTGCGAGCTCGCCCCCGGCGTCACCGAAGAGCAGGTGCGCGCCGCAACTGAACCCCCGCTGCACATCAACGGCGCACTCGCATAGGACGCACTATGGGACAACCGACCGAAATGTCGCGCGAAGCATACGGCGACGTCACCATTTACCACTGGGGAGAACGCAGCCTGCTCGGTCACGGGGACGTCGGACCCCAAGGCACGTCCCTCAGCTTCGACGACCTAGTCAATCTTGACGCACACGTGAGCGCATTGACATCTGCAACACAAAGGCAGATCAACGCCGACGCCGGCTATGTCTATAAACAGCTCAACGCGCCGCCTCAGCACGAGCCCACCGCCGTGCTTATACGCAAACTTCCCGCGCGTGATCCGGTAGGAAGAGGCGGCTCAACGCTAACCCATGTGCTTAGCGCACCGTCAACAGAACTAGATCTAGAGTTCGCACTCGCCATCGCGCACAGCGACTGGGATGACTGGCTGCAACAGGGAGCTCGTGCGGAAAACCTACTCCGAAACGGGCGAGTAATCCGTCGTGAGGAGTCGCCTCTGGGCAACCTGCCCGAGCTAAGACGCGTGCCAATGCACAAGCTGCGCCCATACATCGAATCCGGCGGCCCGAAAGCAGCGCTTACCCGCGAAGCGGCCGCAGTTCCCGAGCACTTCCTTGGCCAACTCCGCGATGTTATACGTGAACATCCACAAAAGGCACTGACCATTGTCGACGCGCCTTACGCCGGCGAAGTGATCATCCAGGCCCTGCGGCGCGAGGGCCTAGTGGCGGAAAACACTGGCTTCGCAACCCGCGAAGACATTGACGCGAATATGCCGCACTTCGTTTTCACGCAGCAGCCACCCGAAAACATGATCATTCCTCAACATCGCATTCGGGTCACGGTCATGCCAGACAACAATCTGCGAGTAGACGGCCCCTCACGCACCCACCCGCACGCGGCGACCCCAGGCCCACAGACCCCCAGCGGGCCGACCCCGCCGGGACAATCATCAGGCCGACGCAAACCTTTTTGGCGCTAACCCTTAAGCAACTGACGAGCCATCACAATGCGCTGAATCTGGTTGGTGCCCTCATATATTTGCGTGATTTTGGCATCACGCATGAACCGTTCAACTGGAAAGTCCTGCGTATAGCCGTATCCGCCGAACAACTGCACCATGTCAGTGGTTACGGCCATAGCCGTGTCCGAAGCCAAACACTTCGCGGCGGCAGAGACAAATGTCAGATCAGCTTCCCCCCGCTCAGCCTTCGCGGCACCTACATAAACGAGCTGCCGTGCGGCCTCAACATTCATCGCGGCGTCCGCCAACATGAATTGAACCGCTTGAAAATCGGCGATCTTCTTCGAAAACTGTTCGCGTTCTTTTGTATAAGCGATCGCCGCGTCCAAAGCGCCAGCGGCGATGCCCACCGCCTGTGCACCGATGGTGAGCCGAGTGTGATCCAAGGTGCGCATTGCCGTGGAAAACCCTGTGCCCGGTTCGCCAATAATGCGATGCGCGGGAATTTCGCAATTATCGAAGTAGATCTCACAGGTGGGAGAGCCCTTAATTCCAAGCTTGCGTTCTTTAGCCCCGACCGAAAACCCTGGATCATCCCGGTGAACCACAAAGGCGGAAATTCCCCTGGCCCCAGCATCCGGATCGGTTTTGGCCATCACTGTGTAATAGCTGGAATATCCAGCATTAGTGATCCACGACTTCGCGCCATCGAGCACCCAACCATTGTCTGTCTTACGGGCACGTGTCGTCATCGAAGCGGCGTCAGAGCCCGCCGCCCGCTCAGACAACGCATAAGAAAACATGGCGTCCCCGCGCGCGACTGGGGGCAGAACCTCCTGCTTCAATTCGGGCGATCCCGACAACAACACCGGCACTGTGCCCAGCTTGTTTACCGCCGGAATCAAGGAACTCGCGGCACAGACCCGTGCGATCTCCTCAATGACAATGCAAGTGGCAATCGAGTCAGCGCCCGCCCCGTCGTATTCCTCCGGGATATGTGTGGCGTGAAATCCCGCCTTCACCAAAGCCGACAGCGCTTCGGTCGGAAACCGAGCATCCGCATCCACCTCGGCGGCGAATGGCGCGATATGAGCGGCGGCAAGCTCTCGAACGCTCTGACGCACCTGTTCGTGCTCGTCACTGAGTTGGTACAAATCAAAACTCATCACGGGCTCCCATCACCGACTTGTCGTTAGCTTTCCACGCCACTAGCGCCACCACCAGGCACCATAAGTAGGGCAGCGAAGACGCGCCGTGATGCATAAGATGTGCCTCTCCACATCGACGCCCCCTCGTCAGGCATCAGAAAAGGACAAGCCCGTCCGTGACAACGCGCCCTCGCCTCACCGTGCTTGGCACCGGTTATCTTGGCACTACCCACGCCATCTGTATGGCAGAACTCGGCTACGACGTACTTGGTGTCGATTGCGACGCCGGTAAAATATCCAAACTCGACGGCGGAGAAGTGCCGTTCTACGAGCCGGGACTCGCCGAACTTCTCACCCGAACCCTGGCCAGCGGACGACTTCGTTTTACCACGTCGGCTCGGGAAGCAGCCGAATTCGGAGAGGTGCACTTCTTGTGCGTCGGCACCCCTCAGAAAGTGGGTTCTCTGGCAGCCGACACCTCATACCTGCAATCCATCGTCACCGAACTCGCGCCATATCTCGATCGCTCCGCGCTTGTCGTTGGCAAATCCACAGTGCCAGTCGGCACCGCGCAATGGGTAGAGAACACATTGCATGCCATGGCGCCCGCTGGGCAAGACATCACCCTGGTGTGGAATCCGGAATTCTTGCGGGAAGGATTCGCGGTTAACGACACACTGCGCCCCGACCGCCTGGTGTACGGGATCAAAGGCGAGACAACTCCCGCTCTCCTCGACGCCGCGTATCAGGGCATTTACGACCTTGCCGCCGCCGAACAACGCGAACTACCCGTCATCGTCACAGACTTCGCCACCGCCGAGCTTGCTAAATCAGCCGCGAACGCCTTCTTAGCCACCAAAATTTCATTCATCAACGCGATGGCCGAACTGTGTGAAGCGAGCGGGGCTGACGTGGTCCAACTCGCCCGCGCGCTAGGACACGACGCCCGCATCGGCCCCAAATTTCTGCGAGCTGGCATTGGATTCGGTGGTGGTTGCCTGCCCAAGGATGTGCGAGCACTGCGGGCTCGCGCCGAGGAACTCGGTGTGGCATTCGGGTTGCTCGATGAAGTTGACGCCACAAACGCGCGACGTCGCACAAGCGCGGTCACCCTAGCCCTATCGCTGTTGGACAAACCCAGCGAAGCGAAAGTCGCGATTCTGGGGGTGACATTCAAGCCCGGCACAGATGACGTACGTGACTCCCCCGCACTGGATATCGCGACACACCTTGTCGACCACTGCGCCCAAGTTTCGATCTATGATCCTGTAGGCATGGACAACGCTCGCAGCGCCCTACCAAAGGCGAATTACACCCTGTCGCCACTGGATGCTGTCCAAGACGCCGATCTCGTGCTCGCCCTCACCGAGTGGGATGAGATCTCCTCAATTGATCCCGAGCTGCTGGCTCCGGCAGTGAAACAAAAGCGCGTTATAGACGGGCGAAACTGTTTGGACGCCCGGCGCTGGCGCAATGTGGGCTGGCAGTATCACGGAATGGGGCGGCATTAAAGCTTGCGACGACGCGGAGCCTGAGCAACAGGTTGAGACACTGATTGTTCAACGGATGCTTGCCCCGTGGCGGTGGACACCGCTGTGGCAGCCGCTGCCTGTGTCGACGCCGACAGTCGAGTCAACCCGACCTGCAGCTGCGCGAAGATCGCCCGACCCACCCCCTCACGTGGAGGACGTGAATCCACATTGACCGAACGAGCTGCCGTTGGCGCTTGTTGACCGGGCGAACGAGAAACAGAGCGCGTTGCTGATGGTGCCGCTGTCGACACCGTCATTGGCCCCACCGCCTGCGGCCGCGCGGGCGGCGTACGCCGCACTTGGACGTCACGCACCGCCGCAGCCGCTTGCGATTCCATAACAACCCCCTAGTCTCACCTCAGTTTACGTGGGCCTTCCCATCACGCTTGTGGATATACCGAGTTTTGCTCGTCACCCGCGATTAACCTTTTCTCGTGACCGAGACAGCGCAAGATCCCGCGTGGACCACCTGCCCACGGTGCGCACACGCCCAGACCGCAGATCAACAGCGCTGCGCGCGATGCCAGCTGTCCTTAACCGATCCGCTCACCATCCGGTTAGGCGAACTCAACGTTTCCGTTCACGAAATCGATGCTCAACTTCGGGCCATCGACACAACACCTAAGCCCGGGGACGAGCTTTACCAGCAGAAATACACCTTGCTCGGCCAACGTGCATACGCCATGCGAGAACGTGCTGCCCTGCTCCAACACATTGACGATGCCACATGGCGGAGCCAATCACATGCTTCCCAAGCGTCTGTTTCCGCAAATCCGCACCCCCAAGCCAAAGCAGATTTCGGTGCACCAGCCGCTGGCACCTCGCCAGCGATGGTGCAAAACCTTCTTCTCGCGCTCGGCGGCGTGTTGTTGTCCGCGGCCGCCATCGCTTTCACCATCTTTGCTTGGGGGAACTTCGGCGTGGAGGGGCGCGCGCTTATCCTTGCCGCCGTCACCGCGTTAACCCTGCTCGCGCCTTGGCAATTGCACCGCAAGCACTTCACGGCCACCGCCGAAACCGTTCTCGTACTTGGACTTTTCCTGCTTGGCCTCGATGGATATGCCGCATGGCAGGTCGGGTGGAACGGGCCCCTCACTGCGGCCGGCCACACTGGTTTCACGCTGATCGCGGTGGCGGTCGTCGGATGTGGTTACTCGTTGCTGATCCCACTTCGCAGCCCACTGCCGATAGGCGTGGTGTCAGCACACATGGCTGTGCCATTTTTAGCGATCGGTCTGACCGCCGAGCCCATGGTCTTTGCAGCGGCATGCCTACTAGTCGCGTGCCTTGACGTGGCGTTCGCCGCCACATCCCGCATTCCTAGCCCAATACACCCCATGTTGCTGTTTAGCGCCGCGCTCGCTGGGATCAGCGCCCTTTGTGTCAGCGCCGTTTCATTGGCAGACGGATCCCAATTCTGGTCCGCCGTGCTCGTGATCGCGGCTATCGCCGCCCTTGCGGTCGCAAGTGCCGCGTTTCTCACCGAAGACACGGCGCTCAAACACATCGCTTTGAGCGGAGCCGTCGTTATCTGGTGGCTCGATGCCTCCGCTATCGCCGCACA
>JABFVL010000085.1 GCA_013362805.1 Mycobacteriales bacterium | reverse complement strand
GTTTGTAAAGAACACATCGGGCATTGGATAGAACGCGACATACGAAATCTTCGTAGTGAAGATGGACAGTGGGCTGGTGAGCTTTACCTTGAAGGTGTAGTCATCAATAATTTCTAGTCCGGACATTTTTTCCGATGGTGGCGTGGGCGCCTGTTCTGGTCCTTCTTGGTCCGGATCGATCGTGTGAACCTGATCAAATCCTTCGATGTTTTCGTAGAACGGTGCGTTTTGCATGCCATTTGGCGTGTAAGCCGCATAGTTCCAGGCGTCAACGAAGTTCTTGGCTTTGACTTCGCTTCCGTCGTGGAATTTCCATCCCCGCTTCAACGCGATCGTGTAGTTCTGGGAATCGGTTGTTTCGATTGATTCGGCCATCGCGTTTTTCATTTCGGCGGTATCCGGATCAGCGCTGGTTAGGCCAGTGAACATCGATCTGATGATGCGACCGCCACCCACCTCCGTCGTTGCCAGTGGGTTAAGCGGATTCTCCGGTCTAGTGGTGAACACGCTTACTTGGCCGCCACTATCTGATTTGGAGTCGCTACATGCTGCCGTAGCTAGGCCCAACGCAAGTGCGAGCGTCGTGAGCGCTGCTACCCGTCGCCAAGCATGCATAGGGGGTGCTCCTCGCTGAATGATTGGGCAGCCCAATATGGGATCTGCCAGAGATAAAAGACCCAAGACGCGGATCAATATAGCTCGGACTTTATGTGATAAGTGCCGGTTAGGAACTTTGCTCAACCATTTCCAGCTTCATCAAGATCGTGTGAGCCTGCTGCTTATGCTGCAGTGAAAGCTCTGATTCTCCGGTGGTCGCGAACAATCGGGCCAGCTCTTCATGCCCACGGGCTTGCTGAAAGTACTGGTGAGTAGCGTGGGCGAGGGTCAGAGCCCGATCCAACACATCGTGCGCGCGCTCAGTGTCGCCAGCCGCACGATAAGCCGAACCAAGCTCAACCAGAGCCTCGCTTTCTGTTACCAAAGTGTTGGCTCGTCGGGTGATTTGCCAAGCTTTGTTGAGTTCTTTCAACGCGGCATCGAAGCGACCCAATTCCCGATATGTAGTGCCGAGCCTGCGTCGGGTGTATGCCTCCTGTGGACCGTGCACACCGTCGACAGCCAAAGACTGTTCGAAGTAATCAATGGCTTTATCGTATTGGCCAGAGCCGCGATACGAATCGCCAAGCTCGGCCAAACCATAGCTTTCGCCGTGCAAGTCACCAGCTTGTTTGGACAAACTCAGCCCGCGCTCGCACATGGCAATCGCCTCATCAAAGCGACCGAGCATGTTCAAGCTGCTGGCCATATTGGTGCGCAAGACGCCCTCGCGATAGGCATCACCACCGGCGACCAATGGCAAAGCCTGCTCCATGTAGTGAAGTGAATCGGAGAATTGCCCAAGGCGTCGAGAAAGATTGCCCATCGCGCACAAGGTGTTGATCTCTAGGACTTGGTTGTGGGCGGCTCGGTGCAGTACCAACGCCCGATTGAGTTGGTCAAAAGCGTTTTCGTCCCCATGGTCAACCAGCGCGATGCCGAGGTAGGTGCGGGTCACCGCTTCACCGATCTCATCGCCGGCACTGATCGCGGCGGCCAACGCCAGTTCGTGGGTTCGTTTGGAGTCAGGAACATGACCATCGAGGTAGAGCGAAACCCACATAGCGTGCGCGAGCTGCCAGGCATGGGTGGGCCAGCCGCCATCAGCGGCGAATCCGACCGCTGCGATCAAATTCGCCCGCTCGGCGTTCAGCCAGCGTTCGGCCGCGTTGCGAGTGCTCAATCGGACTGGATACGCCGGTGGAGTGCCGGCCAAATCGGCGCGCCACCGGTGTGGTTGTAGCAGGTCAGCGGCCCGCGCAGTGGAATGTAGGTAATAGTCCAACAATGCGCCCTTGGCCTCGCGCCGCTCTTGCTCGGTCAAGCTAGTCGCGGCCAACTGCTGCGCGTAGGTGGCCAGTAGATCATGGAAGCGATAACGGTCGCCGGAAACCGCGATCACGAGGCGTTCGTCAACCAGGCGATCCAACAAGCGCCTGGTCGCGCTGCTGGACAATCCACTGAGTGCGGCGGTGGAGGTGGCGTTGAAGTCGTCACTCAGGTGTAGGCCCAGCCGACAAAAAAGGCGCTGCTCGGCGGGCTCCAGGGCCTGGTATGAAAGTTCGAAAACCGCTTGAAGTCGGCGCCCACCAGCGGCCAGCTCGTCTAGACGATCTTCGGCCTCTTCCAGGCGCTCAGCCAAATCAGCGAATCGCCAGGCGGTGCGCGAACGCAGTCGGCGGGCGGCCAATGCCACCCCCAACGGCAATCGTCCACACAGTTCGATCACTCGGTCCGCGGACTCTGGTTCCGCTTCGACTCGTTTGGCACCCACGACTTGCGTCAAAAGTTCTTTGCCCTCAGCTGGGGTGAACACCTCGATAGGCAGACTGTGGGCCCCGTCCAGCGCTAGGGTGCGACGGCTTGTCACGAGCACAACATTGGCCGGGCCCGCCGGAAGTAGCGGCATCACTTGGCTCTCACTGGCTGCGTTGTCGAGCAACACAAGTGCTTTTTTGTCGTAGAGGCGATCGCGATATAGCGCGGCGCGTTCGGCGAGATCTTCCGGAATCTGACTGCCCGGCACTCCAAGTAGACGCAAAAATGATGTCAATACGGCTCCTGGATCGGCCGGTGGTAGATCAGCGTGGCCCAGCAAATCAACATAGAGTTGATGATCCGTGTATCGCCCTTTTGACATCAGTTGGTGCGCTAGGTGTACGGCGAGTCGGGTCTTTCCGACGCCGCCCATGCCTTCTAGCGCGCAGATCACCACTGATGTTCCAGCATCATCGCTGGTTGGCAGGCTTTGGAGCAGCATATTCATCTCAGCGGATCGGCCACTGAAGTCCGCGATGTCGGGCGGCAGTTGCCGGTGTGCGCTGACTGGGCCAGCTTCGGGACGAGTGACCTCTTGTCGAAGCACCCGCTGATACGTCATTTTCAATTCTGGGCCGGGGTCAGTGCCAAGTTCGCTGGCTAGTCGTCGTCGAATCCCATCAAATACTTGCATTCCCGCGGCTTGTTGACCGCTTCCGGTGAGAGCGATGATCAGCGCGGCGTGGGCGGCTTCGTGTAGTGGATCGGAGGTGGTGACTTGTTGTAGGAGGGGGATGACCTCTTCGTATCGGCCCAGTTCGGCCGCCACGTTGGCGAATTCGACGGCGCTCGCACGCCATTGGGTGGCTAGTGCGGTGACCATTGGATGAATTGCCAAGCTGGCCAAGTCGTTGAGTGGTTCACCCCGCCAAAGCCGCATGGCCTGTTCGAATAGTCGGTACGACTCGTTTGTCTCCCCGGTTTCGTGTTTCGCGCGCGCGGTGAGAATGAGTTGCCTGAATTGCAACATGTCGTGCTGTTCGATTGCCATGCTCAGCTGGTACCCCGCTGGGGTACCCACCAGCTCGGGAGCGTCTTGTGCGGCTTTCAGTCGGGCGCGAATCCGAGAAATGTGTGTTTGTAGAAGTTCAACGGCCCCTGGGGGTGGATTGGTGCCCCAGACCGCTTCGATGAGCACATCGCGGTTGACGGGGGTATTGACTGAAACGGCGAGCATTCCCAGCAGCGTGCGTTGGATGGGGGATGCGAGTTCGACCGGTGCGCCAGAGATGGTGAGTCGCAGTGGCCCAAGAACCGAGATGTGTGTGTCGTATTTTGCGGGGGTCGGTCGATGTGGCTGATTGGTGAGATTTCGGGATTGATCGGGCGTAAGGCTTAGCGCTTCCGCGAGTCTTTGCAGCGTGTTCGGTCTGGGGCGGGCGACTCGACCTTGTTCTAGATCTCGCAAACTTGCCACGCTCATGCCAGCACGGTCAGCCAGTTCTTGTTGCGTCCATCCGGCGTCGGACCGATATTGCCGTACGAGCACGCCAAGGCGATTTGGTATATTTTGCCCAGCATTGCCCATTGAAAACCACCATTTCCCCGAACGCTAGACACGATCGCGGCTATGCGACCCGTTGTCTATCGGTACAAGTCTAGTGCGGTAATTGGTAATGCTTTGGGCGGATCACGCTGCACAAAGACATCACAATCTCGCTGTGCTTGGATGGGGCGGTGAAAATCCAGAAAAAATCCCGAACGAACGTCGTTAGCCTCCAATGCTTCGCCCCCCGGTAGGCGTCGCGATCGGAGTCGCGGTAACAGCTGGTATCGCGGGCGCCGTCCAGCCACGCATCAACGCTGAACTCGCCGCGAAACTTGGCTCAGACATCGTCACCGCCCTTCTCTCATTCGGAGTCGGGCTACTGATCCTGCTCACGATCGCTTTCTCGCGACGCTCCTCTCGAATCGCGCTGCGCAAAATCCCCACCGCGCCAACGCCCTGGTGGACATACTTCACCGGATTCGGCGGGGCATGCGCGGTCACCTTGGCCGTAGTCACCGTGCCCACCTTGGGTGTCGCATTGTTTTCCATCGCGTTGTTTTCTGGTTCTGTCTTGGCAAGCCTGATGGTCGACCGGTTTGGACTCGGTCCAACTGGGCATCGACCGCTGACCTGGCAACGCGGTGCGGCCGCGGCGCTCGCCCTGGCCGCGGTGGTGAGTTCGCAAATGGGAGTCGATCTCTATTCATTCGAATCAACCACTGTCTTTTACCTGATAGCCGTGATGCTCGCCGGAGCGCTTACCGCGTTCCAGAGCGCCGGTGGTGGTCGGTTCAGTGCCGCTGTTGGTGACCCAGTGGTTTCGGCCGTTGTGAATTTTTCTGGTGGTACTTTCGCGCTGGGAATGGCCGTCATTGGGTTGCATGTTTTTGGGCACCTTCCTTCCTTGCACCCGCCGTCCGAACCCTGGTGGTATAGCGGTGGTGCATTAGGTGTCGTGTTTGTGACCAGCGCTTTTATCGCCGTGGGTACGCTCGGGGTAATGCGCGTTACCTTGGCGATGCTCGCCGGGCAGCTCAGCGGTGGGGTGATGCTCGATCTGTTGCCGTCAGGGCCAGGACTGCATGGCGGAGTTATCGTGGGTGTGGTGCTGATTTTTGTGGCTGTCATGCTGAGTAATCGTGGGCAGACGTCAGAAAAGGACAATGATCAAACGAGCCCGGGGGAAACGTAGGCCTAAACCCACTGAGACTCTGGGCTCAGATGCGCTCGCATGCAATCAGGTTTACGAACTCTCTGGATTTACCTCGCGCTATAGAAAACCTCTCTAATCTGGAATTCATGTCACCTGTTTTGCATGCGGATGCACAAGGTCCTACCTGGGGCATTACCGGCGAGCAATTCCTAGTTGGATATTTGTTGCTCGCCGTAGTGACCTTTGTGCTGATCCAGATTTGGCGGCTGAGTAAGCAGCCAAAGACGGGTGACACCCATGGTTTGATGAGCACCGAGGTCGCCTATTTGGTGGGTGGTAAAAAGCGGGCCGTGTTGGCTGCCCTGGTCAGCCTTCGCCACCAAGGCTTATTGGAAAGCAACAGCCACGGCATTTTGACGGCGCGTGGCAAACTCCCCAGTTCGGCGGAGCCGCTCGAGGTTGCGATCTGGGAAATCATTTCGCGGAAAGAACGCCGGCGTGTGCGTGAACTCGTGTTTATGGTGTCGGTTCGGCGCGCCTTGTCAGCCCTCGAGCCAGCTCTTGCTAAAAGAGGCCTGTGGTTTGGGCCCAATGAACGAAAAGACCGTCGTCGCCACGCACTACTGATGAACCTTATTCTGGCCTTTGGCGTGGTTCGACTCATCGCGGGTCTGATGGCCAGTCGTCCCGTGCTTTACCTAATCTTCGAGCTTTTCCTAGTAGCGGCGTTGAGTTTCGTTCTTTTTCTAACAGTGGGCGGCCGCACACGGGCGGGGAGCGCGTATTTGGCGTCCGCGCACCGGAGATACGCACATCTTCGTCATCTCAGTGCGGCCGGACATTCCTTGTACAGCGCGCGGGAGGCTACTCTCGCCGTAGGCTTATTTGGCGCAGCGGCTTTTGTCGCGGTTGATCCAACGATCGTTGAGGACGCTCAACTGTCCTCAGTTAATTCCTCCGGATATGTCGGTGGCGGAAGCACTGGCTCTAGCAGCGGGGATAGCGGAGGTTCCACGAGTAGCGGCTGTGGGAGTAGTAGCAGTTGCGGCGGCGGCGGCGGTGGTGGTGGTTGCGGCGGTGGAGGCTGTGGTGGCTAACTTGCCAGAGCTCGGCGTCGGCATAGGTTGGCGCCCTGATATCGCGGGATTCGTCGCCGAACTGTCTGGCCTGCGATTCTGCGAACTTATCGCTGAGCAAGTCCATTCGATGGACGATTCGCTCTTTCATCACGTGCGGGCGCTGATTGACCGTGGCGTTTCGGTGATCCCTCATGGCGTGACCTTGTCGTTGGGTAGCGCCGAACCGGTGCTGGCGGAGCGAATCAGCCATCTCATCGATGCGGCGCAGCGCTGTCGCTCACCCCTGGTGAGTGAGCACATCGCTTTCGTGCGGGCGGGTGGGTTAGAAGCTGGGCATTTGTTGCCGATTCCGCGCACGAAAGAAGCGTTGAAAGCCATAGTGGCCAATATTCATCTAGCCCAACAATCGCTGCCAGTTCCCTTGGCCCTGGAGCCGATCGCCGCGCTTTTTGATTGGCCGGAAGATGAGTTCGCCGAGCCGGATTTTGTCACCGAGATCCTTGAGCGCACGGATTGTTTGCTGCTCTTGGACGTGGCAAATGTCTATGCCAATGCGCGAAACAGAGGACAAGACCCCGAGTTAGTGTTGTCGCGTTTCCCACTTGAGCGCATCGCATATGTGCACGTAGCAGGTGGGTCCGAAGTAGATGGTCTCTATCACGATACGCACACTGATGCGGTGCCGTCGGATGTTTTGGATTTAGTGCGGTTAGTGGTTGAGCAGGCTCGGCCAGCAGGGTTTTTGTTGGAAAGAGATGGAAATTATCCAGATTCGATGGTGTTGCGGGCCGAGCTCGATGCCATTGCCGGCGCCGCGTCCATGCCTTTGGTAACTGGATGAAAAATGATCTGGCGGAATCTCAGCGGGCGTTGATCGCCGCACTGGTTGGCGAGGGACCGCCGTTGGCGGGGCTTAGTGGGCAGGTCGGGTTTGAGGCGGCGCGTGCGGCGCTGCTGCGTAAACGCATGGGCTCGGTGCGGCGAGCGTGGCCGCTGTTGCCGACATGTGTGAAGGGGGGTTTTGAGCCTCTGTTCGCGCAGTGGGCCAGCCATAATCCGGTTCGTGGCGGCTTCATCGACGGGTTTCGCTTTGCGGCTTTTGTTGAGAATTCCGGGCGGCTGTCGCCGGTGGGTCGGCGGCTGCTGGCTGAGCAAAGGGTGTTTTGGCGTGATGATGGGCAGGTTTTGCATCGGCGCAGGCTTTTAGCTATGCGTTTCGCGGCTGGTGGTTTGTTTGTGCAGGTTCTGGGTCGACGGTGGTCTCTCAGCGTCATTCCCGCAGGTCACAACTGACCCGCCTATCTCGAATCAGCGCTCTTTTCGCGCCGAATCACCTGCAAAGTAATGCATATAACAGGATTTTCATGCATATTCTTGCGTGAATGGCATGTATGGCTCGACCATTTCGCAGATGTCATTGCTTTATGTCCGCTATGTCAGAAATATGAGGCGGGTCGAGCAAATCGACATTCACAAGGAGGAATCATCATGAAGCAGTCACGACAGCAGGGCACTCAGGGTCCTAAAGAAACCCGGCCGAGCAACCCGAACCAGCCGGCAGGCGCGCGTGACCCGCAGGCCTCCCGTCAACAGTCTCCAGAGCGTGAAAAACGCAGCAGCAACCGCGAACCAGCTGGTTCTGCCGCCGGACGCTCACCAGAGAGTGCTCGTAACAGGACTGTCCGCTAAATAAGGCAGTACGCCATACCAGCAT
>JABFVL010000053.1 GCA_013362805.1 Mycobacteriales bacterium | reverse complement strand
GGCGATGAAAGGGAGCTCTGCTGAAGCCGAGTTGGACGAAGCAAGCGCTTTGTTGCGCAAGCGGCGAATAGCTTCGGCGCGAGTAGTGCAGTGTGGGCTGGGTCTACTCGAGGTTCCCACCACAGTGGTTGAGCTGAGGCGCTGACCGATGTTGGGAAGTTCGTTATCCAAAGCCCAATCGCTGGGCCAGGATTACAGCGTAAGTCGCGCTAGAGCGGTACGGTTTAACGAGACCCCAGCAGGATGCAACCACCTCATTAGTCCCAGGAGTTGAAGGTAGTGAATTCTCCGCAGCCACCGGCCCAACGTGGCTCCGGCGCTGAAGATCTTGCCCGTCACCGAATTCGCGAAGCGGTAAACGCCGCCGTTTCACGTGAAACTAGTCAAACGAGTAATGAGCAGGGGGCTCCGATGGTGCTTGCTGACGGGAGCTATAGGGCGCCCGTTTCACGTGAAACCTTCACCGCGTCACTGCCGGAAGGCGCGGTAGTGCTACCTGAGGATATGAACGCAGAAGTTTCACGTGAAACATCCTTCGATGACGATCTACCCATTGCCGTTGAGGCACGTCGAGCAGTGGATGTGCTTAACCCGGAAGGGAACGTTCTCCCCCGACCACGCTTCCGTCGCGTGTTTGGGGTGGCGAACCAAAAGGGTGGTGTAGGCAAGACGACTACAACAGTCAATATGGCGGTCGCGCTTGCCTTGCATGGACTCCGGGTGCTGGTGATTGACCTCGATCCCCAGGGGAACGCTTCGACAGGTCTCGATGTCCCACACCAGGCCGGCACCCCGAGCAGTTACGACGTGCTCGTTGATGAGATGGACATTCGGCAAGCACTGGTCCCGGTGACTGGAGTCCCGAATCTCTACTGCGTCCCCGCGACGATCGACCTCGCTGGAGCCGAAATTGAATTGGTGTCGATGGTTGCCCGTGAGTCTCGGTTGCGCAAGGCTATCGATTCCTTGCCTGACGAGTTTGACTACGTGCTGATTGACTGCCCACCCTCACTCGGCCTCTTGACGGTTAATGCCCTCGTCGCCGCTCGTGAGGTAATGATTCCGATCCAATGTGAGTATTACGCGCTTGAAGGTCTCGGTCAGCTCATTCATAACGTGGAGCTCGTGCGGGCGCACCTTAACTCCGATCTGAAGATCACTACGATCTTGCTCACCATGTACGACAAGCGCACCAAACTTGCCGATCAAGTGGCAGCGGAAGTGAGAGGTCATTTCGGGGACAAGGTTCTCGACACGGTAATCCCGAGAAGTGTGCGCGTTTCTGAAGCGCCCGGGTATGGCCAGTCGGTGCTCACTTACGACCCAGGTTCAAGAGGGGCGACAAGTTATCTAGCGGCCGCTAAAGAGATGGCAGTGCACAGCGGAAAGGGCGAAGACTAATGAAAAGCAAGCGTGGCGGCCTAGGTCGCGGCCTGGGTGCACTTATTCCAACCGCAGCTATCGAAGTAGAAGAAGAACCGCAGACGCAACCTGTCGAAGTACGGGTTGAGCCCGCAGAAGTCCTATCCCCCGTCCCAGGTGCGAGTTTTCGTGAAATTCCTCTAGCGGCCATCACGCCTAACCCGAAACAGCCGCGCACAGTTTTCGACGAAGATGAGATGGAAGAACTAAAGGCATCCATCACCGAAGTGGGAATTTTGCAGCCCATTGTGGTGCGCGAATTGGGGCCAGACCGGTTCGAGCTGATCATGGGAGAACGTCGATACCGTGCCTCGCAAGCGATCGGGCGGGAAACTGTCCCCGCCATCGTGCGAGAAACGAGCGATGACGTGATGTTGCGCGATGCGCTGTTGGAGAATATTCATCGTTCTAACCTGAATCCATTGGAAGAGGCTGCTGCGTATCAGCAGCTGTTGGCAGAGTTCGGAGTCAACCAAGAAGAACTATCCAAGCGGATAGGCCGGAGCCGGCCACAAATATCGAACACGATTCGCCTTTTGAACTTGCCGCCCATGGTGCAGCGTCGAGTAGCCGCCGGCATTATTTCGGCGGGACATGCCCGCGCTCTCCTCTCGCTAGAAAGCGCCGAGCGGCAGGAAGAACTTGCGCAACGCATTGTGGCGGAAGGGCTGTCGGTGCGCGCGACTGAAGAGCTGGTCACTCTCGAAGGCTTCGAGCGTCCTCGAAATAAGACACCGTTGAAGCGCGGTCCTCGAATGCATGTGCCCGCGCTTGAAGGTTTGGAGGATCGATTGGCCGATCGCTTCGACACTCGCGTGAAAGTCGATCTGGGCAAGCGCAAAGGCAAGATTGTGATTGAATTTGCGACCGTCGACGACTTGGAGCGCATTACTGAATTGATCGGTGTCAAACACGACAATAATGCGCAGCTGTGACCTGGGAAAACGTCGTGAGAAGCCCGTGGGGGAACGTTTAATAAGCGTGCGGGCAATCCCCTACCCCATAAAGGAAAGAAAAATTTCTAAATTCCATAGTGGATATAAAAGTGCATCAAGATATCGCTGATGAGGTAGTCGCATTGAAACCTGATGCGCGTCCGCCCAGCGCTGGTGGACACGAACACTTCACAAGCGGATCACTGTCGGGCAATAGCCTTTTCGACGAGTAGTGAAAGCATGTCTCCTAGCTCATGTTCTGCCGCTTGTCCGGCAAGGGGAAACAAACTGGTTTCCGTCATGCCGGGAGAAACTTCTGCCTCCAGCACCCACGGCTTCTTTTGCGCATCTACGATCAAGTCCACTCTGGACAGATCGCGAAGTTGCAGGGTTTCATGAACCCGCACCGCAAGCGCGCCCAATGCGGCGAGTTGATCGACGGGAAGGCGGGCTGGCACATGCCACCGACTATGCCCCGCGCTATAACGAGCGGCATAGTCATACGATCCCGACAAAGGCTCTATCTCCACACACGGCAGCGCGCGCGGCCCTTGCGGCCCATCGAAGACGCTGACAGCGATGTCGATCCCCTCGACGTGCTGTTCAATAAGTGCGGAACTGTCGTAGCTGAAGCAGTTCATGAGCGCCGAGGCAACATCGTCCGCCTCACGGACAACCCGCAAACCCAAACCAGAGCCGCCCCGCACTGGTTTCACCACCAGCGGCAAACCAAATGACGCGGTCACCGCCTCAACGAGCTGCTCGCCACCTAGATCGCGGAAGGTATCTGGCGCCAACGTGATCCACCGGGGGGTGCGAATACCAGCCGCTTGAAGTTGACCCTTGGCCGCAGCCTTATCCCAGCTGAGTCGAGCTCCACGCGGATCACTGCCCACATAGGGAATGCCATATAGCTCCAGCACGGCTCTCAATGGGCCGTCCTCCCCTGGCGCGCCATGCAGAGCCAGAACCACCGCGTCAGGCGGATCTTCGACTAGACGCGGGATGAGTGCCTGATCCACATCGCACAATGCGGTCTCATATCCCTGCACATTAAGCGCTTCCATGATCCGGCGTCCAGAAGCCAATGACACGTCACGCTCATAAGATGGCCCACCAGCCAACACCAGCACAAAACTCAACGTACGTCCCCGTCGAAAACTGAACGGAGGGCTCTTTCCTGTTCGAGCGCACTAGAAAATCGACGCACGCCCTCGACTAGCCGCTCTGGCTCAGGAAAACAGTAGGACAACCGCAAGTTGCCGCGCCCCTGCCCATCGGAATAAAAACCTACTCCAGGAACGTACGCCACCTGATGTGCAAGTGCACGTGCAAGCAACGATTTACTGTCGATGCC
Organism: Mycobacteriales bacterium; assembly: GCA_013362805.1. Lineage (GTDB taxonomy): Bacteria > Actinomycetota > Actinomycetes > Mycobacteriales > QHCE01 > JABFVL01. The sequence continues at coordinate 4,155 of JABFVL010000053.1, read as the reverse complement.
TTCCGGCAAGGTAAGCCAGATGTAGAACCCACCGCGCGGTTCCTCCCAGGAAACCCCCGACGGCATCATCGTATTCAACGCGGACAGCATCGCATCACGTCGCGTTTGATACAGCTCCCGAAACACTTTGATTTGTTGACGCCATGGGTGGTGCGTCAAATATTCCGTGATCACTCGCTGAGTCAGTTGTGGTGGGCACAACACCTGAGCTTCGTTGATCAGCACCAACTTCTGACGCACCGCCGGGGGTGCGAGCACCCAGCCCGTGCGTAGGCCAGGGGCAAAAGTTTTAGAGAACGAGCCCAAGTAAATGACGCGATCGGAATCACGTGAGCGCAAAGCCCGGCCGGGCTCGTCTTCGAATCCAAGCAGCCCATACGGATTATCTTCGATGATTAGAACGTCGTATTGCTGGGCCAATGCGACTAGGGCATCACGGCGTTCTTCTGTCATGGTGACGCCCGCCGGATTGTGGAAATTCGGCACGGTATAAACGAACTTCGCGCGCTTGCCTTGGGCTCGCAACGTGGCGAGCGCATCTGCCAGAGCCGCTGGGTCAAGACCATCGGCATCCATCGGTACGTGTGTGACTTCTGCTTGGGCGGCGGCAAACACCCCCAGCGCCCCCACATATGACGGACCTTCGGCCAACACCACATCGCCTGGATCCAAGAAAGCTTGGGCTAGCAACGTGAGCCCGTGCTGTGAACCGACTGTTACTACTACGTCACCGGCTGAGGCGCTGATCTTTTCTAGCGCCATGACTTCACAAATGCGCTCCCGCAGCGCGAGCTCGCCTTGGCCCGCTCCGTATTGCAGCGCATTGGCCCCTTGATCGCGGATGAGCTTGCCGACCAGATCGCCGACCACATCTAACGGCAAGGCGGAAAGATACGGCATTCCACCAGCCAGTGAGACGACTTCGGGTCGGTTCGCGACGGCGAATAGTGCGCGGATCTCTGAGACTGTCATGTGGTTCACGCGTGAGGCGTATCTGTCCGCGTAGGGATCCTGTGTCGTGCCAGCCACTGTTCACCCCTTTGGAGTCGTCACACAATAGGTTTCAGGATGCCACAGGCGTACCCTCTGAAGAGAGTGCTTCCCCTGGGCAACTGGTGCAATGCGAAGGTGAGGTTGGCGTCGATGGTCTGGCAAATCGTCAGCCTAACCCTGGAGAATCTCGACGATCTCCCCACACAATGCCGCAAATGCGTGTTTTGGGAGCTTGGGCTTGCCCAAAACAAACGCTGTGCGGACGCCGAGCTCGAAAAAGAAGCCTGGATCTCAACGGTGACCCTGCTGTGGGGAACAGCCGGCAAGATCGCTTATCGAGACGGCCACCCCGTCGCGTATGCACTATTTGCTCCACCAGGATATGTCCCCAGGGCAACCGCGTTCCCGACCAGCCCAGTAAGTGCTGACGCGACCCTGCTAATGACAGCACGAGTGCTCGGAGAACACTCTGGGGCTGGAATAGGGCGCCGACTTATCCAAGAAAGCCTCCGCGAGCTGGCCTTGAGAAAAGTGCGGGCTGTAGAAGCCTACGGATCAACACAGTGGAACCGACCCGAATGTGTGCTACCCACAAATTTCTTGCTAGCCATGGGATTTTCCGTGGTACGCGCACATCCTTATTTTCCCCGGCTGCGGCGGGAAATAGACGAATCAACCGCTAGCGAAGCGGTCGGTTTCGCCGAAATACCTATGAACAGCCTGGCCCGATTAGGCGTTCAACTGCAGGGTTCGTAGCGCGGAAAGATCCAGCGTGCCTGTGTGAACATCGGCGTCCTGCGGAAGGAAAATGCGCTGCACCGCGATCAAAATCGCTTCCGCGACGGTGTCCCGGAAATCTGAGTTCGTCAATCGCTCGCGATCACGCTTATTAGTCAGATATCCGAGCTCGATCTGCACAGCGGGCATGCGGGTAAGTCGCAGGATTTCCCAGCTCTTCGCGTGGGTGTGGCAGTCTCGAATTCCGGTACGTGCCACTATTTCGCGTTGCACCAAGCCCGCCAGGCGCTCCCCCGCTGTTGAGCACACCCCGGCGCCAGTTCCGAAATGGTACGTTGCCAAGCCTTCGGCTTCGGGATTGTCGTGATGATCAATATGAAGACTGATCAGCAGGTCAGCGCCCATGATGTTGGCAAAATCGGCTCGGTCCGCTGAGCTGGGGTTGTTTTGGGGACCACGGGTCAAATCCGCGTGCCCACCAATTGCCATGAACCGGCCCTGCAAGCGCAAAGCGAGGTCGTAGCAAACTTCAGCTTCACTCACGCCCTCGCTGACCCATCCGGGCTCTTCGCCACCAAAGGCTGGGTCGATGACCAGGCGCTTCCCGCGCATGCGCGGACCACTTCGGTTCAAAGCGGCGGATTCACGAAGAAGTTGAGGGCGCCCACCTACTACTTTTCGGGCTAGACGACGCAGGGCACGCATGGTCTCCGGGCCCACAACGCCATCGGGCGGCAAACCACATTCCCGTTGAAAGCTGCGTACCGCATCGGCTGTTCGTTGGCTAAACACCCCATCGGGACGCCCAACGTTGTACCCGATTTCCAGTAGACGCTCTTGTAGAGAGCGGATGTCATCGCCGGTCAGGGGGGCGCTGATTGACAGGTTCAGCACTCGGTCGCCCAAGCGGTATCGCGCTGAAACAAGATTGCGCCAGGTTTCGGGGCCGACCAAGCCATCGGTGGAAAGTCCGCGTTCTTGCTGGAAGGCCCGCACGGCGAGTTCACACGCGGCATCAAATTCAGCGGCACCGCCCGGCGGAAGCAATTGCAATTCCACCAGAATGTCGCGGATCTCAGCAGCTGCGGGACCTGTATCTCCGCGCTTGATCACCCGCATCGGCATCCTTCATTCGTCAGACGGTGGCGCAGTAACGCCCGGTGTGTTGTCGCTGCAATAAGGCGTTCGCGGTAATCGGAGTGGATTACCGCGAACGTTCAGATTACCTCTGGCGCCGAACCTGCGGCTCGGCGCCATCTGATTTGTGCTCGCGCACTTAGAGCGCTTTGTTGAGCATTCCGGTGATGGCTGGTTTTGGATGTGCTCCGACCAGCGAATCTACCGGCTGCCCGTCCTTGAAGACCATGAGCAGCGGAATGCTCATAACCTGGAACTTACGCGAGATCTCAGGGTTTTCGTCGGTGTTGAGTTTGACGATCTTCGCCTTGCCCGCGTATTCGCCGGCCATTTCTTCAAGCACCGGCGCGATGCGGCGGCATGGGCCGCACCACTCGGCCCAAAAGTCGACCAGGACAGGTTCGCTGGACTTAGTTACCTCTTCGTCCCACGTGCTGTCGGTGACTTTGATTGTTGCTGACATTTCACCCTCCTTAGCGCCCGGTGTGAACCGGGTGGATCTGGTCGGCCCGCCGGCGTTGACCCGCGGCAAAATTTGTGTGGCCGCGCAATTAGAGCGCTTTGTTGAGCATTCCGGTGATAGCTGGTTTTGGATGTGCTCCGACCAGCGAATCTACCGGCTGCCCGTCCTTGAACAGCATGAGCACGGGGATGCTCATTACCTTGAATTTTTGCGCGAGCGCGGGATTTTCGTCGGTGTTGAGTTTGACGATCTTCGCTTTGCCCGCGTATTCACCGGCAAGGGCTTCCAAAACCGGCGCGATGCGAACACAAGGAGGACACCATTCGGCCCAAAAGTCGACCAGGACAGGTTCGCTGGACTGGATTACTTCGGCGTCCCACGTCTCGTCGGTGACTTTGATTGTTGCTGACATCGATGCTCCTTCTCGCCCAAATCTGGGTTAGCTCGCGAGTGCGGCTAGGTATCGTTCGGCGTCAAGGGCCGCAGCACAGCCAGTGCCCGCTGCGGTGATCGCTTGGCGATATGTGTGGTCAACCACGTCACCGGCGGCGAAAACTCCGGGGATGTTGGTGTGGGTGCTTGGGGCTTCTACCTGGACATACCCTGATTCATCGAGAGTGAGTTGCTCGGTGAAAAGCTCACTGCGTGGGATATGGCCGATGGCGACAAACACCCCTTTAACGTCCAGGTTTGACTCGTCACCGGTGACAGTGTCTATAAGACGCGCGCCGCTCACTATCCCATCGGTGCCGACCACCTCGGTGACCACGCTGTTCCAGCGCACCGAAATTTTTGGGTTAGCCAATGCGCGCTCGGCCATGATC
>JABFVL010000023.1 GCA_013362805.1 Mycobacteriales bacterium | reverse complement strand
CATCGCTGGTCTGACACAGCAACACGCCGAGGAGCGTGCCGGTTTGGGTAGGGCATCGCTCTCACGTTATGAATCATGTGTTTCGTCGATGAGTGTTTCGGTTGCCGAGAAGTTGTTCACTATCTACGGCGTAGTCGGTGAGCGTCTTAACGCGCTGCTCGAAATGACCAAGGGCGCTCGGAGCCGGGGATGGTTGCGAGGTTTTCGTGGGGTTGTTCCACATTGGTTCGAGGATCTTGTTTTGCTTGAGCGCGATGCGTCATCGATGCAAGAGGTGGCTACGCGCGTCGTTCCCGGGATATTGCAAACGGAAGACTACGCACGGGCCGTGCTGCAAGGTGGCATCGTGGGGCTCGATGTAGATAGTCTTGTGCAGGCACGACTTGCGCGAGCCGAGGTTCTAGACAGGCCGTTGCCGCCAGAATATTGGGTAGTCCTCTGCGAATCTGTGTTGCAATGCCAGATAGGCGGTCGGGACGTGATGGGTTTACAACTCGATCATCTCGTTGAGCAGGCTCAGCGACCTAACATTACAATGCAGGTGCTGCCGAATTCGCACGGCGCTCATCCGTCGATGAACAACCCGTTTACCATTCTAGGCTTTGATCTAGCTCCTGATTTTTCAGTCGTGTACATGGATTACCTCACTGGTAGTCTTTACCGTGACGATCCCGACGAGGTCGCTCAGTATCACCGCGCGTATCGCCACATCATCAAAGCGGCGCTACCCGAAGATCAATCGATCGAGATAATCAAGGTAAGAATGAAGGAACTCTCATGATCACAGACTTCGGAGACGGCCGGTTATGGCGTAAGGCGACTCGTAGTGGCGACAATGGTGGTACCTGTGTCTACATCGCGCGAGATGAAGCAACGGGAATGATCGGCATTCGAGATTCAAAAGAGGGCGTCACCGGCATTCCAAAGTGGTACACGCGCCAGGAATGGGATGCGTTTCTGCACGGCGTGAAAGCCGGAGAATTCGACGACATCTAGAGCTATGTGCCGATCGTTGTCATTCGGCTCTATTGTTTCCGCTGAGCTCAAACTAGCCAGAATCGTCATATAGGAGAATTCTGCAATGCCCTCGATTCCTGACATCACGCTCAATGACGGCACGACGATTCCCCAGCTTGGGTTCGGTGTGTTCCGGGTGCCGAACGATCAGGCTAGCGCGGCGGTGACCACAGCGTTGGAAACCGGGTTCCGGGCCATCGACACGGCCGCGTATTACGGCAATGAGCCAGGAACCGGGGAGGGCATCGCCGCATCTGGCATCGCGCGCGAGCACATTCATGTGACCACCAAGGTGTGGCACACCGACCTTGGATACGACCAAACACTGCGGGCTTTTGATCGCAGTCTTGAGAACCTCAAACTCGACTATCTCGATCTTTACTTGATCCACTGGCCCGCGCCAGCTAAGGATAAATATGTCGAGACATGGCGGGCGCTCGAGACGATCAAAAAGGATGGACGAGTTCGGTCGATTGGTGTCTCAAACTTTCTGATTCCACACCTGGAACGGTTGATGGCGGAAACAGACATTGTGCCAGCGATAAACCAGATTGAGCTGCACCCCAGGTTGCCGCAAGCGGAGCTGCGCGAATTTGATCGTAAGCACGGCATTGTCACGCAAGCTTGGAGCCCGCTCGGGCACGGTCAGCTACTCGATGATTCGACAGTGGCCACTATTGCTGAAAAGCACGGCAAATCGGCCGCGCAAGTGTTGTTGCGATGGAACCTGGACCTCGGCACTATGGTCATCTCGAAATCGGTGACGCCCGAGCGCATCCGCGCCAACATGGACGTATTCGACTTCAAGCTAGATGAAGACGATCGAAACGCACTGGCCGCTCTGAACGATGGCAGCCGCACCGGCCCGAACCCCGACCAATACGGCGCCTAACTTCTCGTTCGAGGTGCATCGCCCATGACAGCCGCTATCGCCGCATACGGTCGACCGGTGCCGTCAGCATTCCGATGCTCGCGTTCGACCTCAACAAAACCAGCGCTCGCCAGACGTTCGGAAAATTCGTCAACAGGCCAGCGATAGGCGGTAATGACCTTGTGGTCGAACGCGGCGAGCTCATCCCATTCAAAGAACCCGGCCACCAATGGACTGCCCGGACTCATCACCCGCCGGAGCTCGGCAAGCACTCCATCCAGTTCCTCAGGTGGCAAGTGAATCAAAGAAAACCACGTTAAAACGCCGACCAGAGAATTGTTCTCGACCCGCAAGTTCTTCATCGAACCCAGTTCATACCGACCATCCGGATGGGCGGCCTCCGCATGCGCGATGAACTCGGGAACGATGTCAATTCCCATCGCGTCGACGCCCAACGATCGAAGATAATCAGTGATATGGCCAGGGCCGCAGCCCACATCGAGCACGCGGCCGGGCCGAATCGACAAATGACGCCCGATGAAAGCGAGATCAGCGGGATGCACCTGCTGTTTCGTGCCGACCAATTCGATATAAAGATCCGCGACCGAGGTATACGCGTCCTGAACCTGTTCAACATCCACGGCATGACTATATGAAGCCCACTCAACCTCGCCCAGCGGCTCAGTTCTTCTTGGAGCTAAGCACGCGCCCAAGTGATCTCGTTGATGTCCGCGCGTTCCTGGCTCGTTCCGGGAGAAATCACTTCGCCTCGAGCGTGTGCGGCGACTCCAAACGCGGTCATTGAGGTGACCTCCCAATGGGGTGGAACGCCGAACTCGGAGGCGATTCCTGCTCGGTCAAATGCCCGGAACTGGTGCGCATCCAAGCCGATGGTGAGCCCTTGAATGGTCATGTGCGCGACAGCCTGGCCAAGGTCGTATCGCGAGAACTCTGAATACTCCCAATCTGTCGTTCCCTCGATGAGAACATGCGCGAGATTGACGATCAGCAACGACGCCGTTGGAGCCCACACCGAGGAGCTACGCGCCAAATAAGGCACGAGGCGGGCATGCACATCGTCGCCTCTGTGCCCGGCGATGAACATCCACGGTTGAGAGTTCCCCGCCGACGGAGCTCTGCGCGCCGCCTCTAACAGGGTGTCAAGTTGCGCAGAAGTGACGATGGTGTGCGGGTCGAACGCGGCGGGGCTGAACCGCCCAGCTAGGGCGGGATGAACCTCAGGAACTGTGGGTATCTGACAAGAGGTCATGCGTTAAGTCTGACCCACAACGATTATCGTCGCCGAGCTACCACTGGGCGATAAGCGGTGTGTCCGGCTTGTGCCGTCGCCAGGCCTCGGTGAGTCGGATGAGACGGGCAGGCGCCGCGATGCCGCGCACTGTGGCGATTTTGCCATCCGCGATGTCGAACGTTACGGCGCCGACAACCCGGTCGCCGAGCACGAAAAGCATGGCCGGTGCCCCGTTGACGGGCGCGTAGTAAACAGCGGGCGTGCCGCCAGCGAGGCGCCGTTTCGCGGGGGTGGGTTTGAACCCGGCCCGTGCGATGGCGGCGATGCGCTCTGGGGTGTCGTAGCGCAACAGTTTCTCGGTCAGCCCGGCGCCGTCGGAAATCGCGGTCGCGTCGTCGGTGAGGAGCATCACCAGCTCCTCTGTGCGACCTGAGGAAACAGCGGCGAGGAATTCCTCGACGATCCGCCGGGCCGATGCTGGATTGACCTCACCGCTGCGGCGCGCCGCTGTGATGCGGTGTCGAGCTCGGTGTAGATGCTGCTGGCTCGCGGATTCGTTGATGTCCAGGATCTCGGCTATTTCGGCGTGACTGTACGAGAACGCCTCACGCAGGAGGTAAACCGCTCGTTCGAGCGGCGATAGGCGCTCCAAGAGAATCAGCATTGCCAGCGAAACCGATTCGCGTTGTTCAAAGGTGTCGGCTGGGCCGAGCATGGGATCGCCGTCAAGGAGCGGTTCGGGCAGCCAGGCGCCGGCGGTGCGTTCGCGGCGGCTCTGTGCCGAACGAAGTCGGTCTAGGCAAAGATTAGTGACGACTTTGGTCAACCATGCTTCTGGCACCTTTATTAGGCGCCGATTAGCGGCCTGCCAATGTAGAAACGCGTCTTGCACGGTGTCTTCCGCGTCCGTCGCGGAACCGAGGAGGCGATATGCGAGCGAGGCCAACCGGTTTCGGCTGGCCTCGAACGTTTCGGTGCCGAAGCGATCAGTGGAGGTATCGTCCACGGTTGCCACCTTATGCGACTACCTTTTCGGCGGAGGCGTGCCGCGCGGGAGCGGCGGCCACGCGGCGGCTGCGGACTGGCATACCAAAGGTCGGATGCGAAACCGTCCACAGCGACATCCTGACAATCGCTTTCTTTATCCGTGCGGCCTTTCGGCCACCCAGATACTTTGGCTTCGCTTGCGCTTTGCTGTCTACCGCCTGCAAAATCCCGTCTTGCCGGCCCAAACTGATGTGGTTACCCGCGTATCCGAGTTTGACGTTCGCGACCTTGCCGCCGGTGAGGCGGCCGATGATCGCCTGCATGGCTTGCTTGCCGGTATAGCCAGCCGAAGCGCACGACATCGGGAGTGGCTGGCCATTGTCGCCGATAGCCCACACGCTGTCGCCCGCCGCGTAAACATTCGGATGTGACACCGAGCGCATGGTGCGGTCGACAATAATCTGGCCGTTCGCGGTGACCTCGATTCCGCTGCTGGCCGCAATGGGGTGTACCGCGAAGCCAGCGGTCCACACGGTCGCGTCGGATGCCAAAACGCTGCCATCGGCACACCGGACGTGTGTTGCCTCGACCGCGTCGACGCTGCTGTGTTCTAGCACGGTGACACCGAGCCGATCGCACGCTTGGCGCAGATGGCCGCGAGCACCAGCGGACAGCCGAGCGCCGAGCTCGCCGCGGGCGATCAGCACTACTGACAATTCGGGTCGGGATTCGGCGATTTCGGTGGCGGTTTCGATGCCAGTCAAACCGTCGCCAACGACCAACACGTTCCCCCCGCCTTGACTACTCAAGCTGTCCAGGCGATCACGTAGCCGCAATGCCGCGCGGTGAGAGGCGACGTTAAAGGCGTGTGTGGCGACTCCTGGCACGCCGTGATCGGCGATGTGGCTGCCGAGCGTGTAGAGCAGCGTGTCATAGCTGAGCTCGCCGCCGCCATCGGCGTCGGCCAGGGCAACGACCTGGCGATCGGGGTCGATGGAGGTCACGCGGGCTAGGCGCACATGTATTCCCGTGCCAGCGAACACGTCGGTGAGTTGCGGAGCATCAATCTTCTGACCCGCCGCGAGTCGGTGTAGCTGCAATCGTTGGACGAAGCTGGGCTCGGCGTTGACGACAGTGATTTCCGTGTCAGCTGGAGATAGCCGGCGGACCAGGTTCCCGGCCACGTAGGCCCCGGCATAGCCCGCGCCTAGGACGACAATGCGGTGCTTCATGGTGCGCTCCTATCAGTTCGCTTGTTCCTGTGAATTGAGCGGAACAGCACCCCAATTACTGACAAGAATTGAATGTGATGTGAGTCACAGTGGGCGGCTATGTGAGATGCACTGAATCCTTTTGACCCGTCCCTGCCTCTTATACGTGCCGACACAACGTCGAGTCATAACCTGGAGGTTGTCGTGATAATTGGAATCAGCATCGCCGTCGGGCTTGTACTGCTGTGCACCTGCATGCTCGTCCTGAAGAACAAGCGAGGAAAGCGTGGCTGATTCGAACTGGCCCAGCGAACAGCTGATCGTCGCCGCCCAAAGCGGTGACGTTGCCGCGATCGCCGCCCTGGTGTCACATTCGCACCCAAATGTGCAGCGCTTCGCCCATTCCCTCTGCGCCACCCGGGAAGATGCCGAAGACGCTGCACAGGAAGCCCTCATCATCCTGTTCCGCAAGATAGGAATGCTCCGCGCCACCGGTGCCCTGGCGTCATGGATGTTCAGAATTGTCCGCAATGAATGTCTACGGCGGGCTAAAACAATCATCCGACCCCAGCCGCCCGTGGCGAACCTGGTCATGGAATCGGCGGAAAACGAGGCACTTCGACGTATCGAGGTAGACCGAGTCGCGGCCGCGATAGCGAGTCTGCCGCCTGACCAGCGTCAGGTCATGGTCATGCGAGATGTCCAAGGGCTGAGCGGTCGAACGGTCGCTGACGCACTTGGCCTGAGCGCAGCGGCCATGAAATCGCGCCTACATAGGGCCCGCGCGGAGGTCCAACACACACTTCGTGCCGCCACTGACGAAACTCTTGGGGGAACCAATGTTCGGAACGAAAGCTGACGGACCCGACTTCGCCAGTGCCTCTGTGCCCCGGCATTTACTGCGCGGACTTGTTGGATTCGGTGCGCTTATTGGTTCTATCGCCCTGATACCAGTGATGGGGTGGGTGAGCCTGGTGCTCGCGCCAGCTGGACTCTTCGCATTGCGCGGATGCCCGATGTGCTGGACGATCGGGCTGCTGCAAACCATTTCCAGAGGGCGCTTGCAGCGCTCCTGCCAAGATGGCCAATGCACATTGACCGTTGCGGGCCGCACATAATTTCTCTCTCGCACCGCAGTGGGCTGATTAGCTAATCGTCGCGTTTGCTACCGGTACGGCGAAAGCGCGGCACCAAATAAGGACGGTTAGTGGTCTATCCGCTCGGAAATCAGCATCCGCACGATATTCCTGGTCGCCTTTATTTGCCTTTATCCGGCCCATGTTGCTGCCATCGTCTGGGCTGTCCCGGTCTTCACCCGGCACTAGCCACATGAAGTAATCCGGGCCGGGCTCTACATCCAGATTCTCAAACCGCACGGCCATGCGCCCATCAACATCTTGCACGACGCGCACCGTGCCAGAGGCGCGATGGTCGATGCCCGACAGCTCTGCCTGGCCCAACTCGATAGGGCTGGTGGGAGGGGCTGAACTGCTGGCGTCAGCGCTAGGTGCGGCTTGAGCATCACGGAAGGTGTCCGACTCTTTTTCGTTCACTGTCTTGTTGATGAACGATGGCGCGACCGCGGCGACAATTCCAATGATCAAAAGGGAGTAAAACACGCCGCGTCCCACTTTGGGCCAACCTCGCTGCCGCAACAGCCACTCGATGCCAACGAGCACCGCGAAGCCGACCACAATTGCGGTGATAGCTCGCGGGCTATGCCACAGGCCACCCAAGATGCCTGGCCGCCAGATGGCGATCGCGGCCCACACTAGGCCCATGCCAACGAGTCGAGCCGCCCATTCGATTGCCAACCGCTTCTGATCTTGCCGCATAGCCCCATTGTTCCCGCAAATCCTTCAACCGCATGACATTTCAGCGCGGATGCCCTGCGCGGGTATCAGAGAACAGATCAATTTGAGGCCAACGCTTCCCGCGCCTACCTGCCCGACCGACTTTGCCCCGCGCCTACCTGCCCGGGCCGGCTGTGCCACGTGATTGTGCGGCCGGGCCGGGAGGAACGGTTTGCGCGGCAGCCTTTTTCGCGAGTTGGGCCTGATGCTCGGGCGCGCCGTAAGCGGTGAGGTGTTCGTACAAATCGTGCCCGTGAGTCAAATGCGCAACCCAATGTCGGGCCAGAAATTCCGAGTTCTCGGCCAGTCGCTGCTGAGATCGCACATCAAGGCGATCGAACTCCTCCGGCGTGACCGCCAGCAAGGCGATGTGCTCGCCGCCGTTGTCTAGTTCGCTCGGAAAGTCCCATTTGCTTATCAGCAACGGTTTGGGATCTTGGGGGTGTGAACTGCTAATCAGTTCGACATTAGCGGCGTGATGCACCATAAGTAGCACGTCGGACTCGTCCCCGACCACCAGTCGATGCTCTGCCCGTGGCAGATCCGCGCGCAGTCTGCCCCCTTCAGGGACTTCCACGTGGGCGGTCTGCACAAATTCTGCTTCCAAGTCTGTGACATTGCGGGCATTAAGGTCCACCCGTGCCGGAACCCGCAAGGTGAGCTCCAGGCCCTCTACAGAATCAATGTCCGTGTTGGCGGAGATCGCTAGGCGCCCGTCTTCTATTTGGATTTCAAGACGGTTAGCGAGCTCGTCATCTGACGCCTCAAGAGAAACATTGCCGGATGCTGAGGGCAGAATTCGCACCCGCACGCCTGGCAAA
>JABFVL010000061.1 GCA_013362805.1 Mycobacteriales bacterium | reverse complement strand
CGATCTGAAGAATTTAGTCGGCGCCCGATGGGGATAGCGGTTCGTGGCGGACAAATGCTGGCTGGTTTCGCGTTCATGTCATGTGGGCTGGCAGTTTTGATTCAAGCTGGCCTTGGCCTCCCCCCATGGGACGTTCTTACCCAAGGGCTCTCGCAACATATTGATGTCTCGTTCGGCATTGCGAACCTCATCGTTAGCGCGAGTGTCCTGCTGCTGTGGATTCCGCTGCGTCAACGCCCTGGAGTCGGCACGATCGCTAACGGTCTAAGCATAGGATTATTGGCAGACTGCTGGCTACTCTTTCTTAATCCCATTGCTGGAACGGGATCGCGCATAATCGCCACCGCTATCGCTGTCATGCTCATTGGGGTGAGCACCGGAATGTACATCGGCGCGGGTTTGGGACCAGGCCCACGCGATGGACTGATGACTGGCCTAGTCGCACAAACCGGGCGCTCAATCCGATTGGTTCGCAGCCTGATCGAAGTCTCGGTGTTATCAGCTGGGTGGGTACTCGGTGGCACGGTCGGCATCGGCACAGTGCTGTTCGCTGTGAGTATCGGGCCCCTAGCTCACGTATTCATCCCGTTTTTCTCCCGCTCTGCGCCAGTGAAGCCCCCGGCAACGAAGTAGGGGTGTTCCTAAGGAACGTGTCACCAGCGGCAAGGAAAGGCCGTTTGGACGATGAAGGTCGCTGGGCCGTATCTCGTTGATCTGGCATGAGTGTTGAGCTGATTGAGCATTGGACGTTGCGTGATGACGAGCAGTAATTGCCGCGCCTTGTTCTGTCGCCTGTTCACGTTTTCTTGACGAGTTATTAGATGTGCCATTACGGCTGGAATGGGCGGTGGCCCCGGTGGAAACAAGCGAAGACATCGTGGATTGGTATCCCGTCCGCAGAGAAAGAAGCAACCTCCTATATGCCGTCGAAGAGCTCGCGATGTTTGTTTAGCGGAGCTGGCGCAGACACATGCGCACAAGTGACCATCTGTCCAACATCGAGATCGACCGGGTCGCTTCCGGGATCGCAGCACGACTGCGCGGATGGACGATCCAAATAGCGCTCGGCGGTCCTGACCTGAACAAACTGCGACGCGAAGTCGCGAACGCCGTGGTGAGTGCGGCAGAAGGGGATTGGTACGCACTCGCCGAACCCGTGTCGCCACGGGAATTGCAAAGAATCAAGATTGTGCGTTGGGCGCGTCAGACGTCGGCTGTTGTTGTTCTCGTTGGAGCTTGGGCGTTGATGGTGGTGCAGCCGTTTGAGGTCATGGAGAAGCTTGCTGACCGAGGCCTCACCCACGTGATCCTTATGTGCGCTTTGGGTCTTGCCGCCATAATCCATCCACGCACGGGTGAACAGATACATAACGCCTTGAAGGGTGCTGCCGGAATGAAAGGTCAGGGTGCACTATCACAAAGTTCCTAACCCACACGCTTTACTTTGCGGCCCAGACGTGCCCCTTTGGAATACCTCGTTAGCTGCATGCCGAGTGGCCATTGAACTGGGCTCAATGGACACTCGGTAAATTGAGGCTTAGCTGTGTGTCATAGCGTTGAGATACGGCTTTCAGATGAACCTTCCCTCGGACTGAAGACAGCAAGGGCTATAAGGACTACGGCACCCCTACTCCCGACCAGCTACGTCGAGGTTTAGCGTTAACTTCTGTTCCAATCCTCCCCAACCCCCTCGACAAAGAACTAGAGGACAGAGCCACAGTTCTGCGACACGGTTTTTGACTAGGTCAGCCGGTTGATAGGGTGTGGGCCATGTCGGCTTCAGGTGCCCCCGAGCCCGTCCCCGCCGCCCCTGTCCGCACTACTGGGCGCATCATCGGCGGCATCGCTGTAATTCTTGTCGCGATATTTATGATGGCCGTCGGAATCCATGCGCTTGTGGACCCGGGTGCAGTGGTCGCTGGGTCTTCAAACTCCGCGCGCAGTCCGGATTCCGAGGCCGAGGCCAAGTTCGGTGGGCTGCTGCTCTGCCTCGCCGGGATCTCTGTATTGAGTCTCGGTATTGGCCTGGTGACCAGCAAGAAGAAGCTTTTCACCAAGGACCCATCGAGCTGACGGCCCCACCAACACGGGGTGCCGTTAAGGAACCTGCCACCAGGGCAAAGTAACGGAATGTAATCGCGGTCTTTGGCTGACCTGGGTGCGGGCGCTTCATGCTGTTTGCCCCGCCATTCGAGGGCCTCGTTCCTGGGATGATGACCTCGTGGTTATGGACCCAAGTGAAATCGGACGCGGTACCGGGCGTCCTCAGCGGCGTCGCGAAGATGATCATGGCACCGCGGGGTCAGTCTCCCCACTTTGACGTTGAAGCAACGTATCACCCCAAAGTCCCCACCATTCCTTGCATTGACTGTGATCTCTCGGCCGAACATGGACGACCGGAGCGACTTTTCGTCGAAGTCCACGCGCTTACCTCCGGGCATTACCAACGAATCCGCGCAGCCGGCATCTGGAGCGTTCCGGGAACTTAAGCTTCCCGAACCTGTAGCTGGTGCGGGCGAGATAAACCAAAGGCGTTATTTCGGGAAACATAACGCCTTTGCCGAGCCCCAGTTCGCGCGTTCTTCGCCGCTACGGCCTATTGGCGTATGACCTGTAGAGCAACCAGTCGAGCTGACTCTGTTCGATGTGCTCGTTCCTGCCGAAAATCTGGTGGCTCCGATGTGGCCCACACATGCATTGGCATGATTTCGTTTCTCTGTGTTGATCTGAGGGCGTTTTAGCAGGTCAGGGTGTGTTCCTGACGCACCCATCTTGCGGGAAATACTCATTGCGTTGCGCATTAAAACGTTTTAACGAACGAAACGAAATAACGAAATGGGCGGATAATGCTTAATGAGCTGGGAAAACACGCACTCGGGGCATACAGCAAACGGGCGTTGGCTGTATGATTTGGACTGATGAAAACGGACATAAAAAAAGGTGGGGCCTCTAAAAGGCATCGTTCAGCCCCAATTGAGGTAGTCGTGGGATATATACGGGTCAGCACCGAGGAACAAGGAGACTCGGGCGCTGGATTGGCCGCCCAAGAAGCATCCATTCGGCAAGACATCACTCGCCGTGGTTGGCAATTGTTGGAGATCTATACAGATGTAGCTTCAGGGAAATCGCGTGCCCAACGCGCGGGCCTGGATGCGGCAATTGATGCGGTCACCACGCGTCGCGCGGGCACGCTCATGGTTGCCAAGCTTGATCGACTCTCGCGGTCATTGGTGGATTTCGCCACTATCACCGGGGAAGCGCATAAGCATGGCTGGAATCTGGTGGCACTTGACCTGGGAGTAGATCTATCCACGCCCGCTGGCGAGTTTCTCGCAAACGTGATGGCATCGGCCGCCCAATGGGAGCGGAGGATCATCGGCCAGCGCACATCAGACGCTCTGCAGGCCAAGAAAGCCGCCGGGGTCAAACTGGGACGTCCAAGCCATGTTTCTCCAGAGACATTGACATTCATCCTCGAGCAACGAGCCAAGAAAATCTCTTATGCGCACATCGCAGACTTTCTCAACGCCCAGGGTGTAGCCACCGCGCAAGGCGGAACGCGTTGGCATGCATCCTCGGTGCGTTCCGTTGAACGCAGCCGATGTTCAGGTTCCTGAAAGCGTCGAAGATCGCTCTCACCGAGAGAAGAACGATTTTTCAAGTGTGCATTCCGCGACCGCTAATACCAGATATCGTGAAAACCAATGTGGATGAAGCGTACTCAGCTCGCGATCTTTTGATCGTGTTTGCGACCTGAAAGGTGAAATCAGGTGAGCCAAGACTCATCGTCGATGCCGCCGGTCGCTCCCGGATATGCGTACACGAAAAGGCCAGGCTCGGGATTCGGTGGCCTGTCGTTGCCTAAACCCCGTATAGGCAACGATGGCGAGCTACTTGAACCAGACGGGGACCTTCACGTCCCTGAGCAACATGTGCCGCTATATCGGGTGGGTCAAGAACGGGAACTGTCCCTCGCACTCGCAAAAATGGGCTTGGTGGACAGACCGGTCATTACCCTTATCGGGGGAGCCGGTGCTGCAGGTGCCCAAAGCCGTGAATCTAGGCGGTTCTACGAGAGTCTGGTGCTTGCCGCTGCTGCCGCGGGAGGAGTTCTCCTGTATGGCGGTACCGATTCGGGGTGCTTGGCAGAACTTGGGCTTGCCAAGCGACGACTGTTGGCGAGCGGTGCGATTTCTGAGTTCGCTCCGCTGCTGATCGGGGTTACCGCAATAGACACCATCGCGTTGCCCGGCCAGGAATATGACCCAAATTTCAAGGCTCCGCTACAACCCGATCAGGACTTTCTGATCGTGGTGCCTGGGCCGAATTTCGGCGATGAGTCCTGGCCCATCGCCTTGGTGGGGCAGTTGATATCCAGGGAGCACGGTTCTGCCACGGTGCTGGTCAATGGCGGCGGAATAACCCTCTTGGATGCGCAACATCGTCTCATGGCTGTACAGGATTCAGATGACCCATTGTTGGTGATCCGAGGGACTGGACGCTCCGCGGACGACATTGCCGCGGCGAAAGACAGTGCTGGCCCCGGCGGGCAAGGCGTTGCCGATCTGATCGCGGCGGATCCGCGCACAATCATTGTGGACAATTTGAGCCAGCTTCCGATTATTCTCGAACGGGCTCTAACGACACGGACTCGAAAACCACTTCCGAAAGTGCCGCATATGCGTACGCCCATAGTGCCCCGGGTTGTACACCGGCTTTCACCCGCAGCAGCGTACGATTTGGGGCTGCTCTATATGCGCGACATGTGGGAGTCCGTGCGGCTTGGTCAGTTTCAACAGATGGTTAGCGTGGATCCGGCAAGCTCTCAGGCCTGGGAAGCGGCCCCGAAGGCCGACCGTGACCGGGCGCTAAGTGAAAAGTATCGTGCCAATGAAAATCTGCGTACCGACCAAACGGTAGGCGATTCACGATCTGCGATACGAGCCTTTGCCGCTGCGGTGGAACATAGGCTCCGCGAGATGCAGGATAATTATCAGGATGAACCAGGCTTGGTCGACAATCTCGACCAAGCCCCACCACTTCGCCGAGTGATTCCTCAGGCGGCAGCTGGTCACCATGTCACGCGGCCGAATACTCCAAAGCCCGTGCGGCCGGTCTAGGCTTTCTGAGTCGACTGCCAAATGGGCACGGCGGCTAGTGAAGGCGGGTGCCGACAAGTACTCGTTGCTTCGATGACGGGATTTACATCCGCCACCGATATCTCAAATGCCACCACTTGTGACACTTGAGCCACTTGCGCTGCCGGTCGAGTGCCTCCCGATTTCTTGGGAATTCGGCGAGGGCGCCGAAGATTTTTCTCGTTCAAAATATGGACAAATCCGGCATTGAGCGTTAGTTTAGTAGAGAAGCCCGACATGGTGGTCAAAGCAGAGATGTGGAGATAGCCGAGCCGGGCTTCACTTGTGTTCGCTGTGAAGATCGGCCACACGCCCTTAGATGCCGATGTGAAACCTCACAGCAGCCGCACTCTTCCGATACATCGCGCAGCATGGGCACTTGAGCCTGCAGTCAAAACACGCTGCGGTGCTGACGAAAAGTATTCATTGATTTCGATGCGCTGGGGTAGCAGCGCGTGAAGGCCGCTGAACAGGCATAACGTCATCAGTTGCCCGCTAAGCGACGAAAAACGTGTGCCGCAACCCTTCTGTAGCGCCCAAATGTATAAATAAGAGTGTGCGGGAACGAAATTGTGGGCACCGATGCGTCCGATGCCCACAACGCTATTTAGGAGCCTGCCTCCCAAGCCCCGGTGGCCGCTACCGCGCGTGCGTATTCTGCGAATGTGCGAGCCTCTCGCCCGAGCGCACGCCGCACGCCATCACCGAGGTAAGCGTTCCGCCCATCCAGCACCTCGCTGAAAAGGCCCGATAGCGCCAACGCGAAATCTTCCGGTACGCCGTGCTCGACCATCGAGGTTTCGAACTGCTGATGTGTGATCGGTAGATAGCGAATTTCCCGACCAGAGGCCTTGCTAATCTCAGCGACCGCGTCCGCAAAGGTCAACAATTCTGGGCCAGTCACTTCATAGAGCTGGCCCGAATGCCCAGGCATTGTCAATGCTGCGACCGCGATATCTGCTATGTCGTCAATGTCAATGAACGGTTCCCGAACGGATCCGGCGGGAAAGGCGACGAATCCACTTTGGACTGCGTCAATCAGGAAATCTTCACTGAAATTTTGGGCGAAGAAAGCAGACCGAATAATGGTCCACTCAACCCCCGCATCTTGAATGGCTTGTTCACTTTTGAGTGCGCCCTCTTCACCTCGACCGGTGAGAGCCACGATGTGCTTCACACCCCGGGCCGCCGCCAGTTTGGCGAAGGCACCTATCGTTTCGGCTGCTCCCGGGAAGCCGGCGTCAGGCTGAAAAGTGAGATAAACGGAGTTGACGTCGGTGAGGACCGCGGACCATGTGCTTTCGTCTTCCCAGTCAAATCCAGGGGAGACAGAACGCGAGCCCAACCGAATGGGGTGTCCTAGCTGGCGCAATTTTTCAGCGACCCTACGACCGGTTTTACCCCGACCACCGAGCACGAGAGTGAGCTTTGAGGAGTTCAAGTTTTCTGTCATGGCTTTAGTAAAGTGCCTGTTCATCGCGGTCACCATCGTTGAAAAGCGTGCGAGCATATTCCTGCGTCTACACTTCTTGTCATGGATGCGCTCGCAGATCTGTTGGAGGGGCCACGGGCTCACGGGGCGTTTCTATTGCGCGGACTCATGAAACCGCCATGGTCGGTGCGAGTCCGAGACGAAGCTCCACTCACCTTGGTTGCCATGACGCAAGGCACCGCTTGGGTGCATTCCGAGCGGGAAAAACCGCAACAGCTGACCGCCGGTGACATTGCCTTGTTCCGTGGCCCCGAGCCGTATGTGATGTCCGATGAACTGGATACCCCATGGCAAGTCACGATCAACCCGGGGCAGATTTGCACTACTCCAACGGGGGAGCGCACATCGTGGGATCTTGGCGTGCGCAGTTGGGGTAACAGTGCTGATGGAACAACTGTCATGCTGATTGGCACGTATCAGATGCCCGCCGAGCTCACGAGCAGGTTGCTCTCAGCGTTGCCTACAATCGCCGTACTACACGGCGACGCATGGGATTCGCCGTTGCCCGAGTTGTTGGATCGCGAGATTGTCCGGGACGAGCCCGGTCAAGATGTGGTGCTGGACCGGTTGTTGGATCTTCTGTTGATCGCTGTCTTGCGGGCTTGGTTTCACCGGCCAGGCGGGCAGGCACCCGCGTGGTATCGCGCGGCGAGTGACCCTGTAGTGGGCGAGGCGCTGAAACTGCTCCAAGATGACCCGGCTAAACCGTGGACGGTGGCCACACTGGCCGCACAGGTTGGAGTGTCTCGTGCGGCTCTCGCCCGACGATTCACTGAGCTTGTTGGCGATCCACCCATGTCATTTTTGGCCGATCTTCGACTTGCATGGGCAGCGGAGTTGCTGCGGGAACCTGATGCCACGGTCACTTCGGTTGCGCGAAAAGTCGGATATAGCAGCCCATTCGCGTTGAGCACTGCTTTTAAACGAGTCCGTGGAGTGAGTCCGCAAGAACATCGAGCTGGTGGTCGGTGACCTCTATTTGGTGCCGCGGGTGTTAAGAGCTATGCCCATGGCAACGCCGATCGCCACTCCCATAGCGATGCCGATAGACAAGTTTTTTGAGTATTGCGTGTTGTCTTTGCTCATCTTTAGCTCGCTCCTTTACTGGCGGTCTGATCTCGTGTTTGAGATTGGTCGTTAAACGTAGCATCGCCGTTATAGTACTCTTTCTGTAGTACTCTACTTATAGTGCTTTGGGGTGATTATGGTTCGAAGAAACGCTGAGCGGCGAGCCGCTCTTGTGGATGCGGCAATCGAGGTCTTGGCTCGGGAAGGAGCTCGCGGACTTACATTTAGGGCTGTGGACAGCGAAGCGAAAGTGCCGGGCGGAACCGCGTCCAATTATTTCGTCAACCGCGATGAGCTGCTAATTCAAGCGGCGAGGCGCGTGTATGAACGTCTTGAGCCTGATCCGGCAACCGTTGAACGCCAGCTCGCCACCGCACCGACACGTGAGGCCTATACGGAACTGATGCTTGAAGTAGTCGGTCGAGTGAGCGGTTTCCGGACCGGTTATCTGGCTCTGCTCGAGCTGCGACTGGAAGCGACACGGCGGCCCGCGTTGAGGACTTTGCTGAGCGAGCGTGTGCGGGCCGACGTTGATGCGAATGTCGCTTACCACGAGGGGTCAGGCCTACCTGGGGAT
>JABFVL010000027.1 GCA_013362805.1 Mycobacteriales bacterium | reverse complement strand
CTCCGCTACTGCGGTCAACACGGTTTGCAAGCCGCGCCTAGAGGCACCGGTACATCAACCGGAGGTCTTTCGCAGATCGACAGCGGAATTATCGTCGATCTGAGTTCCTAGAACGCCGTAGCCCTACACATAAACGGCGACAAAGCGGTCGCGCAGGTAGGAGCAGGGGCACTATGGAACAGCGTCTTGGAAGAGTCCCTTCGATACAGCCTTATGCCTCCAGTAACGCCATACGGAGGCGAACTGGGATTCTTGTCTGTAGGCGGAGTCCTTGCCACTGGGGGCGCTAACAGCCGGAGCGTGACATACGGGCTCATGTCGGACAATGTGGCACGGCTTGAGGTCGTGACCGGTGCGGGCGAAACATTGACCTGCTCGCCCTCAGATAGAGCGGACCTGTTTTTCGCGGCTCTTGGTGGATATGGGCAATCTGCGATCATTACCCAAGCGACCCTTGAACTGATTCCTGCACCGAAGAATGTACGCGTGTACTGGCTCTTTCATCACACGATGCAAGAAGCCATCCATGCTTTGCGATCGGCGCTCGCGGAAGGGATATGGGATCAAGCGGACGTTCTGGGTTACCAACATTCTTACACCGATGCGATACGAGCACCCTCGCCTCGAGACGGTGAACTAATAAACACGCTTAGGTTGACTGCGTTTCACCGCGAGTCGCCACCGGACGACGAAGCTCTGCTGCGAAACTTCCGCTCACATTTTTCAATCCGCATCGAAGATGTCAGCTTCAGGGATTCGCTTTTGAAAAAAAGAGCTTTCTACGATCTTCTCGATCGAGAAAAGGTCAGGATGCAAGGTCCGCATCGAGGAGTAGCGATTCCAGACGACAACATGGAAGCTTTTTTGTCCGCATTGCTCGAAAAATTTCCGCTTGACCGCGTCGGTCCTTATTGGCACGTGCATTGCGTGCCAATAAGCGGACCTGTAGGCCTTCAAACCCCACTGTTCAGGCTGCCAGCAGCAGAATCGTGGGGTGTGGTGTGTCCCTGGCTTGGCATGGCACAAGAACATAGCCCACAGGCAAGTCGTGACCTTTATCAACTGGCGCTCGACAACGGTGGAATGCTGCTGGGCGGCCTCACAGGATGGCCCATGCTTCCGGATGATTGGAAAGCGTACTTTGGTCCCGCATGGAACGAACTGCAGCGCGCCAAGCACAAATACGACCCGAACAATGTGTTGCAAAGCCTTACGAATACCGGCTGAGCTCTCGGTTTCGCGCGCGTGTTGTCACGATGCACGGGATATCCAGCGGGTAATTCAGCTCAGGCGCGGGCTTTCTCCCAACACCTAAGTCACCCGCGTCAACGGATCCAGAATTTCTCGTCGTTGGTGCATCGTCTAGGGCGAAAGTGTTCGCCTCGCTGATACGAGCTGGGACAGGTGCTTCAGGTTGGGGCCTGCAGCACCGTTCGTTGAGCACGCACTGATCTCGCTAACATGAACGACTGCTCGAGACGCAAAAAACGTCGCTAAATGGGATGACCTGGAATGTGGAATAGCCTTCCTCACGCCATTTGATAGTGCTTACACCGAAAACGCGACTGAACCTTTCTGCACAAACTCAAACAGCTAGCGCAGCTAAATAAGCTCCTTAGAACCATCTGAAAAAACCAGACGTCATAATCTCAATGTTGGAAAGCACGACAAGCTCAAGATGAAAAGGCTTCCACATGCGCGACGGTGAGTGGCGGGTTTTTGGGGAACGAAGCGTTTACGACAGCCGGTGGATGACCGTGAACTTGGTTGATGTTCACGAGCCTGGGGTCGGACGGTACGAGCATCATGCCCTGCGTTTACGCCCGGTGTCCGTTATTGCGCTGGTCAAAGACGAACATGTTCTGCTGGCGTGGCGGCACCGATTCATCCCCGATGTGTGGGCGTGGGAGCTTCCCGGCGGGATCATCGATGACGGTGAAACGCCGCATCAGGCGGCGGCACGCGAAGCCGAGGAAGAAACGGGCTGGCGCCCTGAAACAGTGGAGCATCTGATCACTTTCGAGCCCATGGCGGGCAGCGCCGTCACCCCGCATCACGTGTTCATTGGCAGGAACCCAACACAGGTGTCTGAAGCCAACATGGCCGAGTGTGTGAAAGCCGAATGGGTGCCATTCGCAGCGATTCCTCAACTTCTTTCCGATGGGCAGGTCTCAGATTCCACCGCGATCATCGGTCTGCAACAAATCTTGTTGATGCATCGTGCTTAAAGCGCCGTGGTGACTAGCAACACCACCGCCGCGCAGGCGCACAGAGTGAGAACTGCGGGCTCTAGCCAGTTGGCGCCGTCAAGCTTTCGAGTCACGGGCCGGGAAATCAGCCATCCCACCAGCGCGAATGGCAATATTTTTAGGCCCAGCCATACGTCTTGAACCGCAAATTGGCCGAAGGCGAATAGTGAGAGACAAGACAGGGTAAGCCCAGCGGCGAAGAAGGCGCCGAGTGTGGCACGCATTTGTGAAGGTGCTTGCTTGGCGTAAATCAGTGCCATCGCTGGGCCACCCACCGTGGTGTTGGTGCCCATAAAGCCGCTAGCCGCGCCAGCGACAACCAGCTTTTGGCGCGACATCACCTCCGGCTTGTCGGCAATCGTGGCCACCTCACGTTCTGACACCGCACGCCGGCGCCATACGTTGATGGCCACGGTGACCAGGATCGATACGGCAACCAAGATCGCGATTCCAGTCGCCGGCAACAAGACAATGGCTAATGCCCCCAGAATCCCTCCGGGCACTCTGCCGGCGATGGCCCAGCCGAAGCCCCGCGCGTCTATGTGGTCCCACCCCGTCATAAAGGCCGGGACGGTCACACCAAATGTGGCTACGAGTAGGGCCGCGGGCAATAGTTGGGAGTCGATGAGCGCGAATAGTGGCGCGGCGAGCATGTTCATGCCGAAGCCAATGGTGCCTTGTAAGCAGGCACCGATGAGCAGTACAGTGCCCGCTCCAAGGAGTTGAATCGCGGTCATTCGCCGAGCTTAAGCAGGCTGACAGGCCCGCCGAAATGGCGCAACTCACCATAGACCGGATTGTTACGCCGCTTCCGGCGAGTCCGAGATTGTGCTGACGGCGCGGTGCTCTCCAACGATCGCGTACCCGAAGCCTGGCGTTTTCGAACCTATTTCCGTTAAAACACCTTGACCCTGACGTAGCGGCAGGCCCGAAGCTACTGCTGGAAGGGAGAGAACATGGACTACGCGATAGGCACACTCGCCGAGCTGGCCAATGTCACCGTGCGCACACTGCGTCACTATGACCAGCTCGGCCTGTTGACGCCAAGCACACGGAGCCGGGCTGGCTATCGCCAATATGGCGATTCGGACCTGGAGCGCTTGCAACAGATTCTGTACTACCGCGAGTTGGGGTTCTCGCTAGAGGAAATCGCCACGATCATCGACGATCCCCACACGGACCCGGCAACGCACTTGCGTCGGCAACACGGCCTGGTCCTGGAACGCATCAAAAAGCTCAATTCGATGGCCACCGCGATTGAATTCGCATTGGAGAAACACAAAGTGGGTATGTCACTCACACCGCAGGAGCGCTTCGAGGTTTTCGGAGAAGATGACCCGGAGCAATACGCATCGGAGACCAAAGAACGGTGGGGCCACACTGAGGCGTATCGCGAATCGGCAAAACGGTCCAGCAAATACACCAAAGCCGATTGGCAGCGTCTCAAGGAAGAAACCACCCGGTGGGAGCAGCGGCTCGCGACGTTGCTGGACAGTGGTGCACCAGCCAATAGCGCTCAAGCTAGGCAACTCGCCGAAGAACAACGACAGCACATCAGCAGGTGGTTCTTCGACTGCGACTACGACATGCAGGTCTGTTGGGCAGACATGTACATCGAGGACGCGCGTTTCACCGAATACTACGAGCGCATCAGGCCTGGCCTGGCCGCGTTCTTGTCAGAGGCCATCAAAGCGAACGCGGCCCATCACGCCGGCTAGCTTTGCGGCATATACGTCACACCACCCGCGGGCTCGTAGTCAGCTAAAGCAGTGATTGGCAGGAAAAGCCGACGTTCTTGCTTTTGTGCTTGGCTCAGTGCCTGCTGCTCAGTGGGAGGGGTGATCTCTCTCGGACGCAGGTCGGTGCGCAGTGCCGCATGCAAAGTATGCGCACCGACTTTCACCCCTACGGCGAGTGCGTCCTCGTCGAAGTCAATTTCTGGCTGATGCAAATTCATCGAGCCACCGGTGCCGAGCCAAAATTGCGCACCACCGTGGCTGGCTTGTTCGTGCAGAGCTCCGACATCTTCGCCGCCCATGCTGGGTGTTGACACTAGACAATGCTCCACACCAATCGCGGTGGCGGCGCCTTGCCGCACTAGTTGGGTGGCGATAGGGGAGTTGACCACCTGGATAGCTCCTTGGCGAAGGCTCAGGCACACTCCGACGTGTTCTGTCCCTGGTGGCCGCGCCTCCCATGGTGTTCGTCCTTTCACAGTGTCAAAAACCAACGTTTGTCCTTCTTCAAAGAAGAGCTTTTCGACGTCTGTCCCGGAAAGATCCGGTTCCAAGTGACGAATGTTTCCGCTGATCAGCCCATATCCGGGAATGGCATTGGCGGCGCTAGCCGGATTGTCTGGCGCGGCACTTACCTGCATTTGCCCGTGGGCGATAACTAGATGCCGCCCAGGCATCCGTCTGCTAAGCCGATCCGGAAATTGGTGTGCGATCTTCGCGAGCGCTTCGGTGAGGTTGAACGTGGACCGTGGCTGAGCTGTGTGCCCGCCTGGTCCAAATAGTTCTATCTGGTAGAAGGCGTTGTACCCGTTGAACACTCCCGCGTTGAGGGCTACGTTCCCGGCGGGCAGCCCAGGGCGGGTGTGTAAAGAGAAAACGAGTTGCACCTCGCGCATAGCTCCGGAGAGCACTGCTTGAATTCCGCCTTGCAGTAGCGGACCATCTCCGCCTTTGTGCCGTGGGGTGTAGGGCGTGGATGTTTCTTCGGAGGGTTGGAAGATAAAGCGGATGCGGCCGGGTAATTCTATTTCGGATAATGCCAGCGCGATGCCAATTCCTATCGCGGTGTGGATGTCGTGTCCGCAGCTGTGTCGGGCCTGGGGGTTGCGTGATCGGTAGGGGACCTCACGGGGATCCGCTCCAGGTAAGCCATCAATGTCCGCACGCCAGGCGATCAAAGGTTCACCCGAACCTAATTCGCAGATGACCCCATTTTCGCGTTGATTGAGGTATTCGCTTTTGATGCCGGCGCTGGCCAAAATTCCGCGAATGTAGGCGGCGGTTCTCCATTCCGTGCCTGAGATTTCAGGGTGTTTGGCGAGGTGTCGTCGCATGTGGACGAGTTGTTGCCGATGGCGCTGCAACCATTGGGCGATGTGTAACACTATATCCACATTTTGTCCCACCATAGGGCTCCTCAAATAGGGCAATGGGTTGACCTACGGTAAGCCAGCCGAGCCCGCCCCGTCACCCGTTCAGCCCAGCCGCAGATGACGCATTAGGCAGTATTGCCCTACGGCGAGTCATCCTCGCGGCACAAGACTTGCCTCACACGCCATTCGCCCGGTACTACCAAGTAAGCGATTTCCTACGGCACGTTTCTTTATCTAGGGTATTTAGCACTATTTACCACTAATCTAGGCAATCCATCCAAGGGGGATACTTCCCGAATGAGCGGCACAATGGGCCCAGCCGCCATCACGCCAACTCCGCGTGCTGGTGTTGTCGCTGCCTGCGTGTTCGCCATCTTCATAGCCGGACTGGATCTCGTGCAAAATCCCGCCCAAGAACTAGCCGGGCTGCTCGTCGCGGCCCCCTTCATAGCCTGCGTATTCGCGCCATACCGCCACGTGCTGGCAGTCGGCGCGTTCGCAACCGTGTTGGCCACCGTCCCCGGAATGTTTGACGAGGACACAACGAGCGCCAGACAACTCATCTTGTTGATCGCCATGGTTGGCTGCACCCTGCTAGCCGCCCTCATCAGCACCCTTCGTGAACGCGCCGACGCTCAGGTGGCCTCACTCAGCCGACTCGCTGATGTCGCGCAGCAAGCCGTCCTGCGCCCGGTTGGGCCACAGATCGGTAACTTGTCAGTTGCTGTGCGCTATGTGTCGGCCAGCGCTAACGCCGACATCGGAGGCGACCTATATGAAGCGGTCGACACACCGTATGGCGTGCGAATCCTCATCGGAGACGTCCGAGGTAAAGGGCTCGACGCGGTCCGCCTCGCCAGCGCGGTGTTGGGTTCATACCGGCATGTCGCGTACGAGCGAGCCGACCTCCGTGCCATCGTCAGCGACCTTGACCGAGCTGTTGCCCGCTCAGTGGAAACCGAAGACTTTGTCACCATGTGCCTTATCGAAGAGCGCGGTGGCACGCTAACCGTGTTGAACTGCGGACATCCCGCCCCCCTGTTGCTCCGCGGCGGAAAAGTGATCGCCTTGGAACCCGCCACCACCGCCCCACCCCTTGGGTTCATGCCCACTGCCACGGCCCGCACTGAACGACTCGAGCCCGGCGACCGAGTCCTGCTTTACACCGACGGCCTCACCGAAGCGCGTCGCGCGGGGCAATTTTTCCCGTTGAAGGGACGTGCCTGGCGCATTCTTGGACATGGCACCGTCGCCGATGGCTTGCTGTCGCTGGAGAACGCGTTGGGCACCTGGGTAGACGGAAATCTGGACGACGATATCGCCCTAGTGTTGCTCGAATACACCGGTGGGGCGGTTGAGCCAGCATCAGAGCCACGGCCCGCGTGGGAGTGGATGGCCACCAAACGCGTCGGCTCCTAATCATTTAGTTTCCGAGCCGCGACCAAAACGATGTCACTTTTGCCCACTTCGGGCGATACTGGCGAGTAACATAGCTGCTATGGGCCACTACCGGAGCAACCTACGCGACATCGAATTCAACCTGTTCGAAGTGTTCCACGCCGAGAAAAACATGGGCGTCGCTCCTTTCGAACAAATGGACGCTGACACCGCGCGCAGCATTTTGACCGAAGTCGAAAACCTAGCGAGCAACGACTTGGCGGACTCATACGCCGAAGCCGACCGCAATCCGCCCGTGTTCGATCCCGAACACCACACAGCGGTGCTACCTCAAGCGCTGAAAAAGTCGTACCAGCGACTCATCGACGGCGAGTGGTACCGACTCAGCCTGTCGCCAGACCTCGGCGGCTACGGTGCTCCACCCAGCCTTAACTGGGCCTGCGGCGAAATGCTCGCCGGATCAAACGCCGCCGCCTACATCTACATGGCATGCGGGACATTCCCCGAAATCCTGTACCGGCTCGGCACACCCGAACAGAAAAAGCTTGCCCAACAAGCGGTAGATAACCTGTGGGGCGCCACCATGGTGCTCACCGAACCAGATGCCGGCTCCGACGTCGGTGCCGGAACCACGAAAGCAACAGAACAGCCCGACGGAAGCTGGCGCATCGACGGGGTCAAACGATTCATCACCTCCGGCGAACACGACTTGGCCGACAACATCCTCCACTTTGTGCTCGCTCGCCCAGTCGGCGCCGGCCCCGGCACCAAAGGGCTCTCCATGTTCATCGTGCCCAAATTTCACGTCAACGAGAACGGCACCCTTGGCGAACGCAATTCGGTCAACGCCACAAATGTTGAACACAAAATGGGGCTGAAAGCCTCTACCACCTGCGAAATCACTTTCGAAGGAGCTACCGGCCACCTCGTCGGCGGAGTACATGACGGCATCGCGCAAATGTTCAAGATCATCGAATTCGCGCGCATGCTCGTAGGAACAAAAGCGATAGCGACCCTGTCGACGGGCTATCTCAACGCCCTCGACTACGCCAAAACCCGCGTGCAGGGCGCAGATTTGACTCAAATGCTCGACAAAACCGCGCCCCGAGTCACCATCACTCATCACCCAGATGTGCGGCGCTCGCTGATGCGGCAGAAAGCCTATGCCGAAGGACTGCGCGCTCTTGTTCTCTACACAGCGACCATTCAGGACCAAATAGCCATCGCCGAAGCCGAAGGGGCTGAAGCGACAGACTTGCACCATCTCAACGATCTGCTGCTGCCTCTTGTCAAAGGCTGTGGCTCAGAACGATCCTATGAGCTGCTTGGCTCCGAATCGCTACAAACGTTCGGCGGCTCGGGCTACTTGCAGGACTATCCCATCGAGCAATACATACGAGACGCCAAAATCGACACCCTCTATGAGGGCACCACGGCGATTCAAGGCTTGGATTTGTTCTTCCGCAAGATCGTCCGCGATCAAGGCAGCGCACTGCAAAACCTTGCCGAGCAAATCGGAGCGACACTCGAAGACGCGGACGAGCGGCTGGCTGACATCACCGCAGCACTTACCCGGGCCGCCGGTGATGTGCAGTCGATGGTCGGCACGATGACCGGATGGCTCAGGGCCAGTGCGCAGGACCCATCTCAGGTGTACAAAGTGGGGCTCAACACGTCTCGCCTACTGCTGAGTTTGGGCGATGTGGTGGTGGCATGGCTGTTGCTACGCGGTGCCCAAGTGGCATTGGCCGCACTCGACGCCGGCGCTAAAGAGAACCACTTCTACCAAGGCAAAGTGGCCGCCGCGAAGTTTTACGCCGCTACGGTGTTGCCGGAAATAACCGGCCGGCGCAAAATCTGCGAGGCGACCACTGGTGAACTAATGGAGCTGCCCGAAGACGCGTTCTAA
The DNA here is from genome assembly GCA_013362805.1 of Mycobacteriales bacterium. Lineage (GTDB taxonomy): Bacteria > Actinomycetota > Actinomycetes > Mycobacteriales > QHCE01 > JABFVL01. The sequence goes on along the minus strand of JABFVL010000027.1, from coordinate 22,286 downwards.
GCCTTCTTGAGGCACAAAACGTAGTCGTTCGATTCGTTAATAAACACTTCTTCGGTGTCTTGCGCTGGGCATTTTTCCGGGTCAGTCGTGTCGTTGACGCGCTTGGTGATCTTCAAAGCGCCATCGTCGTCGCAATCGGCTGGCTCGGCTTTGTCTCCATCTTTGACAATGCACTTGCCTTCTTGGTGCGCGTTGTCCAATGAGATGTTTTGGTAGAGCAGGTAGCCGCCCACACAACATGCGATGAGAACAACGACGCCCAAGATCCCCGCGATCAGAGCGATCTTTTTGTTTTTGGCCGCTCCCGACGGGGGAGCACCAAAGCCGCCAGCTGAGCCGAATCCTCCACCGACAGGCGGGCCGCCCATGGGTGGGCCTCCGGCTGGCCCCTGCCCTGGCGCAGGGGCGGAATAGGTGCCAGCGGTGCCTGGCATTTGCTGCCCAGGTGGCGGGGCTCCAAATTGTCCCTGTGCGGGCGGTGGGCTAATGGAGACCGTTGGTTCAGCGTCCGCCAACGCTTGCTCTTCTTTGGACATGCTCGGTGGCGGAGAAGTCTGAGCTGGAGGTGGGCTTACCGGCCGGGCCGGTGTCGCCGGTGGCGATACTGGCTGAGGAGGTGTTGGTCCCGGTGCTGGTTCGGGAGCTTTAGGGGCTGGAGGTTGTGTCGGCGGCTGCGCCGCGGGCGGAGGTGGCGGTGTTGCCGGTTGCTCAGCTGGGGAAGGGGCCGGAGGTGGGGCGGCGGGAGACACCGGTTCCGGTTTATTCGCCTGCGCGGCCGTGCTGTCATCACCGGGGCGCGGGCCCTCTGGTTGTGGAGTGGGCTTGTCGCCCTCCCCATCGGACGGCTGGGGCGGCTGGTTGCCGTCGGTCATGCAAGCTCCTCGTCCATGCCAGAACGTTGTGTTCTGGCGCCGTTCACGTCTTGATGCGAGACACGATATCCCCGTGGCGCTCTTGGTGCCGTCACTAGGCCGCAATGGTGGCTAAGAAAAATTTTCACCGCATACGCCGCGGGCACGAACCGCAAGGGGGAGCGGCCCGTGCCCGAAACTGGGATGGGATGTAATTCTTAGCGGACCTGGCGGCGAAATTGTTAACGGCGTCAATGTCCACGTGCTGACTATCGTAGGTCAATCCCGCCACTCATAGGCGAAAAAGCCAGTTATCCGCCTCCTCGACCATATGAATATAAGGGCCGCATAACCAAGAGGGTGGAAAATTACGCACCAGCAAGCATGCGCAACGCCGGATCCTCTAGGAAATCGCCGATATCCCGCAAAAACTTCGATCCTTGTTCGCCATCAACGATCCGATGATCAAAAGACAAAGACAACGTGCATACTCGGCGCACCTCAAGCTGACCGTCCACCACCCATGGACGCTCACGCACCGCGCCCAACGCCAAAATCGCCGCTTCGCCCGGTGGGATGATCGGCGTGCCCGCGTCCACACCGAACACGCCAATATTGCTGATAGTGAACGTGCCGCCCTGCATGTCGCCAGGTGGAGTTTTGCCATCACGAGCCAGCTGCGCCAACGCCTGCAAAGCCTGCGCCAATTCACGAGTGGACAAAGCTTGAGCGCCCTTCACGTTAGGCACAAGCAATCCACGAGCCGTAGCCGCGGCGATACCCAGATTGACGTACCGCTTCACCACGATCTCGCCGCGCTCGGCGTCCCACGAAGAATTCATCTCCGGAAGCCGCGTTATCGCCGCCAAACACGCCTTGGCGGCGATAAGCAACGGGCTCACCCGAACATCGGCGAAGTCGGGAAGAGCTTTAAGGCGCTTCACCAGACTCATCGTTGCCGTCATATCCACATCAAGGAAACACGTCACGTGTGGCGCGGAGAAAGCACTTTCCACCATCGCTTCCGCCGTCAACTTGCGCACCCCACGAATCGGTGTGCGAGTCTCTTCACCCGCCTCGGGTGCAGGCGTAGCATTCGCGGCGCGCTCCACATCAGAACGCGTTACCACCCCACCTGGGCCCGTGGCCGCGACTGAGGCCAGGTCCAGACCCAGGTCACGAGCAAGCTTGCGAACAGGTGGCTTGGCCAGCACCTTGACCGCCGAGGCATCCTGCAAGCGCTCAGATACCGCCCGCGCGACTTCCAGGCCGCCATGGCGCACCGGCTTCACGGTCGCACCAGCTTCCGGCGCGGGGGTTGGCAACTCCTGCACAGCCGAGCGCCGCGCCCGCCGCACCGTCGCCGCCTGTTTCGGGCCCAGGCCGACCAACACTTCGATCTTCTCGGCGGCACCGGCGCCGTTGCTCGCTGGTGCGGGCTCGCCGGCGGTCTGCACGCGAATAATCGGTGAACCGACCTCAACCACATCGCCCTCGGCGTGCACCAACTCAACAACAGTGCCCGCGTAGGGAGAAGGCAACTCCACCGCCGCCTTGGCGGTTTCCACCTCGACCACTGGCTGGTTGAGCTTTACCGTGTCGCCCGGCGCCACCAACCAACGCAAAATCTCACCCTCGGTGAGACCCTCGCCAATGTCGGGCAACCTGAACTGTTCAATGTTTGCCACGGTCAGCCCCTTAGTAATCAAACGAACGGTCGACGGCGTCTAGTACTCGGTCCAAGTCTGGAAGATATGTTTCTTCAACCCGCGCCGCCGGGTACGGCGTGTCGAATCCGGTCACTCTAAGAACCGGAGCCTCCAAGGAATAGAAACATTCCTGGGTGACCCGAGCGGAAATCTCGGCGCCCAACCCGAGAGTCATCGGCGCCTCGTGCACGACAATCAATCGACCCGTTTTACGCACCGAGGTGAAAACTGGCTCTAGGTCCAACGGCGCCAATGTGCGCAGATCAATAACCTCTACATTTCGCCCTTCGCTGGCGGCCGCATCCGCCGCCTGCAATGAGGTTTTGACCATGGGACCGTAGGCGGCCACGGTCGCGTCGGTGCCTTCCCGAACCACCCTCGCACTGTGCAGAGCCGACCAGTCATTGGAATCCTCGACAATTTCGCCTTTATCCCAATATCTGCGCTTGGGTTCCAAGAAAATAATTGGATCATCGCTGGTCACAGACTGTTGAATCATCGCGAACGCATCCGCCGGTGTGGAAGGTGTGACCACTTTCAGCCCGGCTGTGTGAATGAAATACGACTCTGGTGATTCGCTGTGGTGTTCGACCGCTCCGATTCCACCGCCATAGGGGATGCGGATGGTGATGGGCAAGCGCAGTTTTCCGGCGGATCGATAATGCATCTTCGCCAGCATGGTGGTGATCTGGTCAAAAGCGGGAAAGACAAACCCGTCGAACTGAATTTCACACACGGGTCGGAAACCCCGCAAAGCAAGACCGATGGCTGTGCCGATGATGCCCGCCTCACCGAGCGGAGCATCAACGACCCGGGCCGAGCCGAAATCTTTCTGCAAGCCGTCGGTAATTCGGAAAACGCCACCGAGTTTTCCGATGTCTTGTCCCATCAAAATGGTTTTCGGATCGTTGTCCAGCACCGTACGCAAGCCGGAGTTGAGCGCTTTGCCCATCGTCATTGTGCTCATTTCGCGGCCTCCTCGGTGTCAGCGAAACTGTCCAGATATGCCGCGAATTCATCACGTTGCCGCTCCAGCGGCGGAGATCCATTCGCGTATACGTTGTCGAACAAACTCAACGGGGCGGGGTCGGGCAGCGCGAGACACGCGGTGCGCGCCGCGATCGCGTTGGCTTCGGCTTCAGCGTCAATCTGGTCGAAGAAGTCTTCGTCGGCGAGCCCATTGTTGGTGAGGAAGGCGCGATAACGACTGATGGGGTCTTTGGCTTTCCAAGCGTCTACCTCGCTGCCTTCCCGGTAGCGGGTCGGGTCGTCGGAGGTGGTGTGTGCGCCCATGCGATAGGTGAACGCCTCGATGAAGCTGGGTCCCTCACCCATTCGCGCTCGGTCCAGCGCGGCTTTGGTGACCGCATAGCTGGCCAAAACATCGTTGCCATCAACACGAATACCAGGGATTCCGAACCCAGGAGCACGACCAGCCAAAGGGACACGGGTCTGATGGTCGGTCGACTCCGAAATGGCGTATTGGTTGTTTTGACAGAAGAACACCAACGGCGCCTCAAACACGCCGGCCCACACTAGGGCTTCATTGACGGCGCCTTCACTGGTCGCGCCGTCACCGAGGAATGCCATGGTGGCGGTGCCAGACGCGGAGCCGATCGCACCATCTTTGGCCACACCCATCGCGTAACCGGTCGCGTGTAGCGTTTGGTCGCCGATCACGATCGTGTAGAGATGCATGTTGTGTTCTGCCGGGTTCCACGCGCCCAGATCAACGCATCGGAACATTGACAGCACTTGCACCAGGTCCACGCCACGGCAGAACGCGACCCCATGTTCACGATATGTCGGAAATGCCATGTCTTGCGGAGCCAGCGCACGACCGGCCCCTATTTGCGCGGCTTCTTGGCCCAAAAGTGGAGCCCACAAGCCCAATTCGCCCTGTCGCTGCAATGCTGTTGCTTCAGCGTCAAACCGGCGAATCATGACCAAATCGCGATACAACCCCCGATACTCTTCGTCGTTGAAATCGACGTCATAGTCGCCGTGGTGAACGCGCTCCCCGGTGGGGGAGAGCAACTGCACCATTTCGAACTCGGACATGCGCTCTCCTGTCGGTCAGCGTCGGGGCGGGATCTTCCGCACCGCACGCGAGGCGGCCTTACGTATACAACCGCATCTTGCCCGAGCAGCACCATGGTTCGCCCACTAATTGTGTCGCCTGTGTTGCAGAAACTCCACTCAGTTGTTCACTCAGCGCTCATACAAAAGGACTAACCGCATTTGGGCCGCACGGGTCTTTTTGGGCCTTGCGGAAACGAACTTAACGAGGGGGTAGAGCACAATGGTGCAGTTCAGCGAGGATGTAAACACCCCGCTCCGGTCTAGGTGGAAGGCCGCGGCACCCTCGCGATGGCACAGACTGGGCCCTAATGACAGCACTTACCCGCAGCTTGCTGACCTATTGGCACGCGAGGCGCGCACCCATCATCGCCCTCTTACTCTTAAGCCTGCTCACCAGCGGCGCTACCGCGATCATCTTCGGGCTCGCCAACAGCACACTTCATGACAACCAACTCGCAAAACCCCCGTACAGCGCCGGTTCACAAGCCGAACAACCAGCCGGAAGCGTCCTAAAAACCCACAACTCCGACGGCAATACCCCCCAAAATGGGCCCACCGGCCAGGCGAATCCCACTGCGAAACCAGATTCCTCACATCGGCACAACGAATCCGCGGACACGCCCGAACCTTCGACCGCCGAACCAGCCACCCCCAGCGAAGAAGCCACCAGCACCCCTAGTGAACCCGGGCAAGTTCACAAGCCATTTGCTGGGGAACCACAAAGCCCTGAGCCGAGCACCACGCCCAACCCCAGCCCCACCCCCACGGACTGCGCAGAAGTGCCCAGCGTCCTTTGTGGGATTGATAAAAACGCGGAAGACAGCGAATAACCCGCTACACAGATAGCCGGGTTAAGGCAGCGCGCGTACGTTCATATGTCCGCATTTCATCCCGAACAGCTGCCAACGTATGCGCGGCCGCGACACCCTCCACCGCCGTTTGAACCTGCACCGCTACCGCTTGCTGTGCCTGCTCAGCACCCTTAGCGACCCACACGCGGGCCAAAGCACCCAATGCGGGGCCAACCACTACACCGACCAAAACGATCAACGCAGGGATCGGAACTCGGAATAGCAACGGCAACACGGACCACGACGAATCCAACGCCGCGCCCAACGAACCAGACAACAACCACACCGCACCCAAAAGCGTCAACCCGAAAACAACCCACTGGATCGACGCCACCACGCGCCACCACGGCGGACGCGATGGCTCAGCATGGGCAGCCGCCAAGACAGCGCCACCCAAAGCGTCCAACATCGACGAGGAACGCACCAGCTCCGCGCGCTCTGATGGCACTTGTTCAGAGTCAGGGCGCACGTGAGCGGGAGCATCGATGCTCGAAAGCGCGGTCTTGGACAACGACCCGGGCCACGGATCCGGCATGCCCTCACCCACACGTTCGGCTAAATCACGCGCGGCCGTTTCTACCTGCGCCCGAGCTACCGCGGTGACCAGCGGGCCAGGAGCCTCGTGTTCTACAGGTTCTGGCGTACCCAACTCCACATGCATGCGGTGCAACACGCCAGGTCGCAACCTGGCGATCCACCTACCCAACGGCCAAGAAGTCAGCATGAGAGCACGACGCCGATAACTCACCCCGGCCGCATCCGCCAGTGAAGACGCACCAGTTGCCTCATGCAAAGCACGACAGAATGCTTTCACCGGGGCACGATCCAGCTCCGGTCGCGCGGGCGCATCGACAAAACCGGAAAGCTCGTTCACGACCTCGTCAAGATCGGCGTTTAACCGACGCAGTCCAGCCACACGTGCGGTTACAGCGGTGAGCAACAGCGCACGCAACTCGGCCATGCCTTGCCCGCTGGTCGCAGATGTTGCGATGACTGGCGCCTCGGGCAGTCCGTCAGCTACCAGCAGTTCGCGCAAGTGTTCAACACACTGCTTCGTTTCTACCTCTGATAGACGATCAACTTGGTTAAGCACGACAACAATCACGGCATCCCGGCCGCGCAACTGCTGCAGATACCCTTCGTGCAGAGCCGCATCGGCATACTTTTGCGGGTCTGTCACCCACACCAGCATGTCGACACGGTCGATCATCCGTTCAGCGTGTTGACGGTTTTCCACAATCAACGAATCGTGGTCAGGTAAGTCCAAAAGAACTAAGCCGCGTAGGCGCGCCTCGGCGTCCGCGTCCAATGGGCTTTCTCGAGGAGTCTGCTTTTCTCGATCAACCCCGAGCCAGTCCAGCAGATCTTGCGCGCCCTTTTGCCCCCAAATGCAGGCATGTGCTTCGCTGGTAGTCGGGCGAGTAACTCCCACATGTGAAAGTTCTAGCCCCGAAAGCGCGTTGAAAAGTGATGATTTCCCGCTACCAGTTGAACCGGCCAACGCCACCACGGTGTGAGTTGCCGAAAGCTCCAGGCGCTGTTGAGCCCGCTCGGCAACCTCATGGGCGCGAACCAGCTCTGGCGCTTCCATCCGTGAGTCCAGGACCTCACATACCTCGCGCAACGTGGCCAGACGGTTACTGATCAGGTCGCGCTCGATCGCGAGCATAGGGTGGCTCGCCGTGGTTTCCAACGAATGCACCACGGGTTTCATATGTGCTCCCCACGGCGCGCGGCCGCGACACTCATCGCGGCGGCGCGTAGTCGTGCCGCCAACTCAGGATCTAGTTCCAGCTCATCCAACGCCGACATGAACCGGCCTTGTTCAGACTCGATCACTGTGATGATCCGGGATGACAACTTGGCTCGTGCGGTCTCGGCTAGTTTTCGCAACGTGATATCGCTGGTGATGGCCGCCCACAGTGGGGTGGAAAACGCGGGCACATCCTGAGCTGAAGCGCCGAGCCGAAAACCACCGAACACCAGGATCGAAACAAGCAGCGCAGTGCCTTCCAATTGCGTTTGAGTCCGGCGACGTCCCCCAGCGGCCCGCACCAATTCGACGACGTCGTTCTGCCAAGTGTCCACTGAGTCAGTGATGCGGCTACGAAGTCCTGCACCGGGACGGTCCAGACCGGCCCCGAGTAGCTCCGCACCCGTGACACTTGTGCGCCACTGTTTGGTGGTTTCTTGCCCAGCCCGCGCCGCGACTTGAAGCAACTGCGCGACAATTGCGCTGGTTAACGCGGCTCTAAGCGCTTCAGCACGGCGTGTGCTGGCGGCAGCGATCCATCCGGTCCATGGGCTGGGTCGGCTGGACAGAGCGCGCATGACATCGCCAGCGGCAACGAATTCTTGCCAACAGGTGACGACCGCACCGCGCAGTGCTTCTCCACTGTCCAGCTCGCCAGCCAAACGGGCTATGGCCGCGGTGTGGCATGAACGCGCCGAGGCGCGAAGTTCACGGGCGGCGGCTGTGCTGTGTGTCAGATCATCAGCGATCGATGCAACACTGGGCCATAGCGCGTCTAGTGCGGCATCGAATGCTTTACGCCGGGCCGCTGCGGCGCGTTCTTCAACGAGGGAGAAAAACCAGCCGCTGACGTGGTCATCGGTCAGTTGCCCGTCAGCGCAATCGCCTTCGAGCACAGTGCAAACGGGCACATCCGCCAAACCATGCGAGGCAAGCAGTTCCTCAAGATCAATTCGCACCGCGTGTTGTGCGTCCACTGGCACCCGATTCAATACAAGAGCCAGCATGGTGCCACGCTTTTTCGCTTGAATGAGCGCTTTCCAAGGAACAGCGTCGGCGTAACGTGCCGCTGAGGTCGCGAACACCCAAAGGTCCGCCGCGCTGATGAGCTGTTCGGCGAGAACGCGGTTCGCGTCGACAACCGAGTTGAGGTCTGGCGAATCAATGAGGGCCAGGCCTGGGGGCAATGAGGCACTTTCATTCAAATAAAGAGCTTGGGGATCAGAGTTGTCGGGTTCACTACAGCGCGGCAAAGTAGGCCAACGCCGATCGTCTTCGACAGCTCGCAGTGTTTCGGGGTTGGCCACTAGCTGGGCTGTCGTGGTGGTCGGTCTTCGCACCCCGACAGCGGTGACGACTTTGGATGCGAGTGTGTTCACTAAGGCTGATTTGCCCGCCCCAGTGGGACCACCAATGACGGTAAGCAGGGGAGTGTCGCTCGCGCCTGATTGCGGAACGAGATAGTTGTCGAGTTCGGCGATGACGGCCTTGGCCTCTTCGCGCGCGGCGCGTGGGAAATTGACGGCATTCAATCGGCGGCGAAGCGCCCGCAGAGTGTCAGGTAAGGATTGTGCGCCGAGCCGAGGAGTGGGTATTGAGGGTTGTGTGGGATTGTGCCCCGGTTTGTATTCCGGATTTTGTACAGGCAACGCCGCCGTCACCCCACTCACCGCCCCCACCTACTGTTCTTATTCCTGCCCCTGAGGGTAAACGTCCTCGTCAAACGCTTGCCGAGCGCCCACCCACCGATGTGATTCCACCCTCGGATGGCACCAAATTTGTGCGGCGATTACCGTTCGGACGTGGACCTGACCTACCTACGCGAAAATCCAGACACCATTGATCGGCTTCTGGAACACCAACGCATCCGAACCACCACTGTGCATGTCGGTGTGGGTGGCCGCGCGGAGCGACTGACGTTGGATGACGGCACTAACCTTTTCGCGAAAACGCGGGAAGACGCACCGGATGACTTCTTCCGCGTAGAAGCACAGTGTTTGGACTGGTTGCGCGAGGCCAAAGCCACCCTTATTCCGGAGGTCATCGCGGCGACCACCAACACTTTGTTGCTTCCATGGATTGAGCCAGCGGATCCGACCGCGCCAGTGGCCGAAAAGTTTGGCCGAGATTTGGCCGCCCTCCACCAAGCGGGGGCAAGTAGTTTCGGAGCTCCATGGCCCGGATATATCGGAAGCCTCACTCAAGACAACACACCAGCGGAACAGTGGGCACCGTTTTACGCGGAGCAGCGCTGCCGTCCCTATGTGCGGCAAGCTCGCGACGCGGGGCTGTTCACTCGCGAGGAATGCGCCGAAGTCGATCAACTTTTGGACCGCGTTCCCGCCCTCGCGGGTCCAGCTGAACCGCCTAGTCGACTGCACGGCGACTTGTGGAGTGGCAATGTTCATTACGCGGCTGATGGTCATGTGTGGTTGATCGACGCGGCCGCGCACGGCGGTCACCGTGAAACCGATTTGGCCCAGCTCACTGTTTTCGGGGCACCTTTTCTGGATCGGATCATCGCCGCATATAACGAAGTATCGCCACTCGCCGATGGCTGGCGCGACCGACTTCCACTGCACGAACTCCAGCTTCTACTTGTCAACGCCGTATTGTTCGGGGCGACCTATGCCGCCAGAGCACTCAACAATGTACGTGCCCTGGCGTAAACGAAGCCGGAACAGGTCAGCTGCGCTACCGTCGTTTGATGAGCTCCACATTCTGGGTATGGCTCGCCATTGGCATCCTCACCTGCCTTGGCTGGCTCGCGGCCTTGGGCATCACCATCTGGACCAACAGGCCAAAGCCGCTCAAAGCAGAACACGCCACTGATCACCTCGGCAGCGAATCTCCAGCGATCGTCGCGCTGATCGCCCATCAATGGCGGATCACTGAACACGCGATCGCGGGAACAATCCTTCACCTGGCGGCCCGGGGTGTTCTGCATCTGCAACGAACCGGGCCGGACCCCGCACAAGCCACGATCGCGGTGAGCGACGGTTCTGGGAACGGACTCGCCCCTTACGAACAACGAGTACTAGCCCACGTTATTCGGATGACTGGCGGTGGCCAGGCACCAGTCTCAGCTCTGGCAATGGAATCCGAATCGGAGGCAGAGCAGTGGTTCCACGAGTTCGGCCGCGAGGTCATTAGCTCGGCCCGCGAGCAAAATCTGTCTCAGCCGCTCATTAGTCGTCCCCTATGGACAGCGTTTGTCATAGCGACCCTGGTCCCCGCGACGTGTGTAGCAATCGCCACGATGACCGTTAACACTTTGGCGGCGGCCTTCACTGGAGTGTTGACTTTCGCCCTATTGCTTTTGCTGCTGGCCAACTTTGAAGCTGAAAGGGATACCCCTAAGGGGCGCCGGGTGGCGACTCGTTGGCTTGGCGTTGCTGAATTTTTGGCCGGCCGCCCAGATTTCGCGCGGCAGGCGCCCAGCAGCATCCGAGATTGGGGCGCACCATTGGCCTATGGGGCAGCTCTGGGCCTCAATCCCGTTATCTCAGATGTGTTGACCATCAGCACGCGGGCCCACGAACGGGCCTGGTCGGGCCATGGCAGAACCTGGCGTCGAGTGGCCATCCGCTACCCCTGGTATCCGTTCTGGGGTTGGCGTGTCACTACCGCGGTCAGCGTGAGCATGACGGCGCTCGGATGGTCGGGGGTCGCATGGTGGGTTTTGACCGTCAAACTCGATGGCTTGGAAACTCTTGGATGGGCGATCGCAATCGCTAGCGGAATTGTCGCATTTGTTCTGCTGGGTGGAGCGCTTGTTGATGCCGCTGCCCCAAAACGTATCGACGGGCAGGTCCTACAAGTCGTCGAACGCAGCCGCCGCAAATGGGGCGGACCGCGATGGCTCGCACCGCCACGACGGTGGATCGCGGTAGACGATGGTAGGGACAACACTGAAACGAAGGCATTCGTGCTCCCGCCGAGCATGGCCTATGCCGCACAGGCGGGCGAACAGGTCACAGTGGTTGTCGGCCGCACATTTGGGCTGGTTCGATCTATTATTCGCCATTGACCCTGAACGGTTTGGGGGCATGATCCCCGGAGTAACCCCGATGCCACCGCAGCAGTTATGCATTTCGATTTACGTATGCCCCTGATAAGAACCCGACGTGCCCCTTTCCGCGCTATCGCGCTCCGGACAATGCGAGGTTCATGGTTAAGCCTCATAGGGACCGGACTGGCCCTCACACTTGCCGTGATGCTCATCGCCTCAATGGGGCTTACCTTGGCTGCGACGTTCAAGGCACCGGCAACCAAACCAGAACGCCTCGCCCACGCCCCCGTTGTAGTGCGACCAGATGGGCTCCTGCGAGTTGAAACACAGCATGCGGTCAAAGCCGCCGAACTACCCGAGCCTGTTGGCCTTCCCGAGCACGTCGTAGTGCGCGTACGACAGGTAGCCGATGTTGTGGAAGATCGTTCCTTCCCAGTCCGGCTCGGAAATCAGGTCGAGGAATTCACCGGCCACGGGTGGGGCTCGGCGACATTGGCGCCTTACACATTGCGCTCGGGCCACCCGCCGCGCGATGGCGGTGAAATCGTGGTGAGTAGTGATATTGGACGAATAGGTCAGCATCGGATCGTCTATTTCGGCGCCACCGAAAAGCGCTACACAATCGTGGGGCTGGTCGGACGCTCCACCTTTGAAAGCCCAGTTTTCTTCGCAGACAGCGAAGCGGCACGTATTTCCCCTCGAATTGACGCGCTAGCCGCATTTGGCCCGGTTGAGCCCATCGAAAAAGCAGTGGACACGAAATCTACGTTCCATTCGAAAAAGGCAGCTCAGCCCCAAGGCGAAGAGCTGGGTTCGCCCACCGGAATGGGCATTCAGGTGCTCACCGGCGACAAACGGGCACTAGCCGAGCCACGGTCGGCAGAAACCAAAAACGCATTGGTTTCCATCAACGCATTGATCGGCACCGCTGGTGGTGTGTCCGCATTCACCGCGATATTTGTGGTGGCGTCCACATTCACATTCGCGGTCAGTCAACGTCGTCGTGAATTCGCACTTCTTCGTTCGATCGGCGCCAGCAAGCGAAACATCAAAAACATGTTGCGGCTGGAAGCGGCGGTGCTCGCTCTGTTCGCCGGAGTCCTTGGATGTGTCGCGGCAGTCGCAGCCGCCGGACAGTTAGAGCAATGGTTGATCGACCTGGAGCTCGCTCCACCGTGGTTTCACGTGAAATTTGAGCTGTGGCCACTGATCGCCGCCATGAGCGTCGGCGTGCTGATTAGTCAATGTGGAGTGTGGGTGGCCGCGCGACAAGCGAGCAAAACTCAGCCCATCGAAGCTTTGCGGGAAGCGACCATAGAGAAGAAAGTTATGAATCGTGCTCGGTGGATCATCGGAGCGACCATCGGAATTGGCACCCTTGGCGTGCTTGCCTATTCGGTGATCGCGGTGGATGGGCATTCAACCGGGCGCAAACAAACAACGGTTCTAGCTTTACTGCTTATTCTCGCCGCGATACTGCTACTGCCCGCGCTGATGAACCGCACTCTCCGGATTATCGAACCATTGGCCCGAAAAACTCTGCTCACCAAACTTGCCCACAAAAACGCTCACACAATGATGCGGCGTACGGCCTCAACGGCGGCACCGGTCATGGTGACGATCGCCCTCGCGACCGCATTTCTAGGTGCGGTGTACTCCAAAGACGCCGCGTCCACCACAGAGGTGCGCAATCAGTTGCGGGCTGACTATGTGGTGGAGCCCAATCACGGGCTGGGGCTCGCGCCAAGCATCGGCGACAAGCTAAACAATGCCGGCCTTAGCTATTACGCGCCAAGCGACACCCGCGTTTTTCACGTTGAGGAGGGCACCGCGCTTTTGTCCAGTCCAGCATTGGCCGTGAACGCGCAATCTTTGTCAACGAGCACGCACCTGCGGGTCAAAGAAGGTTCACTTGGTGCGCTTAACGACAACACCATAATCGTGGACGAAGAATGGGGCATACACGTTGGCGAAAAGGTGCGGGTGTGGCGTGCCGATGGCACCGCGCACACATTGCGCGTGGCCGCTGTCGTGAAACAGAGTCTTAATTCGACTCAAGTTTTCGTGACTCCAGCCAATGGGGGCACCCGACTCCCAGAACGCGGCTTCATTCACGGCAGTAAAGCCGACATCGCTCGTGCATTGGAGGGCGAAAGCATCCGAATTATTTCCCTGGATGCCTGGGTGGATCAACTCGCACAGAACCGCCATCACAACAGCAGCAAATACCTACTCGTCGTACTTGGCATCACCCTGATCTACCTGGGTTTGGGGATCGTCAACACGCTTACTATGTCAACCGCTCGACGTAAAAGTGAGTTCGCCGGGTTGCGGCTATCGGGTTTGACTCGTGGTTTGACCGTGACAAATATTTGCGCGGAGGCCGTGTTGGTCATTTCTTCAGGGACATTTCTCGGCATTCTCGCCGCCTCAGTGGGCCTTCTGAGTCTGTGGCTCACGCTCGCACTCATTGTGGGAGTGACACCTTTGGTACTTCCATGGGTCCTATTGAGTGGCGTTGCCGGAGCTTGCCTTTTGATCGGTGTATTCGCCACCTGCCTCACAACACTTGTGGGGATGCGCGGCAGGCCCATCACATTGTTGGCTAGCCGCTCATAAAACAACCGATGCCCCCAGGAGCTGGCTGCTTCTGGGGGCATCGGAAGGTCTGTGTCTCACTTGGCCTAAGGCCGTCACGCATAGGGGTTGAACGTTTCAAGCAGGGGCTAATCAGGGGGTGTTGTGTGGCTGGCCGGGCCAGCGGCCAGCCACACGTACGCAATTAGCCGAGGTGGGCTTCAGAGCCACCCTTGCTTTCCGCTTCGGCGTCACCGGCAACCGCGACAGCGTTTCCGCTCACGTCAACGGGAACCTGGATTGGGGCAACAACCTGGATGCCGTTGGCGATGCCGTAGTTGTCTTCGCTTTCCAGCTCGAGCTCAGGCGCTTTGCCGTGGTGCAGGTGAGCTTCGGAGCCGCCCTTGCAGCCAGCTTCAGCGTCACCCAGCACACCGACAGCGTTTCCGCAGACGTTCACGGGAACCTGCACCGGGATGACTCCCTGAATGCCGTTGGCGATGCCGTAGTTGTCTTCGGTCTCGAGCTCCAGTTCGGGGCTCTTGTGTCCGGCGCGCTTGAGGGTGGCTTCAGAGCCGCCCTTGCAACCGGCTTCGGCGTCACCGGCGACAGCTACCGCGTTGCCGCACACGTCAACGGGACCCTGCACTGGGATGACGGCTTGGATGCCGTTGGCGATGCCGTAGTTGTCTTCGCTCTCGAGCTCCAGCTCAGGGCTTCCGTGAGCAGCGCGCTTGAGGGTGGCTTCAGAGCCGCCCTTGCAACCGGCTTCGGCGTCACCGGCGACAGCTACCGCGTTGCCACACACGTCAACGGGAACCTGCACTGGGATGACGGCTTGGATGCCGTTGGCGATGCCGTAGTTGTCTTCGCTTTCCAGCTCGAGGTCGTGGCCGCCGCTCTTGATGGTCGCTTCAGAGCCGCCCTTGCAACCAGCTTCAGCGTCACCCAGCACACCGACAGCGTTTCCACACACGTTGATTGGTACCTGGATGGGCGCGACAACCTGCGCACCGTTGGCGATGCCGTAGTTGTCTGAGGTCTCCAGGCTACCGTCAGCCGCAGCTCCAGTTGCGCTAGCGACGAGCAGCCCAGCGGCGACGATTCCAACCTGCACGGTCCGACGAATCCACACGTTCATTACAGATGAACCTTTCGTTTTATTTGAGGACACCCGCTTGATATCTATGAGCGGGAGGGGATCTGCCCCGCCTGGTTTGGCGGGGAGTTTGAGGAGGGATGTAACGCACTGGCCCTGCTGGCTGTAGAGCCAGTGCGGTTCAGCGGGATGAGAGCGTGTTGTGCAACTTTTCGCGGGCGAACGCGTCTGGTCGCATCTCGCTACTCGGGGAAGTGCCGACTGGTTCCCGCTAGCTTTGCGGGAGCGTCCCGGCTGGTCGCACGGGATCGGGCACGGACTGTCAGGTATTAGTCAGGAGAAAAGGTCGGGTCTTCAAGCACGTCGGGGTTGACGTGAGTGACCTCGGAGGCACCCATGAGTCGAAGATCGCTCATTGTGGGTGCGGCGTACTCCGTTGTCGTCACGCCGGTGCCGCCGATGTGCGGTCCAAGCCCTGATCCGGAGTTTCCACTGACATTTCCCATGCCACTTTGGTTGCCACCGGGGACGGGCGGCAAACTTTGCGGCAAATGGGTGTCATTCTCGGGCAACACTGTAGGGGTGTCCGAGTCTGTTGCTGCCGCGAATGTGCTTGCCGCGGCGTCGCTGGAGAAGCGGGGCCATTCCAGCGGAGTTGTGTCACTCGTTGGGGATGAAGTGACGACTTGTTGATGTCCCACCGGTTTTACCGGTGAGGTGAGGGGATTGCCTGGAATCGCCTGTTCCACTACGTCGAGCGCGACGGGCTCCACGGGGGCAAGAAGCGTTTGAGCAACCTGCGCTAGGGGGCGTATACGTTCGACTAGTGGGGTGGTGATGGCGTCCAGACCTTGTGGGGCGCGTTCCAGTTCCGGCGACGTCAACGGTTCTTGTGAGGCGACAACGACTTCGTCTCCGGTTGATCCCGTATCGGTGTCTTCCAACCATTTATGCGTTGGTTGGAGCGCGGATGCTGGAGCTGATGCTTTCCACGAGCTGTTGCCGAGGGCAAATACCGCTTCTTGCACTGTGTGTCCAGGCTTGGAAACCCATTGCATGAGCGGATGGGGCCGTACAGCCGAAGCATCACCATCAGCGGGTCGTGTTGGGGCATTCTCCGCTATGGGCTCGGCGTGCGCTATCGATTCATTCATGTAACCGGCGAGGAGCCACGCTAGGGCAGCGAATCCAGTGAGGAGCGCCAGTCGCACACAGTTTTGTATGACTACGGCGTTCGCGTCACCGAGCAGTCGCGACGTGGCGCGTGGTGCGCGCTCGCCTTGCGACTGGAAGCTCATGCCGTGTCCTTACTAACTGTGTGTTGTAGCTTCTTCATGAAGCCGCTTTCCCGCGTGGCCACTCGGGGCTTGTAATGACCCGGTGACGCAGCACGCACAACAATGCTTGAACTGGCACGACCCTGCAAATCAGACAAATAAGACAAAAGGTGCAGTGAAATACGTTAATTACACCGTAAATCAGGCATACGCTGGGAAATTGTCATTGGGGAATTCCCAAAAATAAAAACTAAAAGCTGCGAACGTGTCGGATCCGCGCCAAAAGGCTGGATCAAACAAGAGCCAAAATTATGCGTCAGGGCTCATATCTACAAAACGCGAGAAATGCCCTTGGAAAGCAACAGTAATTGTGTCAGTAGGACCATTACGATGCTTCGCGACAATAAAGTCGGCCTCACCAGCCCGGGGTGACTCTTTCTCGTAATAATCGTCGCGATGCAACAACAACACCATGTCCGCGTCTTGTTCAATCGAACCTGATTCACGCAAATCTGAAAGCTGCGGTCGCTTATCGGTCCGCTGCTCTGGCCCACGGTTCAACTGGCTCACCGCGATAACGGGCACTTCAAGCTCTTTAGCCAGCAGTTTTAGGCCACGTGACATCTCCGCGACCTCTTGTTGACGACTCTCAGTACGCTTGGGCGAACTCATCAGTTGGAGATAGTCGACAACTATCAAACGCAAATCATTGCGTTGCTTCAAACGCCGCGATTTCGCCCGAATCTCCATCATGTTCATATTCGGGGAATCATCGATATACAAAGGGGCTTCACTAACCTCACCCATGCGCCGCGCCAACTTGGTCCAGTCGTCGTCGGAAAGCCGCCCCGTGCGCAGGTTATGTAGAGGCACGCGTGATTCCGCGGAAAGCAAGCGCATCGTAATTTCTACCTTGCTCATTTCCAAGCTAAAAATCACCGAAGGCAAACTGTGGCGAATAGCCGCCGATCGTACAACGTCTAGCGACATTGTGGACTTACCTAGACCGGGACGCGCCGCAACGATAATCATTTGGCCGGCATGCAGACCGTTCGTCAACCGATCCAAATCCGTGAAGCCTGTTGGAACCCCATTCATGACACCGCCGTTGGTGCCAATCGCCTCGATCTCGTCCATTGTTGGCTGCAAGAGCTCCGATAGGACGATGTAGTCCTCGCTCGTGCGCTGCTCGGTAACGTCGTACACGGCCTGTTGCGCCAGATCCACGACATCATCGACATCCCGGCCAGCGTTAGCGGCACCGTAACCCAACTGCACAATTCGGGTGCCAGCCTCTACCAAGCGGCGAAGTACCGCGCGTTCAGCGACAATGCGCGCGTAGTACGAAGCATTCGCGGCGGTGGGCACCATGGAGATCAACGTGTGCACATACGGTGCACCGCCCACTTTGCCAAGCAGATCGCGTTTCGTGAGCTCAGCGACAAGGGTTACCGGGTCAGCCGGGTCGCCCTTGCCGTACATGTCAAGGATGGTGTCGAAGATGGTCGCGTGAGCCGGCCGGTAGAAATCTCCCGTGCGAAGAATCTCGACAACATCGGCGATAGCGTCTTTGGAGAGCAACATGCCGCCCAAGACGCTTTGTTCAGCCGCTGGGTCCTGCGGCGGCGTGCGGTCAAACTCGGTGGGGGCCGGGCCGGACTGTGCGCCATTAGCCCGCTGAGCTGGCGGCGCCCCCTCACTGACAGTCACGAAACCCCCTTTGTTGCTTTCTAGTTTCACATGTAGCGGATTGCTGGTTGGCGTCGCCACGCTTGTCATGTGGTCGAACCATTCGAGCGGCAAAAGATGAGATTTTTTACACTTATCCAGCCTGTGGATAAAGCTGTGGATGTAGCAGTGGATGAGTGGGGATTACCTGTGTAGACCGTGTGCGCAGGGCTGTGGAAAACGTGTGAATAACACTGATGTAAGTACCCTTGAGCTGGGATTATGTAATCCACTGCCTGTGCAAAAAGGGACAAACTATGCACAACGGGATTTCACCTGGTCAGCCACAACATATGGCGGTCTGAAACAGCTCTGACCACAATGTTTCTCCACAATCGACAAAGACAGCACAGAACGCCGAACTTTATCCACAGCAGAGGGCAAATCGGGGGATGAGCGCTGCACGTCTTCACTGACATTACAACGCGCATGTGCAGCTCATGCGAGGCTTAATCTCGCGGTACACAGAATGGCACAAATCGAGTTATTACGCATTCCCGTGCTTTTCCACATCAAACATAGTGATGGGCCGGTCCCAATAGGAACCGGCCCATCCACAAGCACTACTTCGCTGTTTTGTCCGCAAGAACCTCGACGGCGAAAGTCGCGGTCACATCGGGGTGCAAAACAACCGACGCCTGGTGCTTACCCGTGCTCTTCACCGGCGCAAGCAACTGAATCCGACGCTTGTCGAGAACTGGCCCGCCAGCCTGAGAAACCGCTGCCGCGATCTCCGCTGTGGTGACCGAACCGAACAAGCGTCCGCCCTTGCCAGCGCGAACAGTGAGTCGGACACGCGCGGCGTTCAGCTGCGCCTTGATCTCGTTGGCGTGGTCCAAGTCGCGCACCGCACGCGCCTGCTGAGCGCGCTTGATCGATGCGACCTCTTTCTCCACACCTTTAGTGGCGCGAATCGCTTTGCCCTGGGGAAGGAGGAAGTTACGACCGTAGCCGTCCTTCACCTCCACCAAGTCACCGGCGGAACCGAGACCAGCTACTTCTTCTGTAAGAACGATTTTCATCTCTGCATACCCCTAACGGCTCGACGAGGTGTAGGGCAGCAGACCCATCTCGCGGGCGTTCTTGATCGCCTTAGCGATCTTGCCCTGCTGCTCACGGCTGACACCGGTCACCCGACGGGCGCGAATCTTGCCCCGGTCGGAGATGAACTTGCGCAGCAGCGCGGTGTCTTTGTAGTCGACGTAGGTAATGCCTTCTTTGTCGAGCGGGTTAGCCTTTTTCTTAGGCTTCCGCACGATCGCGGCGGGTTTTGCCATGTCCTGCTCCTTGAATTAAAACGGGGGCTCGTCGGATGCGGCCGCGCCAACTGGGGTAGCCGACGCCCACGGGTCGTCCGCTGGCCCATTTGAGCCGGCGCCAAAGCCTCCGCCTGAGTTACTACGGGTCGTCTTGTTCACCTTGGCGGTGGCGCTGCGCAGTGATGGACCAACTTCTTCCACATCTACTTCGTAGACTGTGCGCTTTTCGCCCTCGTTAGTCTCGTACGAGCGCTGCTTAAGCCGCCCTTGCACGATTACGCGCATGCCTCGCTGCAGAGATTCGGCAACGTTTTCCGCTGCCTGACGCCACACACTGCACGTCAGGAAGAGACTTTCGCCGTCTTTCCACTCGTTGGTCGCGCGGTCAAAGCTACGAGGGGTGGAAGCGATCCGGAACTTCGCAACCGCCGCTCCACTTGTGGTGAAACGCAGCTCGGGGTCGTCGACAAGATTGCCGACCAAGGTAATTGTGGTGTCGCCTGCCATCGCAAACTCCTTCAGATGGTGGATTTCAGCAAAGTTGGGTGGAAGCTTGTCAGCAACCTACGACAATCCACCCGTAACTTTCGCCTACCCACCGGGGTGAGTTAGTGCTGCTCCGGCCGAAGAACTTTGGTACGCATAACTTGCTCAGACAGTTTGAGCTGTCGGTCAAGTTCAGCAACCGCGCTGGGAGTGGCCTGCAGATCCATGACGGCGTAAATGCCTTCGTTCTTCTTGTTCATCTCGAACGCAAGACGACGACGGCCCCAGACATCTACCTTCTCCACGGAGCCGCCCTCAGAGCGGACCACTGAAAGAAAGTTATCCAACGCGGGCGCGACAGTGCGCTCTTCCAGGCTGGGGTCAAGAATGACCATGACTTCGTAGTGACGTAGCGACGTGGTGTTCGCCATAAAACCATCCACCTCCTGTGGACTTATCGGCCACGGCATTTCCGTGGCAGGAGGGTTGTGCCGCGAAAGGCCCAACCCGACCAGAGTTCATGGGAATGCTGGGGGCTGGAACGACAACAGATGCCAGATTATCAACCTGGCATCTGCGCTGTTCAGGGTGGTTAGCGGAACCGATGCAGAGCGCGGTAGCCGACGAGCACTCGGAGCCCGGCGGATCCAATTCCCACCATCACGACGATAACGACGGCCACCAGCAATCCCGAATTACCGCTCATCGCGTTGGGGCTTGTGCTCGCACGTTCATCGCCCAGGGTGGAGATGGCCCGCTCGTCACTTGCGGCACGAGAGTTGCTGCTTAGGGCCGAAATTCCGCCAGCGTCAGTGACGTCCGCTTCTTGCGTAGGGGTAGGCGACGGAGTGTTCTCTGTGGTGGTGTTTTCGCCGTCTTGCGGCTCGTCGGCATCTTGGTCGTCAGGCTTGTTGTTGTTCTTGTTCGGTTCTGATTTATCTGGCTCCGGTGTGTGAGCGGAGTCGTTCGGGCCCTTCGATGATTCACTCGGTGCGTTCTGTTTGGCGGCCACGTTCACCGTGCTTGTGCTGGAGGTGATGCTGCCGAGCACGGGAAGGTTTAGTGCGGTGGCCCGCACTGGAACGGACTGCTTCACCGCTCCACCAGAGAACTCAACCGCTCGGCTTTGTCCGCTGCTGAGGCTGAAGTCCTGGGAGCCTACGGTGACAGTGAGCGGGGTTCCGGCGTCGTTAGCGATGATGACCTCGCCGCCAGCTGGAATCTGAACTTGTGACGGGCTCACGTTGACCCCGTTCAGAATTCCAAGAACGTTGACCGCGCCATTAAACCGAACTGTGGGCGCTGTCTCACCGGTCTCGGCGGAGGCGTCATAGTTTTGCAAGCCCAGCAGCGAGAACATGCCCAGACAAGCGACTAATGCCAACCGCGCCCAGATGGAACTGAGTTGGTGAGAAATGCGAGCGGCCACGCTATTACGACGATGGCGACCTGGCTCGGAAGTGCTGGTATACACGTGTCTCTCCACGTCATGGTGTTCAGTTAAAGTTTTCAATGCTTTCAACGATTACGGCACTAGAACGTAACGAGCTCCGGCAACTTTCTCGAACTCCGTAAAGCATTAGCGAGTTTTTGCCAATGTAGAGGGTGTGCTTCGACCGCTATTCGCCGGTGCGCTTAAACGCATAATGCCGCTGCCCTGCGCCGTCATCCGTATTCACTGGGTGAGGCTTATGCTGGTCCAATGCGTATAGGTGTCCATGCCAGGCAAGAAAATCCGCTTTCGCACGCCGAAGAAACCCAAGCTGATATCGCTCAAGTGTTTCTCACCGATCCACAAAAGTGGGCCAAACCCAAGCCCCACCCCAATGCCGACGAAATTCTCGCCAGCGATGTGGAAATCGTGGTTCACGCGCCATATGTCGCAAACTTGGCGAGCACCAACAACCGCATTCGCATCCCCTCGCGCAACATAGTTCGCGCGATCTCAGAGGCCGCAGCCGCGATCAACGCGATTGGCGTCGTCGTACACGGCGGGCATGTCACAGCTCAAGACGAACCAGCACAGGGCGTGGATAACTGGCGTAAGGCATTCGCCGAAGCTGAGAAAAAGGGTGGATATCCCAGCCAAATTTTCATCGAGAACACCGCTGGTGGGCAGAACGCGATGGCGAAAGACCTGGATCAGCTTGCCCGCCTATGGGATGCCATCGGCGAATACAACCCCGGCTTTTGTCTCGACACCTGCCATGCTTGGGCAGCCGGTTTGGATCTCGACACGGCGGTTGACAAAATCAAAGCGATCACCGGACGTATCGACCTGGTTCACCTCAACAATTCACGGGACGAAGCGGGCTCAGGTCGTGACCGTCACGCTGGACTGCTTGATGGGACCATCGGCGTCGAACAGCTCTACGGTGTCGTTCGTGCCGCCGAAGCCCCCGTCGTCTTGGAAACTCCTGGCAGCGCGGAGGAACATAAACGAGAAATCGAACTCGTACGAGAAAACTGCTAATGCCCACTAGTGAGCGGCTGATATTTCGCGTCCAGTACACCCGCATCTAGATCTTCCGATCGAACAGAAGACAGAACGTCCCGCAGCACCAGCCCACACAGCGTGGCAAGAGCGAGCCAGCGCAATAGG
>JABFVL010000090.1 GCA_013362805.1 Mycobacteriales bacterium | reverse complement strand
CGTCGTGCGGTGGTTGGGTGCGGTCCAGGCGCTAGACTTCGGTCAGGCGTTGTGGGCAGTTGGTTCACGCATGTCGGCCGGAACCATGGAACTCGTGGAAAAAGCAATCGCTGACGGCGAGATTTTGCGTAGCTGGCCAATGCGAGGCACGATACATTTCCTGCCACGTGAAGACGCCCGATGGATGGTGAGGCTGCTAGCCCCGCGCATCCTCACCAAAATGGGGCGCCGACAGCGGGAACTGGGGCTGACCCCCGACATCCTGGAACGGGCAATGACGCTTTTCCGCGAATCCCTCACCGGCACCAGGTTGACGCGCGCGGCCTTGCTTGAGGTTTTGGAAGCGGCACAGATCGACACCAGCTCAGGTCGCGGCTATCACCTTTTGACGGCCGCCGCGCAAAGCGCATTGATTTGCCTGGGCCCGTTGGAGGGCAAGCAGCAAACTTTCGCGTTGCTTGACGAGTGGGCTCCCGGTGCGCGAGTACTTGACGGCAACGCCGCACTGATTGAGATCGCTCGACGTTATTTCACCAGCCACGGCCCAGCCACCGCTCACGATTTCGCGCACTGGACCGCGTTGACGGTCACTGAGGCTAAGCGAGCAATTGACATGGCGGAGCTGCGCAGCGTCAATGTGGAGGGAAAGACATACTGGTATGCCGAGCTCGCGCAACCTCCTGTGGAATCCACGCTACTTCTGGCGGGCTTCGACGAGTATTTTTTGGGTTACAAGGATCGGTCACCGATCGTTTCAGCTACTGATGCCGAGAAAGTGGTGCCTGGAAAGAACGGAGTATTTCGACCGACTGTGGTAGCTAATGGCCAGGTGGTTGGCACCTGGCAGCGCACGATAACGACAAAAAAGGTGACCATCGCTATCGCACCGTTTTTCGCCCACGCCGCCAGAAAAGCGGACTTGGAAAGCGCCGCGAATCGTTATGCTGAGTTTGTGGGACTTCCGTTGGCAAAGCTGACGATTGAGTGAGCATGACGCAGCCCACGTTCCCGATAGGCGAACACCGTTTAGTTCCGGGCATGCGCAAAAATTTTGCTAATGAAAACAGCTTGGCTGCTCGAAGACCTCGATCTTCTACCCACCTACCTTCTTGACGCTTTAGGCCTCACCGAGATCCGCGCGGGCAAGACTCATGGGAACATCAGACATCTCACGCTCACCCTCGAAAACGGCTCCGAAATCAGCACACTTGTCGGGGTGCATGGGAACGAAATCTGGGCGCCGACTTCTCATGGCGAACGCATCAGCTCACCACTACATTTCGGACGTGGGGCACGTCGACTCGAACAGCGACGCGCGGTAATCGCCGCTCTCCCCCAGCTTTTAGGTCCACGGATCGCAGCCCACCAAGGCTTCCCCCATGGCATTGACCCTCACACATGCGTAACTGGCGCTGCTGCGCGATTGACTCGCTACGCGTATGGCCGGCAAGCGCAAGCACGAGTGTTAGAACACCTGCTGCGCATGTACACGCCGCCTGGCTGGCAAGTCAAGCAATGGCGCGGCGCGCTATTTCAAGCCCTCGATGAGCTCCACCACGTGCGGGAGCAGGCAATCCAGGAGTGGCCAGCACTAGAGCTGACTTTCCGGTATTACGGCAGTCCGCGCGCCAAACATCGCCCGCACGCCTTTGATCCAGTTCATGGCGCCGGAAAATGGGCTGTGCCCTCAGCGCTGCCCACCTTGGCTATGGTTCCAGGAGTCGTCGGCAACCCCTTCGCCACGCTCGATGAAACAGCGCGCCAGGCTCAGCAGGGCCAGCAGCTCCGCTATGGGGCGGCCATACCAGCCACTTTATGGTGGACCGTGGCATACCGGTGGTCCGAAGAAACAGCTGTCACCCGCCGACGTTGGGACGACGCCCCAGCCCATCTGGTCGGCAGACGCAAACTCAAACGCATTGCCGCGACCACACTGCTGCCCGCAAGTGCCGACACCTTGGCTCGACTGCTCGTTGATGGCTGGCTAGGGCCAGCGATTCACACCGCGCCCACCGCTGAAATGTTGGAAATCAAAAAAGCACTCGACAACGAAATTGGGGTGCGACGGGGTCTGAACGCGGGAGCCGCTTTCGCCGGAGTTTCCAATACCGCCGCGGGCACTTTTGACGCTGAACGGCGGGCAGCTGCTGCCCTGCAAATCATGCGGGATAACGAGCCAGCCGAAGAATTCATGGCTCTGACAGACACGTCACGTCAATTGTTGAGCGCATGGCCAACAATTCAAAAACGCGCACGAGACAGCGGGGCGGACCTTGTGAAGGTCAATGTGCTGTTCAACGAACTTTTGCTGGACCATCGCCGAGCTCTCATGGGGACGGTAGAGACGCTCGAACGTCATAATCTGGCACCGGCTTCGTTGGTTTCCGTCGCGGAAACAATGCGGGCGGGTGCCTTAGTAGCAAAACGAATCGCGCCGTTGGCTGTCTCCGCTGCCGGTTCAACAGCTGCGGCAGCCGCGGCCGGACATGCGGAATTTGGCCTGCTGAGCCTGCTTGGCATGTCCATCATCGCGGGAGCGCTTGTGACTGGCGCACAGCTTCGACGGCAGGTGCTACCTGACCGGGCTAAGCGGGCCCATTGGCGAATGCGAGAAGAAACTCGCCATCTGAATCACATGCACGATGAACTATACAAAGACGGATTCTCGACGAGTAAATCGCCAGTTCTTCCGTACAAGGGTCTCCGGTTTTCAGGGGCAAAGGGGCCTTATGTAAAGAACGCGGTCGTGAACTCGTTAATCAACACGAGCGCGGCGCTCACCACACTTATGCACCCAAACACCGCCGACTTGGCGTGGGGCATGGTTGGTTATGGCAGCACGATTAGTTTCTTGTCTGCGTTAGAGGCTCATTCGCTTGCCCGCGGCCGGGAAAAGGGCGCATATAGGGCTCGTGCATTAGACAGCGAAATCGCAAAGCGTGAATGTGGACAATTAAGCTATGCCGACTATTTTTTAACACTGAGCGAGACAATCGCGAACTACGACAGGCTTTCCGAAAAAATCGACGAGGATATTGCTAAGGTCGCATTTCCCTCCCGCGATTCGACACTTAGGTCACTCGAAGCTGCGATCGCCGAACAGAAATCATTGACCCTAAGGCGCTGGACGCACGAGCACATTTTTAATCCCCAATCTCGATCGCCAAGGAAACAGGTCGCCAAGATTGTCGGTGAATACGCTGCGTTTTCCGAGAATCTACGTCCAGAATTATTCGCGGAGAAGGCACGACGCAAACTAGAAGAGGACATTGAAGCCGTCGCCGATTTGAATTTACGAGTCGAAGACTTAGCGAATGGCGATCCCAACATTTTCGAGAATGCGGAAAAAACACTGTGGAACCCGGAGTGGGTTGAACTAGCCAGAATCATGTCTGACAAACCTCGACTGCCTCATGCCCTGGATGAACTGGCACTTAACCTGGCCCTGACCCGCACCGACACCATTTCGGGACTCTCTCACAGCTGGCCCACCGCGTTGGCGGTCGTGGCCGCCGACTTGCAATTCTTGAAAGAGCGGCGGGCACCATTTGAGGGTGCGCCCACCCCGCCACGTTGGCGGCGCACTGAATATATGGAGAATCTTTTGCGCCGGTCAAATAATGCGGCCGCTCCCCTGTCCGGGCCAGATAAATATGAGGGCTACGAGAAGTACGCTACTCGTGTGCACGGTTTGGCATTTGAGCATTCAGACCTAGAAACATATGGGCCACGTTGGAAAACTATTGGCCGGGGTATTGGCAACCGCATTTTCACCCGAAAATAGGTACTCCCAAAGCCGCCCCTTAACGAGGTATGGTCAAAAAGTAATAACCCCGCCGTTGAACTTGTTTTCCCCCGCGGAGACACCATGGCTGGTTTCGTTCGCTCGCTTGACGAATTCCAACGAGTTCGTCGACAGCTTTTGCATGCCTCCTCCACCAAACCCCCGTTCGTGGATATCGCCGTGCTCAGCGACTTGTTGGCGCAAGCTCGGGCCGGACAACTGCCACAGATCGCCCCGCCAATAGGCGGATTCGGCGGAACTGAAGCCAATCCGGTGCCGGGCCCGCACATTCCAGTCATCGACACCTCGCGCGGCTACATGCGCGAGCTCGTGCGCGCTGGGGTTCGAGATCCCGCGCATATTCCCGCCACGTTGGTGGAACTGCGCGCCGACTGGATCAATCGCAGCAGCCATTCACTGCTGCGTCATTCGCTCTCTCACACCACCGAAGAGGCGCAACGGGCGCGATGTGTGCAAAAAATCGATCCCATCACGGGTACGAACACATGTTGGGTGAGTGGCGAGCCGCATCGGGCGCCGAGCTTGGTCACCGCTTTTAAGGATGATGCGACCGTGGTGCTCGCCGAAGGGCATCTTTGGAATACCGCTGGTGAAAGGCGAGCGAACGCGCACAAGAAAAAGCAGCTGTACTTCGAGAATTGGATGACCGCGAGGGACATATTCGGCAGCAAATCTGACTCCGTCATTTCCGCCTGGGAGGCGCCCGAGGAAGCAAGTCGACCAGAGCACGCGCAAGAGGTGAAGCTGGGCGAGACGGCTGAGGTCACCGCTTTCTATAAGCGCGCTTCGTTGGTGCACCAGTGGCGAGTTACCAATATTTTCGCGGCGCCGACAAGTGTCCGGAAGGAACGAGAACGTGCGTTTGGGCGGAAGGAAAGTTTGCTCACCAAGTCGCAAGGCGGCCGTCGGCGGTTAGTCATTCGAAGTAAGCACCATAGGCTCGGCGTTTCATCCGTTTCTTTCGATTTATGCGTGTCGCAAAAGTGAGCTCTAACGCTATTCCTCACTTTTATTGAGGTCACAGTTCGGTATACGTATACTTTTATTCAGCTTTCAGGCCAAACCGCATTTCGCACCTCTTACTGGCCACTTCACCCACACCCCAGGAGCCTGGCCCCATGCCCGAAGACTCGGCTGACGAAAGCCTTCCCCGCGCCATTGGGTGGAGCCCTCCAGTAGAAGAGTTCCTGCATGGAAGTGTCGCCGGTTTACTTCTCAACGGGGCAGGTGCCCGCTGGTACGGGCCAGTGCCATCGCAAGCCTTCGAGTCACCCGAGACAGAGTTTTCGCACGATGCACGCGAAGCGCGCAGTCAGGTTGAGAAGTTATTCAGCACGCGCCGCCTCCCCGGGATCACCCAGCTTGAAGCAATCGTTCAACAAGGCACATTCACTCCAGTTGGGCGGCCCCAGGGTGGCCACGGGGCAGACCAAACTGGCCGATGGTTTGTCGCACCCGCTCAGCAGCCCCTCATCAACCCGGCCGAAAAGCACGGAGAAGTGCTTTTCGAAGAGGGCATTGCGCCTCAGTATTGGCCCAAGGTCGTCGTTTGGCACTTCGCCCACGCCGCGTTTTCCGCCGGCCATGCGGCTCGCCATGTTTTACCCATCGTTGGCGAGCAATCACAAATAGATCGACTGGCTTTCGCCCATGATCCCCTCACCCGATCTTCCGTTGACTGGACCAGCGGCAAAGAAGTTCGTGGAGTAGCAAAAGCCACCTTCTTTCGCACCATGCGCGGATTCTCCGTGGCTGTCGCCGGTGTGTCACATCTAGCGCAAGAACAGCGCGCCGAAGCCGAAGCCAAGGGTCACCGCGGCTTCATGGCCAGCGTGCCCGCAAGTGACGTTCTTGGCCCCGATTTCCGCGACTACATCGGCGGCTACAAACTGACGGGGCCACGGGAAGACCCACGCAACATTCACCGTATCGAGTTCCCCGACGACACTGTGTTCACTGGCATGTACCGCAGACCCGTCGGTGCACCGACCGAGCCATTCATGCCCGTCACCATCATGGTCGAAGACAGACCACCTTCCCCACCGCCGACTAAACCGAGCCCGGGAGCTAACCGTGCCTGAAGAAACATGGCCCAAGAGCCGGCTTGCCAGAGCAAAAGATAGCGAGCGCTTCGTCCCAGTGATCAGAAAATTTTTTCACGCCAGCTGGAGCGGCCTTCGAATCGATGACATGGCCCCGGAGTTGGGTGAGGAACTCGCGGGATTTCAGACGTGGCTGCCCAAAGCAATCGCCGATGGCACGTTAAACGAAGAAATAGTGAGCGAACAGACCAACTATTCACCTAAGCACGCTAAGAAAGTGCTGGAAGACGTATGGGCCGCGGCTTTTTCCAACATGGAACAAGCACCCGAATTTCCCACCACTTACGATCCAAAGAAAGGGGTGCGCGCCGAGCCTTTGTCCACGGTTCCCGGGCAAACAAGAGGTGGCCCCCACGGTCCTCCCGCCATAGGACCACAACAGCCTGGCCCCTCCACGCCTCCGGGGTCGGCTCCCGGCGGGCCACGCCCGCCTTTCCCAGGACCGCGCCGTTCTTAATCCATTGGCATTAAAAGATAAGGACTCCGATGCCTGACCAGCAATCTGAAGAGCCCCCCAAAGATGAGGAGTTTTACAAACTCCTCTCGAAACACTTTGGATATAGCGCGCCGGCGAGTCGATCGGCACAATTTCCTGAGGCGCTGAAAAGCCGTGGGGTCGCCAACGAATTCTGGGTGTGGTTTCAGGACCAAGTGGTAAACGAAAAGCTTGGCCCAGAAGAATGGGGCCGAATCGTGGGCGCCAATATTGGGCGTGAAATCGATCCCGAAAAACAAAAAGAAGATTGGAAAAGCGTCGGAGAAGAATTACGTGAAGTGTGGAAGCTCTCGCATGAGGCAACAGGGCGCCCAGTGGAGCATCTGCCAGCCTTCCCATTTTACGATGGACGGCATCGCGCGGTAGCTGACGCATCTACACTGCCGGGTTCCGCATCCGATCTTTTCATTCTGAACCCGGCCCGCACAGCAATGGGCCGACTTCCTTCACAGGGGCCGCGCCCTCCTTTGGATCCGCCTGGACCACGCGGGCCCCAATCTCCACGACAATGACGACGCCAGATGCCGGGCAACGATTTCTCGGCATCACGCAAGCATCCGGAACGCAGATAAAGCACCCAGAACAGATGGTTATTGCCATCAGAGCAAGATTTGAATTCGATTGACTTAGTGCATCCCGACTATTTGCGTGCAAATTATGCAATAGCGATTTGTTGCCGACTGAATCTCCACAATTAAATAATTCGGATCTCGACGGTATTCTTAACGCCTATCCGCAGTGATTAGCGTCGAGGGAGGAAGAAATGCCGCAATTAGTTCTTCCTCGGCATTCGGAAACATTTGAAAAACTTTTCGCACGCGCACATCTGACCGAGCTTCCTGTCTCCAAATATGTTCCCATTATCGAAGACGGAACCCACGCACCCTTTTTTGACGATCAACGAGAAACCGCGCGGAAACTATTTGGCCATAAAGAACGCCTCAAGGCCCGCCAACTTCTCGCGCAAGTAGAAAATGGCGAACAACCACCCGTCGGACCAGCTCACGGTGGGTTTGGCCAGCGCCCCGGCATATGGGTGCCAGGGCCGCAACGGCCCATCGCCGCGGTAGCCCGGCCACAACTCAACACCTTTCTCCGGCATCAAATCAAGCCTGAATTATTACCCGCCGAACTCGTGCGCCTTCACATGTATTGGATATTGCGGGGCGGCCACGCAATGCGCCATTATCTCCCGCTCACCGGAATACGAGCACAGATTATGCGGGCAGTCGCCAAAGAAGACCCGCTCACTCAATCACGCATTGATTGGGTCGACGGTGAAACACACCAGCCCTCATTGCGTGCTACCGGATTCTTTTCAGCGAGCGCAATGGCAGTCGCGGAAGGCAATATTTGGTTGAGCACAACCGCAGATCGTCGACGACACTTCGCGGAAAAGGAGGGCCATCTCGCCATTATGGCTTCCGTACAGGCCAGATACGCGCTCGGCAAAGACTTTCGCAAACATCTCTTCGGCTACGAACTGCTTGGCTCACGATCTGAACCACAAGGCGTCGGAAAGATTTTCTTTCCCGACGACACCAAGATCGCGGCCAGATACTATCGAGCGGAGCCCCATCAGCCCTGGAGTTTAGACACCCTGTTCCCAATTCCGGGCAAAGAAAATAATATGCTGCACAAGTGGACGATGAAAGAAGTGGAACAGGGAATTCCGATGAGGGGCCCATCACCGATTATCGGCACCCGGAATTCGACTACGAAATAAGTCGCCACTTCCATCTCAGGGGCGAGCAGCTCGCGAAGTTGTGGACCGACGAGGTGGCAGCTAAACCGGTGCGGTCAGGTTTTGTGACCGCATTGAAAAAGGCTATCGAAGCCAAATATTTCACTCCGGAGAAATGGGAAGAACTTACCGGTCATTTTTATGACGGGCCCGAAGCAGCACAAGAAATAACTACCCAGCTACACATCGCGTGGGCGATCATCGCACCAGATGAGGCTATGCCGTCACCGGACTCACGCCAAACAGAACATTCCGCGGCAACAAGATCCACTGCCCCAACAGCACGCGACTTCGGCAACCCCGGTGATACACACCCAAGGCGCCCCTCGAGAGGTCTTCGCTGACCGCGACGACGCGGCCAGCGAAGACTCATGGCATTACGCCGTTTCGGTGATTGGGCGGTCGACCCACGACATCATGCCGCGGAGCTTTGCGCCCACTTCTTCGATGTCGTGCTGAGCGTTTTCTTCACGTAGCTTTGTGAAGTTCGGTCGACCATTGTCATCTTCGGCGATCCAATTGCGGGCAAAAGTGCCGTCCTGGATCTCGGTGAGGATCTGGCGCATAGCCTGCTTGGATTCCTCGCCAATGACCCGCGGGCCGCTAACGTAGCCGCCGTATTCAGCGGTGTCTGAGACTGAATAGTTCATTCGAGAAATGCCACCTTCATACATCAAGTCGACAATCAACTTGAGTTCGTGAAGGCATTCGAAGTAGGCGACCTCTGGCTGGTAGCCGGCCTGAACCAGAGTCTCAAACCCGGCCTGCACGAGAGCTTCCGCTCCACCGCACAGCACTGCTTGCTCACCGAACAGATCTGTTTCGGTTTCTTCCTTGAACGTGGTCTTGATAACGCCAGCTCGAGTGCCGCCAATCGCCTTGGCATAAGACAGGGCAAGCTCGAATGCCTCCCCGGAGGCGTCCTGCTCCACGGCTGCCAAACACGGCACGCCTTTGCCATCGACGAACTGTCGACGAACCAGGTGACCCGGCCCCTTAGGCGCGACCATGGCCACATCTACACCAGCTGGGGCTTCGATAAATCCGTAGCGCACATTTAGCCCGTGCCCGAAAAATAGCGCCTTGCCCTCGCTGAGGTTAGGAGCGATGTCCTGGGCGTACAGGTGCCGCTGCACCGTGTCTGGAGCGAGCACCATGATCACATCAGCCTCGGTAGCGGCTTGAGCTGGCGTAACCACGCGCAGCCCCTCGGCTTCAGCTTTCGCGCGGCTCTTCGAGTTTTCTGGTAGCCCCACCCGCACGTCCACCCCCGAGTCACGCAAGCTCAGCGCGTGGGCGTGGCCTTGGGAGCCATAGCCGAGCACCGCGACTTTGCGTTCTTGGATTAGGGAAAGGTCGGCGTCGTTGTCGTGGTAGATCTCAACGGGCATTACTGGGATTCCTTATCTATGGTGGGGTTAGGCGGCGGCCGTAGGGATAAGCCGCAAAGTTGGTGGGGCGGAAATGGCCCGACTGCCTCGGCTCAGCGCCACGACGCCAGATTGCACCATTTCCTTGATGCCAAAAGGTTCTAGCACTTTCAAAAGCGCTTGAAGTTTGTCCGCACTGCCCGTGGCCTCGATGGTGACCGCGTCGACCGCCACGTCAACAACTTTGGCCCGAAACAGCTGCACGGTCTCTAGCACCTGTGAGCGTTGCGTCGCCTCGGCCCGCACCTTGACGAGCAACAGTTGACGTTCGACGGAATCAGGCGCGCCAAGTTCGACGATTTTGATGACATTTACCAGCTTGTTGAGCTGCTTGGTGACGTGTTCCAGCGGGTGAACATCGCAGTTGACCACAATCGTGATGCGAGAAACCTCGGGGTGTTCGGTTTCGCCAACGGCCAGCGAGTCGATATTGAAGCCTCGTCGGGAAAACAACCCAGCGACACGGGCGAGCACCCCGGGCTTGTTTTCCACCAACACCGACAACGTGTGTTTACTCATCTTGGATCTCCGTTAGCATTCGTCGTCATCGTCAAAAAGCGGACGCACGTCGCGTGCCGCCATGATCTCGTCGTTGCTGGTGCCGGCGGCGACCATGGGCCACACCATCGCGTCCTCGCCCACCACGAAATCAACCACTACGGGCTGGTCAGTGATAGCCATCGCTTGTTTGATGACATCGTCGACTTCGGACTCTTTCTCAGCCCGCAAACCCACACATCCGTATGCCTCGGCGAGTTTCACGAAGTCCGGTACGCGATGTTTTTGGGTGCCCAGATGCGTATTGGAGTATCGCTGTTCATAGAACAAAGTCTGCCATTGGCGCACCATGCCCAAGTTCCCGTTATTGATCACCGCGACTTTGATGGGAATACCTTCAAGAGCGCAGGTGGCTAGTTCCTGGTTCGTCATCTGAAAACATCCGTCGCCGTCGATCGCCCATACCGTCGACTCGGGTTTGCCGAGTTTGGCTCCCATGGCTGCGGGCACCGCGTAGCCCATCGTGCCGAGCCCGCCAGAGTTGAGCCAGGTGTAGGGGTTCTCGTACTTGACGAATTGTGATGCCCACATTTGGTGCTGACCCACGCCAGCGGCGTAAATCGCTTCCGGTCCAGCGAGAGCGCCGAGCCTGGAGATTACGTATTGCGGGGCCATAGTGCCGTCGGTGTGCGGCTCCCAACCCAACGGATAGGTGTCCCGAATCTTGTCGAGCTGCGCCCACCAGGGAGCGATGTCGGCGCGCCGACCCTCGGTTTTCACCGCATCAATCAGGCCGCTGATAACAGCTTTCGCGTCGCCCACGATCGGCACATCGGCGAGCCGGTTTTTTGAGATTTCCGCGGGATCGATGTCGGCGTGCACCACTTTGGCTTTAGGCGCGAAGGTGTCCAGTCGTCCCGTCACACGGTCATCGAATCGAGCACCCAGCGCGACGATGAGATCAGCCTGTTGCAGGGCCGCGACCGCGGCAACAGTGCCGTGCATTCCGGGCATGCCCACATGCTGGGGGTGGCTATCGGGAAACGCTCCACGCGCCATCAAGGTGGTGACGACGGGTGCGCCCGTGAGTTCGGCCAGCGTCTTCAGTTCTTCGCAGGCACGGGCTTTCAGCACGCCACCCCCGACATACAACACGGGAGCCTCAGCATCGGCGATGAGCTTGGCCGCTTCCCGAAGCTGCTTGTTGTGTGGCTCCACGGTGGGACGGTATCCGGGCAGCGCGATCGTCGGTGGCCACTGGAACGTGGTGGTAGCTTGCAACACGTCTTTGGGGACATCGACAAGCACTGGCCCAGGTCGCCCAGTGCTCGCGATGTGGAATGCCTCAGCGATGGTGCGTGGAATATCTTCGGCGCTCTGCACCAGGAAGTTGTGTTTGGTGACTGGCATAGTGATGCCGCAAATATCGGCTTCTTGGAAGGCATCTGTGCCGATGGCTCCCGAGGGCACCTGCCCAGTAATGGCGACCAGCGGAACGCTGTCCATGTAAGCGTCCGCGATGGGGGTGACCAGGTTGGTGGCGCCCGGACCTGAGGTAGCCATACACACGCCCACCCGGCCCGTGGCTTGCGCGTATCCAGTGGCGGCATGCCCGGCGCCTTGTTCGTGGCGCACGAGAAAGTGCCGCATGGATGAGTCAAATAGTGGATCGTAAAGCGGCAAGATCGCCCCGCCTGGAATACCGAATACGGTGTCTACCCCAATGGCCTCAAGCGATTTGACGAGGGCTTGCGCGCCAGACACCTGCTTTGCGGGGGGATTCTCAGACATAGTCAGTACCTTCACGGCTTGCGGTAGTGGGTGTATGCACACCTGCACATAGAGCGCGGCTGGTGGCCGCCTTGCGTGACCGCCCGCGGGTGTTGGGCGGGTCTCATATCGATTGGCCTCAATAAAAAAGCCCCCGTGCTGTCGCACGCGGGCTAGCTCATCAACGGGTGTGTTGATGAGCTACATGAGTACAAGAATGTGCAGGTGTGGCATGCGCAAACCGTAGAACGCTCGCCCGGGGTGAGTCAACCCTGTGAGACAGGTGTCTCACTATCCGGACGAGCGTTCGACAAAAGCCCAGGTCAGTTCAAGACGACCGTGACGCCTTTATCGTTGGATTCGGACTTGTCGTGGAATTCCAGCTTCGCCAAGGTGGCATCGGCCTCAAGCTCGAACACCAAAACCACGGTGCGCTTTTCGTTCGGCGCCAGCACGCCATACACATCACCGGCGTCCTCGACATACGAGCCAGCACCAGTGGAAGCCTGATACGTGTTGCCCTGAGCGTCTACGCCCAACTGGTTGCCCGCATACAGCCCGTAGTTGTTCTCCTTGTCGCGGTTTTCCATCAACACGGTGACCAGGCAGAACTGCCCATCGGTCTCCAGCGGGCCAGGACTGGAGCTCGAACTCAACTCCTTCAAACCACACTCATAATTCTCGACGGTAAAAGCACCGGTTTGATCGATCATCTTCTGACCCACCTTGCCCTCACCGGTGGTCCGTTCCTGCAAACGTTGACCCAACTCGCCGTCTACCTCGTCATCGAAGAATGCGTTGGCGGCCGCACCGAGCATCGCACCGAACACAAAAACGCCCGCGAAAATGGCGAGAACAATGAAAAACACCCGGGAATGCGGAGGTGGCCCAACCAATGTTGCTTGCCCGGGAGCCCCAGCGGGCGGAGCGGACAAAGGCGGTTGACCAACGGGCGGCGACATCGGTGGCGCGGACGCTTGGCCAGCGGGCGCCATAGCCGGCGGACCTTGCGGCTGCGGGGGCACCTGACCTGGAAAGTTCTGGTCAGCTGGTGGCATCGGCTGCATGAATACTCCTTACTCAACTCACATAGTAGGTAAGACGCGAAAGGTCAACCGCAGACAGCGCCCGTGGCGGCAGAGCCCACCAATTTCGCATACTTGCCGAGCACCCCGGTCTCACGACCGTTGGACTGCGGTTTCCACTGGGTCCGGCGCTCAAGAAGTTCCTGCTCGGAAACCATCACGTCCAAAGTGCGGGACGTGAGATCCAGCCGGATCACATCGCCCTCACGCACCAACGCGATTGGACCACCATTCGCGGCCTCGGGAGCCACATGCCCAACACACAATCCAGTGGTGCCACCAGAGAAACGACCATCGGTGAGCAGCAGTACATCCTTACCCAACCCGGCGCCCTTGATCGCGCCAGTGACAGCAAGCATCTCCCGCATGCCAGGCCCACCCTTAGGGCCCTCGTTACGAATCACGATGACATCACCGGCGTTGAGTAGACCCTCCACGACCGCGTCCATCGCGCCTTGTTCGTTCTCAAAAACCCGGGCTGGGCCCTGGAAACTCGTGCCATCAAAACCGGCGCTCTTCACCACGGCGCCTTCGGGTGCCAGCGAGCCACGCAAAATCGTGATGCCGCCGGTGGCGTGAATGGGTTTGTTGATCGCGTGCACTACCGCTCCATCCGGTGCGGCGGGTGAGAGCTCGTCCAGGTTCTCGGCAAGCGTTTTTCCCGTGACGGTCAACGCGTCGCCGTGCAACAGCCCCGCGTCAAGCAGCGCTCGGGCCACCACTGGGACCCCACCGATTTTGTCGACGTCAGACATCACATAGCGACCAAACGGCTTCACATCGGCCAGGTGCGGCGTCCTATCGCCCACCCGGTTGAAGTCGTCCAAGGTCAGATCTACGCCAGCTTCGTGTGCGATGGCCAACAGGTGCAGGACCGCATTTGTCGAACCGCCCAATGCCATCACAATGGCGATCGCGTTTTCGAAGGCTTTCTTCGTCAAAATCTGTCGGGCGGTGATCCCTCTATCCAACAGGCCAATCACAGCCTCGCCAGAACGTTCAGCGAATCCATCGCGCCGACGGTCTACCGCTGGTGGGGCGGCCGAGCCGGGCAAAGCCATGCCCAACGCCTCGGCCGCGGCCGCCATGGTGTTGGCGGTAAACATGCCACCGCACGCGCCTTCCCCCGGGCAAGTGGCACGCTCGATATCGTCTAGCTGCTCCCGGGTGATGCGACCAGCAGCGCAAGCACCCACGCCTTCGAACGCGTCGATAATGGTGAGGTCTTGCCCGTTGAGCTTGCCGGGCAAAGTCGAACCCGCATACAAAAAGACCGAGGCGAGGTCGAGCCGGGCCGCAGCCATCAACATGCCAGGCAACGACTTGTCGCAGCCGGCCAACAACACGGAGCCGTCGAGCCGTTCGGCCATCATGACCGTTTCCACAGAGTCGGCGATGACTTCACGGGAAACCAACGAAAAATGCATGCCGTCGTGGCCCATTGAAATGCCGTCGGATACCGAGATGGTGCCGAACTCAAGTGGGAATCCCCCAGCGGAGTGCACGCCTTCTTTAGCTTTTTTCGCTAGCCGCTCCAGCGAAAGGTTGCAGGGGGTAATTTCGTTCCAGCTCGACGCCACCCCAATTTGCGGTTTACGGAAGTCATCATCGCCCATGCCAACCGCGCGCAGCATCGCGCGAGCGGGGGCACGCTCAAAGCCCTCGGTGACATCACGAGAGCGGGGTTTGCGGGAAAGATAGTCAGCTTCGGGGTGCGAGTCGCTCATGCGGGCGAATTCTAGCCGCCGGTTGGGAAGTGCGAGAATGAGCACCGTGAGCACCAGCACTGATGCAAAACCTCATGCCGAGCCGACGTCTGGAAACCGCGCCTTGACCAAAGACGTGCGCATGCGAATCCGCCACAACGCCGCCGTCCCGATGGCGGGTGGCGTCGCCACGCTGGCCGGAAGTGCGCTCGCTGGTTCGAAAGTCTGGTTGCTTCCCTTGTTGCTGTTGCCGTTGGGTTACGTGTGGTGGGGTTTGCGGTCGGGCACCGACGCCGATCGCCACACCATCACAGTGCGCCGCATGTTTAGCTCACGTCGAATCGCTTGGGATGATGTCGCCGGGCTGCGCGCCACACCCACCTCGGTGCACGCTGAATTGAAAGACGGTGGCGAGGTTCCACTGATTGCCGTCACCGAAGCGCACGTACCGGCGCTGCTGGAACTGGCCCAAAAGTAAGCATATTCGCAGTTGTGCAATACGCTTGAAGGCATGAAACGCCGCCAGGTCACTGCCCTCGCATGCTGCTTGTTCTTTGCTTTGGCCGGCTGCGCGTTCGGAGAACCCGACGCGAAAGAACAGGGTGAGTCACCCAAACTTCCCAAGCCGACCCGTTCGGCCACCCCAGAGGCTAACAACGGGATTGGCGTTCAGGTGTTGGCAACAAACTTGGAAGTACCCTGGGGCGCGGCTTTCCTCCCAGAAGGCGATGCCCTGGTCACCGAGAGAGATTCACGGCGCCTGCTCCGGGTAACCGGTGGCGGCGAGGTCAGTGAAGTGCAGACCATAACTGAAGCCAAACCAGATGGCGAAGGTGGACTTCTAGGCGTTGCGGTATCCCCGCAATACGCGACCGATCAAACCTTGTTTATCTACTACACCACGGATTCAGACAACCGAATCGCCGCATTGAAATTGGGTGAAACACCTCGGCCGATCGTTACGGGCATCCCCAAGTCCGGGAACCATAACGGGGGACGCATCGCGTTTGGGCCTGACGGATATTTGTACGCTGGCACGGGCGATGCGCAAGATGGTGATGCGGCGCAAAATCAGAACAGCTTGGCGGGAAAAATCTTGCGAATGACGCCCGAAGGCAAGGCCGCACCGGGCAATCCATTTGGCGATTCTCTCGTGTACTCCATTGGCCACCGAAATGTGCAGGGCTTGGCCTGGGATGGCGAAAAGCGGCTCTATGCCACCGAGTTCGGCCAAAACACCTGGGATGAGGTGAATGTGATCGAGCCCGGCAAGAACTACGGATGGCCGACCGTAGAAGGTCAAGCCGGCGATTCCCGCTTTGTGGATCCGATCGCCGTGTTCGCCCCCGATGAAGCATCACCATCTGGTGCGGCAATTGTCGATAATGTGCTGGTGATGGCCTGCTTGCGCGGCGAACGCCTTTGGCTCGTACCCTTGGACACTGGCACCCTCGCCGACAAACCCCAGCCTTTGCTCGAACAAAAATATGGCCGCCTCCGCCATGTCGCAAATGCCCCTGATGGCTCACTATGGATCATGACCTCGAATCGCGATGGACGCGGAAACCCCTCCCAAGACGATGACCGCATCATTCGACTCTTGCCCCCAAGCGGCAGCGGATTGGATATTTTGTGACTCACCCCAAACCTGAGCCCGACGATATTCCCCCCGCCAACGAAACCCCAGCTACACCGCAAGACGCGCCTGAAAGCTCGCCAAAAGAGCAACCAACGGCAGCTGCGGGCGACACATCATCAGACGATTCTGACAAAAACGCGCTAGAGCACGACGGGGCAGCCGAGAGCGCTGATAACGAGGCGAACTCCGCGAAAACGGAACCTCCCACGACCGCAGACAAAGACGATGAACCGCGAGAGATCCGCGCGTTCAAACGGGTCTGGTATCGAATTCCGCGCTGGGTGCGCAGCACAGCGATGGCGCTGGCGGTAGCGGTGGCCGGCATCTTGATCGGAAGTCAAGTAGCCGGTTCGGAAACATACGAGGTAGGGCCACTGGATGTGCGCATGCAGCTCATCCCCTCCACCCATGGCAAATCAACCGTAGAAATTCCGCCGCTCGGCTCGCTGGCTTTTGATAGCCACGATGGGCCAATCCGGATGGAAGCCCAAGTCGAGCAGCTTGATGAGAAGAAAACCCGAGAAATCGTCGAAAACCCCGACAGCATCGACGAGCAGGGCCCTAAAGCCGCCGAACAAATGACTGACGCGATTATCGATTTGGCTAAACGAGCCGCGGTCGCAGGGGTAGTCGCGGCGCTCTTGTTGGGGCTACTGCTGTTCCGCAGCCTAGGGCGCACGTTGCTCACCGGGGCAATGGCTCTGGTCATCATCGCGAGCAGTTTCAGTTTTGTATGGTTCACCCGGCATCCGGAAAATTTGCGCGAACCGCAATACACAGGTTTGCTCAGCAACGCACCAGCCGTCATCGGCAACGCGCAAGACATCAACGAGAAGTTCAGCGAATACCAAGGCTCAATGGTGCAATTGCTGAAAAACTTCAGCCAGGTATATACAAACCTGTCAACCCTTCCTTCTTCGTATCAACCCGACCCGAACACCGTTCGCGTTTTGCATGTCACGGACCTGCACCTGAATCCCGTGTCTTTTGACGCCATTAAATCGGTGGCCGATCAGTTCAAGGTCGATGTCATCGTCGACACTGGCGACATCACCGACTGGGGTACTGATCTAGAGAACCGTTACGCCGACGGGATTTCCAAACTCAATAAGCCGTACCTTTTTGTCCGCGGTAACCACGATCAACAGGCCACCGCCGACGCCGTCGCGGCGCAGCCCAACGCCACGGTGCTGGAAAATAATGTCGTTGAGGTGGCGGGCTTGCGATTCGCCGGAATTGGCGACCCGCGTTACACACCTGACAAAAGCGAAGGCGATTTGCATGCCGAAGTAGGTGGGGTGCTCGAGTCGGCCGACAAGCTCAAGGACACCATTCGCACCTACGATCGGAGCAATCCGAAGCCGGTAGATGTTGCCATGATCCACGACCCGGCGGGGGCACCGACGTTGAAAGACTCAGTGCCGCTTGTCTTGTCGGGCCATCAGCATCAACGATCCGAACGCAAACTTGACGATGACACATTGTCGAGAGTGGAAGGCTCAACTGGTGCTAGTGGTTTGCGCGGCCTCTACCACGAAGATGGCACCTCGCCGCTGCGGATGAGCGTCCTGTACTTCAGCACTGAGGGCGAACTGCGAGCCGCTGACGAGATCACGATTTCGGGTCCGGGACAGTCCACGGTTTCTCTTAACCGGAAGGTGTATCCCGTTCCCGAGACGGAATAAACGGACTCGGCGCCTCCGGCAGTGCGCTACTGTCACATGCGGACTGTGTGACTCTTGGTTAGGTGTGCGCTGTGGTCTCCTCGATATTGACTCGCGTTTTAGCGGTATGCGCTCTAGTTGCGGCAATGGCGGTGTGGCAACCTTCGTCCGCCTTGGCGGCCGACACCGAAGACCAGAGAATGATCGTGCTCGATTTGTCAGACTCGATGAACGAGTATCTGGAAGATTCCAGCACGACAAAGATCACAGCGGCCAAAGATGCCCTTTCCAATGCGGTGGACGCGATGCCGGACACCACACATATCGGTTTTCGCACCTTTGGTGGCGGCTGCACGGACACTCGACTGGAAACCATCATTGGTCCGATTAAGAAGGATTCACTAAAGCGCACCATTGATACTCGTGATCCCGAGGGTGGAACACCCCTAGCCTACGGTTTGGAGCGGGCTGGCAAGGATTTCACAACCTCGGGTCGCAAGTCGATTCTGCTGGTCTCCGATGGCGAAGAGACATGCGGCGGGGATCCGGTAGCGGTGG
The DNA here is from genome assembly GCA_013362805.1 of Mycobacteriales bacterium. Taxonomy (GTDB): domain Bacteria; phylum Actinomycetota; class Actinomycetes; order Mycobacteriales; family QHCE01; genus JABFVL01. The sequence continues at coordinate 13,226 of JABFVL010000090.1, read as the reverse complement.
CTCGGAATCTCGCTAGTTCAGGGATCAATCTGTGCATTGATGTGATCGGCTTTCGAGTGGACAGCACGGCACGCGACCAGCTGCGGGCAGTAGCCGACGCGGCGTGTGGCACGTTCTATGACGTCGACGACGGTCCCCAGTTGGGCGCCCAGTTGCAAAAGGGCGTCTGTGCGCGTTCGGAACCCTGGACCGTGATCTCTATTGATCAGTTGGGGGGCATGGGGCAGCGCGGATCTGGAGCCGATGTGGGCGCGCCACGCCGAAGCGGCCGTGATTGCGAATAGGTCGCGGCCTGCGGTGATGCGGTACGAAGCGACTATTGTGGGGTGAACAGGTTGACAGGTTTGCGATCGCAAAATATATTCATTGCAATTGCAAACCCTCTCGGAGGACCCCATGACACCGCTCCGCCCATCACCAGCCGCGAGCCCTGCGGCTAAACGCGGCGTAGGCCTCACCCGCACTGGCGCGATACTCGGCATTGTTGGCCTACTCGCCGCCAGCACCGCCATCGGGGCATTCATCGTTCCCACCCCCGCCAGCGCCGCTACCAGCGATGACCAACTCCTCATCGCACTGGACATCTCAGGCTCAATGGCGGAAGACGACGGCAACGGCGCCACAAAAATTGACTCCGCGAAAAACGCCCTCAACAACGCGGTAGACGCGGTGCCAAGCGACTCGCAGATGGGCCTGCGCACCTACGGCGGGTCATGCGCGAGCAGTAAACTTGACGTGCCCATCAGCACCGTCGACAAAAACGCCATGAAATCGGCGATCGGCGCCCAAGGCGCGGCAGGCGACACACCCATCGCATACGCGCTCAAAGAATCAGCCAAAGACTTCAACACCGATGGCCGCAAAACCATCCTGCTCGTCTCCGACGGCGAAGAAACCTGTGGCGGCGATCCCGTCGCGGCCGCCAAACAACTCGCCGACTCCGGCATCGACCTGTGCATCGACGTCATCGGATTTCGAGTCGACGCCGCCACCAGAGACCAACTCACCAATATCGCCGGGGCTGCCTGCGGCACCTACTACGACGCACAAGACGGCGCGGCCCTGAACTCCCGATTGCAACGAGCCAGCGTGCGAGCGCTGCGCCCTTACACTGCGGTGGGAACGCCGATCACCGGCTCCACCGACGGGCTCAACCCGCCCACTCTTAAACCCGGCACATACACCGACACCATCAGCCCCGGCGAACAGAGCCGTTGGTACGCCGTAGACCTACCCAAGGGATCCACCGCCCACTTTGGAGCCACAGTTCCCTGGACCGCCCCCCTTGGCACAACTACCAGTCTTAATGTGGGCATCAAAACCTATACAGAAGACAACAGTTGGTGTGATTCAGAAACCGGCTGGACATACTCAAACGGCGGCTCGATGACCGTGTCAGCATCGGCCTTGCAAGCCACCAACGAAAAAGACAGCAACAACAAAGCCATCAAAGACGGGGAATGCGGTGGCGCCGGTCGCTACCTGTTTGAGGTTCACAACAGCAGCGATGACGTACGCAACGCCGCCGCGCCATTGGAAATCGTGGTCGTCATCGAACCTCCCGTCAAAGACGAAGAATCGCTCCCCAAAGCCGCCGTCATGGAAGAAGAACCAGTCAGCCCCAAGGTAAGTAAAGACGCCACCGCAACTGTGGGCAGCGGCTCATACGGCGATGCGCCAGTACTGGAAGATGGCACCTACACAGACACACTGCGCCCCGGCGAGGAAGTTTTCTACCGAGTTCCCGTCGACTATGGGCAACGTCTGGCTAGTTCCCTGAAACTCCCCCGCCTCACGGAGGAAAACGAAGCCAAGCTGGGCAGCGGAACGAGTGTCAAATACGAAATCATCAGCCCGGATCGGCGAGAAGTGAGCCAAAGCGGCGCGGACACGTCCGCTTACTTCGGCGGCGACCCCCAGACTCTGTCTAACTCAACAGTTCCAGTGCAATACAACAACCGCGAGTCAGATGAAACCAAGCTCGCCGCGACAACGCTCCCTGGCTACTACTACGTCTGGGTTTACATGGAACCCAACGTCAATGACCCCTACTTCGAGCTACCAATCAATCTGGAAGTGGACGTGCAGGGCGAACCTAACGGCGAGCCAAGCTTCACCGGCGAACTGGACAGCCCCATCAAACAACTCTCGGTCACAGGCCCTGACGGGAAGCTAACGAACGCCGCAGCCTCAATGTCCAACAGTTCAGACAGCAGCTCCAAGGCACTAGCTTGGATCGGACTGGCCGCAGGCGCCATGCTCGTTCTTGGCGGAGGAATCGGCTCGTTGATCCTGCTTAAGAGTCGAAAACCACTCCACTAGTCGGCCTGCTTTTGGGGTCAACACCAAATACGGTGTTGACCCCAAAAGCGTTGAATCACAACGCCGCAACCGAGACAGCGATCAAAATAATGCCCAATATCGCCGTCATGATCACCGCGATGAGCAGTGCGGTCGAACGCTGGCTAGTGGCCACCTCTTTAGCCGAGGGCCGCAAAGTTCCCGACGGTGGTCGCTGACCGACCGGCTCGCTTGACATTAGGGGCGGCATAAAATCATCGTGACGCTCGCTCACATTTGGCCCCGCTGATGGCGGTTCCGTGGCAGGCGTACTTTCCTCGAATTGCGGACTTATCCCATCAGCTGCCCCGGAGGTGGGGGTTTCAGCTTTTTCAAGATCAACCAACGGCCCATTTTCGGTGAAACCCGACGGCAATTGGTCTATGTGATCGAAAACCTCGACGGCTTCCGGATTATGTGAATCCACTTTTCCAACATCGGCGGCCTGACAAGCCTGGGCCCACAACGCACGAGCGGCATCAGCGCTGGCGGGGCGGCTCTGCGGGTCAGTCGCCGTAAAAGCCAACAGCGCCCACAGCAACGGTGTGGGGTGCGTCAACAAGGATGGGTCGTTGACGAGATCGGGCGGGGTAATGCCGAACAAAGCTTTAAGCCCGACAACACCAGCGGCGTAGATGTCTTGCGTTGGGTGTGGTTCAGCACCCACCGTGGATTCTGGCGCCGTGTAGCCGGGCGTGCCCAAGAATCCAGTGGCTTGGGTCAACCGCGGTTCACCCAACACCACTGCGATGCCGAAATCTGAAAGACGTACATGCGGGGCATCAGTGCCAGTGGGTTCAAGCAAAATGTTGGCTGGTTTCACATCGCGGTGCACCACGCCATGTGCGTGGACTGCCGAAAGCGCCGCCAACAGCTGGTCTATCAACACAGCCACATATTCGGGCGGCAAGGTACCGTAATCGCCGAACAGGTTGGCGAGGTTTCCACCCCGGACCAAATCCATGGTCAGGAGCACCTTGTCATCATCGGCCGCCCAGGAGCTTGGTGCGACTACATGCGGATGTTCAATGCGCAAGCCTTGCTCACGAACGAACCGGATGAGCGAGCTAGCGTCGGCGGCGCGCAACATTTTGGCCGCCACATATCGGGAACGGCGGGCATCCCACGCACGCCAAACTGACCCCATGCCTCCCTCAGCAATGGGGTCCACCAGCACATATCGCCCGGCGAAGTAGTTCACCATGCCAACTACCTAACCAGATACCAGCCAAGGCACCGCAGCTAGGCGTTAGGACTGGGCGTTAATTCGAGTCAGCCGCTGATAGTGCGCCAAAGCCTCATCGGTTGGTGCGGCACCATAGACCCGCAAGACTTCTGCGATGTGTGGGTGACTTGTTGCCAGTGCGGCAGAAGCCTCGACCAACTCTTCAGAACTGGATACCGCGCGCAATAGCGCTTGCACGGCTCGCACCGCGCCAGCATCACCAAAGTGCGTTGATGAGGTCTGGGTGAGCACAGCGGCTTGAGCGCTCACCTCGGCGAGGCGGGCATCGAGCTCAGAGTCGGAAAGCTCGCCCGCCTGGGCTTGGCCCGCCAAACCAGTGAGAGTTTGCAACCGTTGCACCGCCACCGGATTCCCGATCTTCACCCGCTGACCGCTGGCCAGCTGGGAAAGCATTGGCGCGGAAAGCCCCAAGATGCGCGCGATACGACCCTGGGTCAAGCCAAGGTCGCGTGACACTACGCCGAGCAGGTCACCCAACGGCGCCCCATACAGTTCGGCTTGGGTGGCCCTGTTCTTGTTGACGGTGTCTTCATCCAACGCCATTACTCCCCCTTGCCGATGGCCTTGCGGTCGCAAAGTTTACCCGGCTCCCACGAGCAGCGCGGATATCCCTACCGGACATACGACACCGATCCCGAAGTCTTTGTGACAAATACCGGCTTCGGAGACTGGTGGCATCTCCGAAGCCGAGTACCCGGGCGCTAGCTGAGCTTTGACAAAATCAGTTCGCGTACAGTCTTCGCATCCGCTTGGCCCTTAGTCGATTTCATAACCGCACCGACCAACGCGCCGGCGGCCGCGAGTTTTCCGTCGCGGATCTTGGCCGCGATGTCGGGGTTATCCGCGATCGCCGCGTCAACCGCCGCGCCCAAGGCGCCACTGTCACTAACAACTTCCAAGCCTCGCGCGGCTACAACCTGCTCCGGTGACCCTTCGCCCGCAAGGACGCCCTCCAACGCTTGGCGCGCCAATTTGTCATTGATGCGACCCGCGTCGACAAGCGCCTGCAGTTCAGCCACGTGGGCGGGCGTAATCGAGAGTTGTTCCAGCTCTACATCTTGGGCATTTGCGCGCCTTGCGAGCTCGCCAAGCCACCATTTGCGCGCCGCCTCAACCGTGGCTCCAGATTCGACAGTCGCCGTGATGAGTTCTACCGCGCCCGCGTTAACGATGGAGGACATCTCGTGATCAGTCAAACCCCAAGCCTCTTGCAGCCGGCGAATGCGCACCGAGGGCGGCTCGGGGATAGTGGCTTTGAGTGACTCCACCCATGCCGCGTCGGGCGCAAGTGGCACCAGGTCGGGCTCGGGGAAATAGCGATAGTCCGTCGCTTCTTCTTTGCTGCGCCCCGATGTGGTTTGGCCAGTGTCTTCGTGGAAATGACGCGTTTCTTGGATGATTCGCTCACCCGCGTCCAACAGTCCGGCTTGCCGGATGATCTCGCTGTGTACCGCTCGTTCGACGCTGCGCAGCGAGTTCACATTTTTCGTTTCGGTGCGAGTTCCCCATTGCGCGCCTGGGCGGTTCAGCGACGTGTTCACATCGCAGCGCATTGAACCTTGTTCCATCCGCACATCTGAGACGCCGAGCGCGCGAATAACGTCGCGTAGTTCCGTCACATATGCCTTCGCGACTTGTGGGGCGTTAGCGCCCGCGCCAGCTACTGGCTTAGTGACGATCTCGACCAATGGAATGCCCGCGCGGTTGTAGTCGACCAGCGAGTGGGTTGCTCCGTGGATACGTCCGGTGGATCCGCCCACGTGCAAAGACTTTCCAGTGTCCTCTTCCAGGTGTACGCGTTCGATTTCCACCCGCACTGTTTCGCCGTCCAGCACCACATCCAGATACCCGTTGACGCACAATGGCTCGTCATATTGGGAGGTTTGGAAGTTTTTCGGCATATCGGGGTAGAAGTAGTTTTTGCGAGCGAATCGACTCCAGCTCGCGATCTCGCAGTTCAGGGCCAGCCCAATCCGGATGGTCGCCTCAATGGCAGCCGCATTCGCTACCGGCAAGGCCCCGGGAAGTCCGAGACATACTGGACAAATTTGGGTGTTTGGCTCAGCGCCGAACTCGGTGGGGCAACCGCAGAACATCTTGGTGCGGGTGCCGAGCTCAACGTGGGTTTCCAAGCCGATAACCGGCTCGTAGCTGCTCATCGCCGACTCATACGACGGTGCGTGCGCCACAGTCATCAGTAACTCCTAGAACGTCGAGTGAGCGAGTAGCGGTTTACCCAAAGCTGCCGTGGTCAGCGTTTCCACCGCGGCGGCAACGCGGTAGCAGCGATCGTCGGCAAAGGCGGGAGCCATGACCTGCAATCCCACCGGCAACCCCTCTGAAAGTCCACAGGGGACGGAAATCGCGGGCGTGCCAGCTAGTGAAGCGGGCAGCGTGCACAGGTCAGCGGCGTACATAGCCATCGGATCATCCACACGCTCCCCCAGCGGGAAGGCCACAGTCGGCGAGGTCGGCGAGACCAACACGTCGCATTGTTCGAAAGCCTTAGAGAAATCGCGGCTGATGAGCGTGCGAACCTTCTGCGCTTGACCGTAGTAGGCGTCGTAGTAACCCGACGACAGCGCGTAGGTGCCCAAAATAATGCGGCGCTTCACCTCTGCGCCAAATCCCGCGTCACGCGTTTGCGACATCACTTCTTCTAGCGAAGCTACCCCGTTGTCGCCCACCCGTAGACCGAACCGCACGGCGTCGAACTTGGCCAAGTTCGAGGAGGCCTCGCTGGGCGCGATGAGGTAGTAGGCGCCGAGCGCGTAGTCGAAGCTCGGGCAGGAAATCTCGACAACTTTCGCCCCGGCATTGCTCAGCTGGGCAATGGTGGCGGCGACCGCCGCTGACACTCCAGCCTCATAGCCCGCGCCACCCAGTTCGGTGACAACACCGACGGTGAGTCCGGTCAAATCGGCATCCGCGCCCTCTCGCGCCGCCGCGACCACATCTGGTGCGGGAGCGGTGAGGCTTGTGGAGTCAGCTGGGTCATGGCCGGCAATGGCTTCGTGCAATAGCGCGGCGTCGAGCACGGTGCGTCCGAAGGGTCCGGCTTGGTCCAATGAGGAGGAGAAAGCAATGAGGCCATAGCGGCTTACCGCACCATAGGTTGGCTTGTGGCCCACAATTCCCGTGACCGCGGCCGGTTGGCGAATGGAACCACCGGTGTCGGTGCCGATGGCAAGTGGGGCTTCATAACCGGCGACCGCAGCTGAGGAGCCACCGGAAGAACCACCCGGAGTGCGGGTGCGATCCCATGGGTTGCGGGTGGCCCCGAACGCTGAGTTTTCAGTGGAAGAGCCCATCGCGAACTCATCCAAGTTCGTTTTCCCGAGCACGACGATGCCCGCGGCGCGCATTTTGCGCACAATGGTGGCGTCGTAGGGCGGAACCCAGCCTTTGAGAATCTTGGAGGCGGCAGTGGTTTCCACGTCTTTGGTGACGATGATGTCTTTGAGCGCCAAGGGCACACCGGCCAACGCGGGCAGCTTCTCGCCATCGGCGCGGGCGCTGTCGATGGCGTCAGCCGCGGCGAGAGCGCCTTCGGTGTCGAGCGTCAGAAACGCGTTCAGTTCGGTGTCTACCGAGGCGATTTGATCAAAGTGCGCTTGGGCGACTTCCCTGGCGCTGATCTGGCCTTGTGCAACAGCGTCAGCGATTTGAGCTGCTGTCATGGTGATTGGCTGCATGCTTAGGCCTCCTCGTCCAAGATGCGGGGTACCCGGAACCGGTTTTGCTCTGCCGCGGGCGCCGAACGCAGCACATCGCCAGGCGCCAGGCATTCGCCAGGCTCGTCGGGGCGAAGCACGTTCGTCAATGGCACAACATGGCTGGTGGGTGGAATTTCGTCAGCGGCAACTTCACCGACACGTTGCACAGAGGTCAAGATGACGTCCAACTGGCCGGCGAACACATCAAGCTCTTCTTCGGTGACGGCAAGCCGCGCCAATCGCGCGATGTGCGCGACCTCATCCCGGCTAATCGTGGACATATGCACCTTATTTCTGTAACAGACTTGGCCTTTTGCTGCTGCGGGCCAGTTTACGGAGCAGCACTACTCACCAACGAGCCGGGCTAACGTTCAAATCCGTACAGAAATTACGCTGCACATCAGCCTTGTATCCACAATAGAGCGCCCAAATGGTGGTAGCGCGAATCCCATCAGTCGCGATTTTCTAGACGAAGGACGGGTGCTGCACCCCCGCGCACCCTCCGGACGGCCGGTCCAACCGACTGTTCGCGCGTGAGCCCTACCCGCCAGGGCTTACGCGCAACTTAAACACTCATTGTTTGGGGCTTCCACCATTCCGGCCCTGGCGTCGCTGCCATTCCGACAATGGCACCGCTGGCGCGCCGTTTCCGGGGAAAACAACACCGTTGGGAAATTCTTTGGGGAATTGCTTTAGCGCCTCTCGGCCGCCTTCCCTTCGCGCCGCGTCAAGCTCCGCTTGCGTGAAAAGGCGAACCTCATCGGGATCGTTCACGCCTGTGTGCCCTTGACCATTGTCCGTTACGCCGCCGGGAATGCCATCCGGTCCTTGCCCAAGGTCGCGCACACCTGCGACGTGGCGCAGGTGGGGGCCCGGGGCGCCTTCTTGACCTCGATCGCCAGCTTTTATGTCGTCCGGCAAGCCGTAACCGCCATTTCCGGCAGCTCCGCCCTGTGGGGTGCCAGGCCCCGCGGGCAGCCCTGGGCTGGCGATTCCCGGCGGCGGGGGAAGGACCGTGCCACGGCGCCGGTACGCGAGGACTCCTAGAGTCAAGAGAGATATGCCAGTAGCGGTCCCACTAGTGGCGTTCAGCAACGAGGCCCATTGCTCGTTGTCGTCAATGGCGGCTAGATCAGCTCGGGCGGTTTGAGCGGCTTTAAAGATATCGTTGCGACGAAGCTGGTAACCCGTTGAGGATCTGTCGTATTCAAAAACGTCGTGAAGCACTTCCCCCTGTGTATTTGGCTGGAAATCACTGCTGTTGGGAACGTAGTTCACCGCAGTTTTTTCGTAGAAGGTTTCGAGCGGGGATTTTTCAGGTTGGCCGAAGGGCGAATTCAGTCGTGTGCCCAGAAATGGCTTACCTTGCGGACGAAGTTGATCGATGTCGGGGGCAAGAGCACCCAAGCCTCGGAATTTTCCTTGCATAGGGTCTGTTGAGACCACCGCACCATAAGCAAGTTCGATTGAGGCTTTCTCCGCTTGAATGCCTGAGCTTGTAACCAGCCCGCCGGTCAATAGCGCCGCGCTAACGCCGGCCACTCCTAGGGTTAATTTCGCCGGTCGGCTCAACCGCGCGCGAGTGCCTAACCTTCGCCCAAAACGTGCCACGTCAGGCCCCCTTTTTTACGCTTATTCATTAACCACAGCTTTTGCTCAGAGCTTAACCGCTTCGGTCGCTACCCAAAGGAGGCCATTTGGTTATTTCAATGTCATCCGCCCGGCAGCATTTCCCCGGGATATGGCTACCCAGACGAGGCGCCAGGCGCCGCTGGTCCGTTTTCAAGAAGATCCACGAAGGCAGCCTCGTCAAGAATTGGCACGCCAAGCGCCAGCGCTTTGTCATGCTTTGAGCCCGGCGAGTCACCCACCACCACATAAGCCGTCTTTTTAGAAACCGAACTCGCCGATTTCCCACCACGAGACACGATGGCTTCGGCTGCCTCATCTCTGGTGAAATTCTCCAACGAGCCCGTGACAACCAACGAAAGCCCCGCCAAAGTTTTGGGCGTCGTGTCGACAACTTTTTCTTGCGCCAGCCGCACGCCGGCCGCCCGCCATTTTTCGACTACCTCACGATGCCATTCGACAGAAAACCATTCGCCCAAAGCAGTGGCTATCGTGGGACCTACCCCTTCGGCAGCGGCCAGCTGTTCAGCCGTGGCTTCGCTGATCGCATCAATTGATCCAAATTCGGCGGCCAGCGCTTTCGCAGCAGTTGGCCCCACATGGCGGATGGACAGACCAACAATGACTCGCCACAAGGGTCGAGTCTTCGCCGATTCCAGCTCCGTCAGGAATTTTGTGGCATTGGCTTTAAGGGCACCGTCCTTTTTAACAAAGAACGGGGAACGAGCAAGATCGTCCGCCGTGAGGGAGAAAATGTCCCCTTCGTCGTGCACAACTTGGGCATCCAGCAATGCACTGGCTGCTTCCCAACCCATCACCTCGATATCGAAGGCACCTCGCCCACCTAGGTGAAACAAACGTTCACGCAATTGCGACGGGCAGGAACGCGAGTTAGGGCAACGAATGTCAACGTCAGCTTCTTTCTCACGCTGAAGCGGGGTGCCGCACGATGGGCACTTCGTCGGCATCACGAATTCCCGTTCGGTGCCCTCCCGAAGTGCCACCACCGGCCCCACGATTTCGGGAATCACATCACCGGCTTTGCGCAGCACCACCGTGTCGCCGATCAAGACACCTTTGCGCCGTACTTCATCGGCGTTATGCAAAGTCGCGAATTCCACAGTGGATCCAGCGACCAAAGTCGGCTCCATCACGCCATACGGGGTAACCCGCCCTGTGCGGCCAACGTTTACCCGAATGTCGAGCAGTTTTGTGTTGACCTCTTCCGGCGGATATTTGTATGCGATCGCCCAGCGAGGCACGCGACTTGTCGCACCGAGCTCACGTTGCAACGCGACTTCATCGACTTTGACAACGACGCCATCAATGTCATGTTCAACGCTATGGCGCTCCTCGCCGTAACGCTCGATATATGCGCGCACCTCAGCGAGGTTCTTGTACACCTTGAAATGTTCGGAGACGGGCAAACCCCAACCGCGCATCGTTTCGTAGATCTTTGACTGACGCGAAAAATGCCCGCCCGATGCTTCCCGCAAGGCGCCGATACCGTGGACAAGCATGCGAAGTGGGCGGCTCGCGGTAACTCGCGGGTCTTTCTGCCGGAGCGAGCCCGCCGCGGCATTGCGGGGATTAGCGAACGGCGGCTTCCCGGCCGCGACCAGGGCTTCATTGAGCGCGGCGAACGCATCAGTTGGGAAGAACACTTCACCACGTATTTCGATGAGTTCGGGGACGGGATCCCCCACCAGCCGATGCGGCACCCCATCAATGGTGCGAACGTTCAAGGTGATGTCTTCGCCGGTGTAGCCGTTTCCACGAGTGGCGGCGCGAACAAGGCGCCCTTTTTCGTACAGCAAGTTGACGGCGAGCCCGTCGATTTTAAGCTCGCACAGATAGTGCGGGGTCTTGCCTAGCGCACCCTCCACTCGATGCGCCCATGCGGCAAGGTCAGCATCATCGAAGGCATTGTCCAAACTCAACATGCGTTCGACGTGATCAACGGCATTGAATTCGGTGGCTAGAGCACCGCCAACTTTTTGACTCGGCGAGTCGGGAGTCTTAAGAGCTGGATATTTTTCCTCCAGCGCCAGCAACTCGTTGAATAGTTTGTCGTATTGCGCATCAGAAACTGTCGGAGCATCTTTGAGGTAGTAGTTGAACTGATGTTCGGTGATCAGTTCTGCCACATCGGCGTGGCGGCTCAACACCTCTGCGTCTGGTGTGGCTGCGACCGTCTGGCCGCTAGGCACCGAGGCGTCGGGCTCGTTGACCATTACCCCTCCTGTTTTTCAGTGAGCCGCCGAGCGATGTCATGGCACATGCTGAGGGCCGTTGCCGCATATTCTGAACTCGCTCCGACCAACCCGCAGGTAGGGGTGATTGCTATGGGCACCCGCGCCGCAGGAATGGACGAAAAGCCCAAACGCGAATAGAACGATTCTATGTACGACACGGTACGCGTAGGGTCTGACGGTTTCGGATTAGAACGCGGCTGCACGGCATCAATGTGAAAGACACCGCCGGCCTTAGAGTCTGTGCTCCCGACCACGCCATGCCACAACGCCGTTCCGCCTTCCACAGCTTCGCCCAGCGCTTCGAACTCCCGTGAATCCAGCAACGAGAAATCCAAACTGATCGCATCGGCTCCCGCGTCCGCCAAGATCTTTACCGGCGCCCGGCTGGCGCAGATGTGCACAGCTACAAAGCGCCGTATCTCATCCGAATCTTTTCCCGAAACATCGGAAAGCGCGCTGATGACAGTGCGTAGCAAGCCCGTGGCCCGCTCAACACCCACCGCCGGATACGTCGCAAGCCCACGCATCACGGGCAAAGCACCGCGCACCACAGCCGGAAGTAACGGCTCATCGAGCTGCACCACAGGAATCGCCCCGGGCACCCGCCGCACAAGTTCGTTCAAATAATTCGCGATGCCCTCACACAACGACGCGGCGACGTCGTGCACCGCGCCAGCATCGGCCAACACATTGCGACCGCCTGGCAATTCCAACTGCGCGGCCAACGTCCACGGACCGGCGATCTGCACCTTTAACGGCCCGACAAAATCCTGGGCGATCTCGGTAAGTTCATCCAGATCTCGTTCGGCCAAATCGGCGGTACGTCGCGCGTCAGCCCCTGGCTTTGTGGACAAGCGCCAAGCCCCAGCGGCGGTTTCTACTGGCATGTCGACAAGCAACGTGGCCGCTCGTCCAATCATGTCCGCTCCTGGCCCGCGCCCGGGTAGCTCAGGCACAAAAGCAAGATCTTGATCCAACGCGATTTTCATTGATTCGGTGAAGTTCGTCCCCGGCATCGAACCAACACCTGTCCCCATAATCATTCGACCAGATTAATGAACGAGTTGGTGCAAGAGGTCTTGGGCAGCACTTTTGGCCTAAAAAGCTGCAGCGAAGTTCGCGCACACCACCTTTTAGGCGAAGTGATTACACAAATTATCGAGCGTGCGAAATTGTCGCCGAACCGATGACCACGTCGCCTTCGGTGTCGGGTTGGTACAAGACAACTGCCTGGCCAGGAGCCACCCCGTCGGCGGTGCTATCCAGATTCACCCGCAGCTCGTCACCGATGAGCTCAGCAGTGGCATCATAAACTTCACCGTGCGCCCGCAGCTGTGCCTGGCAACGCATCGGCCCTGCTGGGGCGGCCTGAAGCCACAATGGACGGATCGCGATGATCTCAGATGCCGCAAGTTCTTCCCGCGAGCCCACAGTCACCGTATTACTCACCGGCTCGATCGAGAGCACATAGCGCGGCCGCCCATCTGGTGCGGGGTGGCCAATGCCTAGGCCCTTACGCTGGCCAACCGTGAAGTTGTAAGTGCCAGTGTGCGCGCCAATGACATCACCATTCGGGTCAACGATATCGCCCGGCCGTTCACCCAGCCTCTTACGCAAGAACCCTTGCGTGTCCCCGTCGGGGATGAAACAAATGTCGTGGGAATCAGGTTTTTTCGCGACAGTGATTTTTCGAGCGGCGGCCTCGGCCCGCACCTGTTCTTTGGTGATATTGCCAAGGGGAAACATCGCGCCGGCCAATTGGTCAGGGCGGAGCACCGCCAGCACATACGACTGGTCTTTGGGCAGGTCGACGGAACGACGCAACACGCCACCCACAAGCCGAGCGTGGTGGCCAGTCGCTACAGCGTCAAACCCCAACGCCTTAGCTTTAGCCAACACCGCCGCGAACTTAATTTTCTCGTTGCAGCGAAGGCAGGGGTTAGGCGTGCGGCCCGCCGCGTATTCACTCAAGAAGTCGTCGATGACGCCATCGGTGAATTCTTCTGCCATGCCCCAGATGTAGAACGGAATGCCACTAAC
>JABFVL010000045.1 GCA_013362805.1 Mycobacteriales bacterium | reverse complement strand
TGATGTGTTGCCGCAAAACAGAAACACCCTGCGTCAGAGGCGAGGGCCTTGACGAGGGTGTTTCTCAGATTCAATCGGGGTGGAGCTGAGGGGACTCGAACCCCTGACCCCCACACTGCCAGTGTGGTGCGCTACCAGCTGCGCCACAGCCCCAAGAAGCTGACCTCGGCAAGTGTACACACCCGCGTGTTCGGCTTGAGCCCCGGCTGCCAGGCTCAGTTGAGCACGGGGTCGGGCGGGAAATGGGCGATAGCCGCGAGCAGGCCACTTTGCCGTCGGAGCACCATCGACCAGAGATCTTCGGGGTTGTCGACGAATGGATCGCCGGGCAAGGCGTCTATGACAATCCAGGCTCCGAGCTGTATTTCGTCACGGAGTTGTTCGGGCGCCCAGCCAGCGTATCCGGAGAACACCCGCAGCGCCGATAGTGAGACGTGCGCGTCGCCGAGGCCGGCGCGTAGGTCCAGCGTTCCTACTGGTCCGCTAACCGGTTCATAGATTTTGGGCGCGAGCGCACCGGGGGCAAGGCGGGCGAGGCAGATCGCGCCGTTGGGTTCGACGGGGCCACCTTCGAAGACGACGTCGGGGCTGGCCGCCGCGCATTCGCCGTCGGGTAAAACATCGCGGATGGGCAGTTCGGTGGCACGGTTGAGCACGACTCCGTAAGCGCCGTCGGAGTCGTGGGCGATGACGTAAACGACGGCACGTTCAAAGTTGGGGTCTTGAAGTGCGGGTGCCGCGACCAACAGCTGCCCGGTGAGTGACGGCGCTCGCCGTCTCAAGTTTCGCGCCATAGGCGGTACCTTAACCGCAAATTCGCGCTAAAACCTGAGCTTCACTCTGACTGCGAAAGTGATTGGTTGCGGACAGTCACCATGTGCGGCCGCTTTTGTTCAATGACATATACGATTCCATTTCGCGAAGTTGAGGAAGCACGGTCCCGTCGGCTTCCAGGATGCGGTAGCCGTGCTGATGTGGGCCGCCGTTTTCTGGCGAGTATGCGGTGTACATGACCGCGACTTGCACTTGCGGCCAATACTTGCGGGCTAGTTCAAAAGTTCGGCGATAGTAGTCGGCCGATACCTCATTCGTTGGAACGCCTTTGCGCCAGCTCTCTTCGCCGCCGGTGTTGGCGTGCACGGAATATCCGAATTCGGTCCACCACACGGGCTTGTTCTCGTCACCGTATTTGGCCATCACTTCGAGAACTTCGGGGAAGTGCATGACCCTTCCGGGTTTACCTCGGTCGCTCTTTTCTGGTTCAACGGTTTGGTCGTCTTGGTAAGGGTGGACAGCGAGCACGTCGAAGTAGTCTTTGGCGCCGTTTTTGTAGGTTTCCTCGATGAAATCGTCATCCGATTGCGAGGGGCCACCGTAGATCACTTTTACTTCGGGGAGCACGGACCGCAATGCGGTGGCCGACACCTTGAGCAGAGCGGTGTACCGGCGTGCGGCTTCGGTGTCATCTTCAATGCCAGTGAATTCGGTGAGATTGGGCTCGTTCCAAATTTCCCACGCCGCGACTTGGTCCCCGTATTGTTCGGCCATCCAGCGCAGCCAGGGCGCGATTGAGTTGGGATCGTCTGGAAACTGTTTGACTCCACCGCCGCCCGCTCGGCTCCATTCGGGTGATTGATGCACGGTCAGCAGCACTCGCATGTTCCGATTGCTCGCTTCTTGAAGCAACGTTTGAATGCGTTTGTTGTACCAGCGTTCGGCGGTGGGGAGTTCGGGGTTGGGTTGACTGGTGGACCAACCCACGTCTACCCGTAGCAGGCTGACTCCGTTGCGAGCCAGAGCGTCTAGGTGGCGGTAGTACATCTCGTTGGGTGTAGTGCTCGAGTCGCTGCGGTAGTACATGCTCCAGGTGGCGTGAAATTGGACGCCCAATGTGGGTGGTTTTTGTGCATCGGGTTCGCGGCCGGTTGTTTCTGGTTCCATTGCGCTGTCTCCTAGGGGTGGGGGCGGCCTGGAGCTAGCCAGCGAGTCATGAATGGGGGCGGCGAAGGTTCCCATCAGCAGCATCACGCCGAGGGCGACAGCAATTCGGCCTCGCGTGACCACACTGACCATGAATGCCTCGTCTCAACCAGCAGAAAAATCGTGAAAGTTCGCGGTTTATCCCGCCTTTCACCACATAACTGTATTCAGCTACATAATAGCCATAAAGGACGTTTAATAAAAGAATGACGTATCCAAGGAGAGATTTTGCCTCGCCGGCCGGAATCGAACCGACATCTCCTAACCAGCGCGATCAGGTGCTCTTCCACTGAGCTACAGCGAGAACGGCATGACTGCCGGGAAAACACATTACTCGTTCAGTCCATACCCGCCACCACTTTCGTAAATTAGGCGAATATCGGCTAGCGAGAAAGAAAGAAAATCAACTCTAGTCCTAATTAGATTTCGAATATTCAGAAAGACGCACGAGCACCAGATGGCCGCACAGCTGGTGCTTTACAGTGGGCGCTATGCACTACCCGCTTGCCGCCTGGCAAGACACCGCGCTCGAATGGCCAAACATCGCCGACCAATGCCAAGACATCAAGATACTTTTTCTTGATCTCGACGGAACGTTATTCGATGACGACGGCCACATACCTGCCTCAGGTCGCCGCGCCCTCGGAGAAATAGCCGACAGCGGTTTACAAATCGCGATCGTTACCGGGCGTGGCCTACGTCGAAAAGCAGAAGTTTTAGATCAGCTCAATCCCTTGCGGCCTAATTTCCTCGTATTCGGACATGGTGCGAGTTGCCTAGAACGCAACCGCAAAGGAACATACGACCTGCTTCGCGTCCCCACAAAACGTGGATTGAAGATTGTTGAACACAAATTCCTAGACGCCGCACTCACGCAAGAATTCGCCACGCGGCTACGCCGGGCCATCGAACAAGACGGCGGCCACCTCACTCTCGGCGCCGAAAGCCCGAGCCCCTTGGTGCGTGTCAGCGATAGCTTTCCGCTCGACCAAACCATTCTTGATGAACCGATAGAACAACGCCTACCCGAAAAAGAGCTGCTGCGGGTCAACGACAACTTCAAACTTTACCTGCACAGTGATTCCCACAACCGCACGCAAATCCGGGATATCGCGCAAGGAATCCGCGACGACATGGTTGAGCGCTACGGCGCACTCGCGCAGTTCCGAGTCGCATACTCGCACGGCGAGATGGCGGAACTATGTCCGCCCGGCGTGGACAAATCAGTGGCCACGGGACTCGTTCTGAAACGAAGTGGATGGCAAAAGAAGAATGTGGCCGGCGCCGGCGATGAACTACCTGACCTGGGTATCGCGGCTCATGCTCGCTACTTCTTCTGGCCCAAGCCAAACCCCGCCCAATGGTCCCCTACCGACCATGAGATGGCACATCAGCTAACACTGCTGCGGACCGCTCGCTCGAATGTGGAACGCCCGTCGCCTAATAGCGAACTCAACATTGTCCAGGTGCCCAGCAATCTGCACGGTGGGGTGCTGCACACCCTCGCGGACCTCATCACCCGGCAACACGCCGCAACAACGCGGGAAGCACACGCCCGAGCACGCGCACTCAATGCGAAAAATGTTCACATCACTAGCCCAATGATGGCGCCACATCAATCAAATTCTCGTCGGCAGTGCCGATAGATACGCACTCCTCGAAAAAGCTGAAGATAGCCGCGCTGATCTCCTCAGGCCGCTCCACCGGCAGATCGTGTCCGCCCTCAACCCACTGCGCCGACAGACGCTGACCCAAAATTTCGCCAGCACGGCTCAAACTTTTTTCCCGCGACTCGTCTTCAACACGACCCGTGCGTGCCAGTATCGCCCCCACTGGGCGATCCCCTGTGGCCAACAACTCAAGCCAATCAGTTTTCCAATAGCTGCGTGCCAACTGTTCTTCGTTCTCCGGCGAGAGTCGGTAGCGCAAAATCCCGTCTACATCGGGCGAAAAGTTCGCCAGCACAGCGGCGTAAACCTCATCCGGCGACGAACGCTCCGCAAGCTTGCTGCCCTGCGTCCATACCCGCAGAGCCTTTTCGGTGAGCCGCCGGCGACGCGGACGCAACAAACCACGCGCCGCTTCATCCCAGGTGCCGCCGAAAAACAGCGTCGGATCGAAGACACCGCCATCTACACACAACACGGGCACATTACGGGTAGCGGCCAGGGCTACAGTGGCACCAAAACTATGGCCCACCACAAAAGCGGGATTGATCCGCAACTCCGCGAAAACGGAACTGACATCTCGTGCGAACTCGGAAACCGTGTAGCCATCGACTGGCTTTTCGCTGCGACCGTGGCCTCTGAAATCCAGTCGAATAACTCGGAATTGCGCAGAGATGCGTTGTGCGACTAAATCCCACCACGCGGAAGTGCTCATTAATCCGTGTAAAAGCACCACGGTCGGAGCACCGGCGGGACCTTCTTCCCGGGTGAAAAACTGCAGGCCACGAGCATTGATATAACGATCGGTCATAGCACCCGCCCTGATCGCGTGCGCGGCGCTGTTTGCCAACACCTGTCCAAGCCCATTCGCGTCACAAGCAGCATCGTATTGAGCGGACTCAAACCGCGCATAGGCCAATGCGGTATGAGCTAGAACTCACGACGCGTGTGCGTCCTGACGTAGCGCGCCACGGTCAACCTTGCCCCACCCGCCCAACGGCAAGGCTTCCAACAACGCCACTCGATCGGGAACCATATGGATGGGCAACCATTCGCGTAGGAAGTTAAGCAGAGCGGCCGCGTTCACATCGGGACGAGCGGGAACAACATGCGCGACCAGCACACCGTTATTCAATGTCACCGCGCACTGGTTCACTCCCTCGTGCTGACGGAGCCGCGCCTCGATTTCTTCCAGCTCAACTCGATGACCACGCACCTGGACTTGGTTGTCGAGCCGTCCGACATAACTGATGATGCCCGACGGTTCCCGGCGCACGATGTCACCGGTTCGATACCAACGTTGATCATCTTCGAGCAAAAAGTTCTCGGCGGTGAGCTCGGGGCGATTCAGATAGCCTCGCGCCACGCCGACTCCGCCTACCTGAAGTTCACCGTTCACGCCCGACGCTACTTCGTGGCCAGTGCCTAGATCGACCACTCGCACTTTCGCCCCGGGAACTGGGGTGCCCAGGTGCACGTCATCACCCGGATTAAGGTCCGCTACCGTCGCGGCCACCGTGGTTTCAGTGGGGCCATAGCCGTTGAAGAACCGTCGATTGCCGCCCCAACGCTGCACAACTTCCGGGGTGCAGGGCTCCCCCACCGCCGCAACCGAGACGAGTTCTGGAAGATCATGTTCGGGCATGGTGCTGAGCACTGAAGGTGTGAGCGCGGCAAAAGTGATGTGCGCCTGACGCAGATAGTTCGCCAATGCCACACCCGATGAGCGCACTTGATCTGGCGCTAGGCAGAGCGTCGCGCCCGCTGCCAACGTGGTGAAAATATCGCCGATCGCGGCGTCGTAGTTCCAGGAGGCGTATTGCAGCGCCCGGCTTCCCGGGTGGATGCCGTAGCGCACGGCCAGCCCATGTGCCATCGCCGCGACGCTGCGGTGTTCGACGAGCACTCCTTTGGGCTCCCCGGTGGAACCGGAGGTGTAGCAGACGTAGCAAAGCTGCGCGTCATGGTCGACTCGGTCAAAGGGCTCGACCATGTCGGCGTGGCCACTCAATGGCAACGCGGTCACAGCTGGCAATTCCCAGCCAGCGGGGCTGTCCACGAGGGCCAGCTTGAGTTGGCAATCCCAGGCCATGAACGCACGGCGTTCACGTGGATAGGTCGGATCCAGGTACACATATGCGCAGTCGGCGAACAGGATGCCAAGCAATCCGGCTAGTGCTTCGGGGGACCGCGGGGCCGATAGCCCCACGATGCTTTCCCGGTTGGCTCCGGCGGCCCGCAACCGTGCGGCGATTTCGCGTGCCTGATCCACCAGTTCCCGATAGGTGAGCCGCGTCGTCGTCCCTTCCACGGCCGGGTGTGCTGGCGACAAATCAGCTCGCGCGGCTATCAGATGGTGAATCGTGGTCATATTTACCATTTTCAGGACGAAATACTGCCAAGTAACTCCGTTGTTCAGACAATAGCAATCGGGCAGGAAATACCCAATCGTCGAGCAATATCGTTACCCGCTTCATCGAAACCCGATGATGAGTCAACCCGCACAACCTCTTCGGGTCTTTTCAGGACACACCACGAGAAGTTGTGATCGCTAACGCCAATGCCTGCGTCGCACGGACATAACCACCACCGCGGCCACAACCCCAACCAGAATGAAGAGCACAGCGCCGCCGAAAAACCACCAGACACCAGAACCGTTCGATACTTTCTTTACCTCCACCGACGAAAGAGCGGGCGGGCTGCCCACCGTGAAGGTGTAACTGTTGGTGAGAGCATGGCCATCGTCAGAAATGACGCGATACGAGACTTGATAAACCTCGGGCAGCAGATTCTGCTTCAACGGCTGCGTAACGACAGCACCATCCACAGTCGCCGCTCCAACAGTCACCGCGCGTTTCGCTCGATCAGTGACCGTCACTTCCACCGCGGGAATCGTGAGCTCATGCGCGAATCGCAAAACGACTTCCGAAGGAGCGACATCGAGTTGAGCATTCAGCGCGGGACTTGCCGAGTCCAGCTCGACATGAGCTGCGGCCGGAACAGGGACGACCCAGATAGCGATCGCCACAAGCGGTGCGAACGCGGCCGCCAGAAAACGTGAAGCGGGAACTTTGTAAGGGCTCATAGTGACTAGCAACAGTAGAAGTCTCATCCGAAGGAGGCGACATGCACCACCCATTGTTCGCCCCATCAGCGGCCCTACATCGGAGCCCTGAATGCCCTCGACGAGCTAAATCGCGTTTGCGCCACCGGCATGATGTGACACCTATCGTGGCGAAAAATGCGACAGCCTCATGTGGGCTTTGAAGTTGAGCTTTGTCCGGGGCTCTTGTTGAGCGAATGGCTCTGCACTGGATGTGGCGGCGAAGCCGCGGGCTGGTTGACTTGTAGTACTTGGCGCAGTTTTTCCATCCCCGATTTGTGCAACTCCCGGAGCCGCTCATATTCTCGTTCGTCACCGCCGGCGAGTTCAAGAATTGTCGCTTCGCCCGAATAGACACGCAGCATCACTTCTCTCTCTTCCACTTGGAGTGATGCCAGAGCAGCCCTGAGTTGCTGTTGGTCATCGACTCGTTCGAAAGCAGTTGGAGCGGTGGCGTCGGGCACAGAGTTGTGAAGAGTCAATCGCCCCTCTCCATCCAAATCTTTATCCAAAGAAACCAGGCGAGGTTGTTGAGGTATGTCAACACCTGCGAAGAATGCCTCGACGACAGTTTTAGGAACACTGCTGCGATGTGCCACTTGACTCAGTGACGGCTCGGCGCCTAGGTGTTTTCGCATAGCCATGCGCATGAGACGCAAGCGGACACCCAGGCGACTCGTGGGTGAGGGGACGGTGAATCGTCCGGAAGCGATCCGCTCATGCCAGAGGGTATTCCTGACCACGTCCCAGGCATAAGTGCTGAACTCGACTACTGGCTGATATGTATCGATCGCCCGGGACATAGCAACTCGCGCGGAGGCGACGTCTTCTAAATAGTTTTCTCTTCCTTCCCAGAGGCCATGGCGCCTGAGCATCTCGTGTATGAGGGGGGTGTTCACCGTTAGGATCGCTGCGTGCAGGACATCCCACGCGCTGGTATTTATAGTGAGTTTTCTCAACGCGGCGAGGTATCCAATATTTGCCTCATGCCACTTCGAGCTACGTTTCCATCTCACCGCATGTTGAGGGAGCTCTACTCCGAGATCATCTAGAGTCAGCGGCGGACCGATATCAAAATGGGCCTTTACCTCGTCAATTTCCGGAGAAACAATTGCTCGATGCTCGATTGCCACTTCAAGTAGTCGCATCAGCCAAGGTTCGGAAGGTAATCCGGATTCGCTCACCAAACATGTCCAATGACGGGCACTAATATTCATCTCACGGGCCATTTCTTTTGGAGTAAACCCCAAATAGCGCTGCACAAGCGCGGCCCAAGCACCAGGTGTCTGGGTCCGAAAATATTCCAACTCCGCGCGATTCACAAAGCCGTAATGGTGAAACTTTTCCGCGAAATACTCATAGAAGCTCACGTCATCATCGCAGGAAAAAAGGTCCGCAAGACCTTGGGCGAATTGGGGTGAACTTTCGCGACGCCTTTCTATTTCCTTATCTAGTAAATGAACTGCCCGAGCACCAATGAGCAATTCCCCATTCTCGTAACATCGCCACGTTGATCCCTTTCTCGAAATAATCGCGGCTGCTTGAGTCATGGACCAGCCGGCCAAACTGCGTAATTGAAATAAGAACCCGGCAATATCCGCACGGTTTACTCGCTCAACGGCTTGCTTGTTTAAGTCCGCCTCCAACCAAGCCGATGCGTCAAGACCAGAGGCATGAACCAGAGCGGAAAACTCCCCCAATCGCAACGTGGCTGTTCCCTGAAATAGCCGGTCAATACGCCACCACTCCACGCCCACTTGTGCGGCCAACTCACGTATGTCGTGTCCAGTTGAGTCCACAAGCGCTTTCAGTCGCTCAGCAAGCACCAAATTGCGAGCCATCATGCGCGGCTGAACGAGACGGTGACTGGATAACAACATGAC
>JABFVL010000081.1 GCA_013362805.1 Mycobacteriales bacterium | reverse complement strand
AAAGCAGTAGAGAACCAGACCGGGCTGAAGCCGGTCCGCGCCGCGATCTCGGAAATCTCGGTATGCCGGTGGAGGGGATTTTGCAGCATGTCCCGGGCCTCGCGAAGTGCTTCTTCCTGGCGAAGCCTGCGAAAGGTGGTTCCAGTGCTGTGCAGCGCCAGCTTTAGCTGGCGGGGCGACCAATTGAGTGCTCGTGCCACTTCGATGAGATGCACCTGCTCAGGGCCGATACGCTGGCGCACATGCTGCCTAACAATGGCCGCGACGTCGGCCAGCTGGTCGCGTGTTGGTGTCACATCGCCGACGGTCAGCATGCAAACGAGCTCATTTAGTCGGTCACACACCGCGTTAAATTCCCGATCCGAGAGTTGGTCTTTCTCGTCGTGGAGATTGTGTAGAAGTTTTTGAACAATGCGGCCCAGTCCAGATTGAAGGTCAAGGACCGCCCGTAGTCGTTGAGTTGGCCGGACGTGCTGGTCAACTTCGGCGCGGGGCAATGCGAGCGCGTACACATCTGATGGGGGCATGCGCAGCAGACAAGGCTCGTCAAGCGCCATGATTGATGCAAACCCAGGTTTGGCGACGGTGAGCTCGTCGCCATGCTGTGCGGCGTAAACGCCATTTTGCGGTAGCACCAACCAGTAGTGCTCGTCGCTGGGGGTTTTTCGAATTTGGTCAGGAGTGCGGTAGGCGGTCCGCCCACTGTTTTGCCTCCAGCGCAGCACTCGGTAGATGTTTCCGGATTGAACGGTCAGGCCCGCTCGCCAACTCGATGAATCTTCATAACGCTGGACCATGGGGATGAAACTATTGACTAGGTCGCTCCACGCGTCCGTGTCTTTCACTATCCAGTCGTGATACCTCATGGCAGCTAACCGCCTTGCCTATCTGAAGTTGGCCCTAGGCAAAGGCCTTTCTAAAGCCTATCGCGAGCGGCTACGTCGTTCTAGAAACTTGCCACTTACCAGCTGAGTTATGGGGCTAGCTTTTGCCGCGCAATGCCGGAATTCAAGTTTCTGCCACGAGCTCTTCGCGTAAGGGGCACAGCTCTCCAAAGCGTCTTTACCCACCTTTCTGGCCATGGGACTTTTTGAACGGAGCTCGACGCACCCACGCATATGAGCCCGGGAGGTTAGTCATCATGAAACTATTGAATTGGCGTTCCGTCGTGATGGGGGCAGCTGCGCTCGTGACGGTATCGGCGCTTACCCCGGGGGGCGTCGCGCATGCCTCGGCGCAAACGGAGTCGGGTCGGGTTGTGAAATTCATCGACCATTTTTTTGCCCCGCCACCCACCCCAGTAGCCGATTACCCCTGCACCCCTAAACCTGGCGCGGTGGCCACCATTGCTAGCGCGGTTAACGACGTACAAGGCACTGATGCCAACGACACTGTGCGCGGGAACGCGGTGGGTGTGTACTGCCTCAATGTCATGCCGGATGACTCGATCACATACGACGGCTCTCAGACACTCACTGGGACCATCGACAAATGTGGGACTGGCTCGGTGACTATGGAGGGGCATGGCACTGTAACTCCAGTTGATCCCGCTACCGGTAAAAGAAAGCAATATGGGGTTTGGAATATCAAGCCTGGAACAGGCACCGATGGTCTGGTTTCGGTGAACAGTGGTGGGGGCGTGATCTATGGAGATGTTGACGCTGTCACTTTGTCTGACGTAGGAGCGTTCCTCGGCGTCGTTAGATGCTAAATGTGTCCTGGGCTTCCGCTGAATCTGTCATGGTTCGGCGGAAGCGTGCTGAAAAGCCAACCTGTTGGCGGCGGCTCAGATGAGTCGCAGAATTCGGAAGTAGACTCGCGATGCTCTAGTAGCTACTTGCAGCACTGAGGCCGCGGCATTGAGCCACAAATAGTTCTCGTGTTCTGTCTCGAACATGACCATTCCCCAGCCATTTACCCATGTTCTTTGTGTTACGGGGTAGACCGTCTGTTGTGGCTCTTGCATAAATGGGGGAATTTTTGCGATTCCCGACATGAGGATGTCTGCCTCATCATCGGTGTGGATTACGCATGTGGGTGATCCCGTTACCACTCCGTCATCGGTAACCAATGCGGTGCCGCTGTAGTCGTACATGGTGCCGTTCAGACGGTGGCCCACAACTCGCCCCTCGGTGGTATTTGCGACCTGCCGTATACCGCGCGTGGTGGGAAATACTCGTGGTTCGATGGAGAAAATGATGTCGCAGAGGTGCTCGACCGCCAGCGAGGTCGTGGGCGCTACAAGCGAATCGGCGCTTTCTCTCATTTCAGACATAATGTATGTTAACAAAATGCGAAATTTGGCTCAGGGAGCCATTTTGGGATGAAAGTCGACAACCGAAAGACTGATTTCGAGCGCAACCGAATGTACGACCAAATTCAGCAATGTGTGCGCCGCCAGGGACTCGAACCCCGAACCCGCTGGTTAAGAGCCAGCTGCTCTGCCAATTGAGCTAGCGGCGCGCTAGCCACCGCGCTACATAACCCCTAGCGCGCAACGAGGGAAACCATAGCAGTTGAGTATGCTGTGCTTATCACCGGCTCTGGCTTGAATGATGGCCTCACTGAGCTTCGCCCCGGCGCCTGGGCGGTGAGAATCTTCCTGGAACTATCTGGCCTTTCTATAGCGAAGTGCCAGGTAAATGCCTTAGGAATTATTGGCGCCCGCTCCTAGCATTGGTGCGGCATGATGGCAGTATCAAAAAGGTAAACCCCGCTTGCTTATGGCGGCGGGGCCTCGTGCGCGCGAAGGCGTCGAGGGCATGGCCAGTGAGCGAAAGGCAAAGCCATGTGGGGTAGTACGGCGACCAAGAAACCATTTCGATGGCTGGTCGTGGTAGGTGCGGTCAGTGCGTTGGCTCTGGCAAGCTGCGGCGGTGATGATTCTTCATCATCGTCCAATGGTGAATTTTCCAAAGTTGTTAAACCGCCGAAGCTATCGGTGGCCTCGCCGCCTGACAAGGCGACAGATGTGCTCACCAGCACAGAGCTGCAATTCACCTCACAGGGCCAGGTGAAAGACGTCAAAGTGGTGGATGCTCAAGGGCAGCCTGTCGCGGGCGGATTTACTGGAAGCGATGGCAAATGGCTTCCCTCGCAGCAGTTGGCGTATGGCGCTACCTACACGGTGACGGCGAAAGCTACCCGTAAAGGCAAAACCAGCGAAACGAAATCTACGTTTAGCACGATGAGTGAGCCCACCAAGGTTTTTGGGGCCGATATCAACGTGGAACAAGACGAAACCGTGGGTGTCGGTCTGCCGTTGGTCGTCGAGTTCGTTGAGCCGGTCGCGGATGAGAAGCGTGCTGAAGTGGAACGTCGCCTATTCATCTCCGCGAATCCGTCCACTGAGGGAAGTTGGCACTGGTTCTCTGACAGCCAAGTTCGCTGGCGACCGAAAGAGCACTGGAAGCCCGGCACCAAGGTCGATTTCCGCCTAGCAATTGGTGGCATGGACCTCGGAAACGGCTACTACGGCAAACGCGACCGGGTTGGTCAATTCACCATTGGCTCGGAGATCATCAGCACCATCGATAACTCGAGCAAAACCATGACTGTCACCCAAGATGGCGTTGAACTGCGCAGTTTCCCCATCAGCTTGGGTAAACCAAAGTTTCCGACCTCCTCGGGCACGCACGTGGTAATTGAAAAACGCCGCAACATCACCATGGACTCGTCGACCTACGGTCTACCCGTGGATTCCCCAGATGGATACCGCACCGAAGTTGAGTTCGCTGTGCGCTACACCTGGCAGGGCGAGTTTGTGCACTCCGCGCCGTGGTCGGTGGCTGATCAAGGAGTCACTAACGTTTCGCACGGTTGTGTGAACGCGGCCCCAGAGAACGCTTCTTGGTATTTCGAGCTAGCCCAAAAAGGTGACCTCGTCACTATCTCGGGCACGGAAGTTGACGTCGACGCGGGCAATGGCTGGGGCGACTGGAACATTCCGTGGGAAGAGTACAAAAAGGGCAGCGCGCTCTACGCGGGCTAATAGCCATCTGACATAAGGCGGGGCAGGAACTCATAAAGTTCCTGCCCCGCCTTATTGCTGTTGTTCGATTATTTCAAGTGGAATGATGTTCTGCGAAGAAAATAGACCGTGCCGGCCGCCCGAAAAATGACAGAGCAACAAAGAGCTCGGTAGTGAAAAAGTGGGGTGACTGATGGGATTCGAACCCACGACATCCTGGACCACAACCAGGTGCTCTGCCAACTGAGCTACAGCCACCATGCGCAGAGGCAAGCCCCGTAAAACGGCGATTGCTACAACGACTGGTTCATCATAGAAGACCCGTCATCCCGCTTGTCCGCGGGCTCTGGGCTTAGGTTCGCCGCTATCCGTTTCGCCGACTCGACATCAGGGCCTGGAAGCGGCACAAACAAAGTGCGGCGGTAATACTCCAGCTCACGAATGCTTTCCCGAATATCGGCCAAGGCGCGATGTGCCATGCCTTTTTCGGGTTGGCTGAAATACACACGCGGATACCAGCGCCGACACAGCTCCTTAATTGAGGAGACATCGATCATGCGGTAATGCAGGTGTGAGGTCAGTTCGGGCATGTCCCGCGCCAAAAATCCTCGATCTGTGGCAATGGAATTGCCGCACAACGGGGCGCTACGCACCTCTGGGACATGGGTGCGAATGTAGGCGAGCACCTGTTCTTCGGCCTGCCGAAGAGTGAGGGTAGAAGCTCGCGATTCTTCCGTGAGCCCGGAGCGCGCGTGCATCTTCTTCACCACATCGGGCATATCGGCTAGCGTGTCATCGTCTGCGTGGATCACCAGGTCAACGCCCTCACCAAGAACGTTGAGATCACCATCGGTGACCAGCGCCGCGATTTCTATCAGAGCGTCGCCGCGCAGGTCCAGGCCTGTCATTTCGCAGTCGATCCATACGAGTCGGTCAGTCACGCGGCAACCCTACCGGCACCTGCGCACTTACCCGTGAAGAGCCGGGCCTTGCGCTAGGACAATGCCCGATAACGACGACGGAAGCGAACCAAAGGCGTTCGTTCTGGGTGTACATAGTCCACCTCAAGTACTTCAGCGATGAGCAATAGGTGATCTCCCGTGACGACCCGCTGAACTGTGCGGCACTCCAGTCCGGCCAGTCCGTTGTCCAAGATGAGGGCGCCGGTGTGTTTACCCCGATGATGGGGCTCGCCATCGAGCAACAATCTCGCGCTGGGACGCCCAGAAACTCCGCAGCGGCTCGCCGTGGCTCGTTGGCTGTTTTGGAGGATGCTGACGGTCCACTCGTCTTGTCGTTCCAACACTTCCCGCAGGTGGGTGCCTTCGTCGAGGGTCACACTCACCATTGGTGGGTTTCTGGATAGCGAGAGGAACGATGTGGCGGTCATGGCCACGTCGTCGAGGTCGTCGCGCACATTCACGATGACCACGCCGGTGGCGAAGCTGGTGGCGGCCTGGGTGAAGTTCAGCTCGTTCATTGGCGGCTAGCTTACGGGCAGAACGGCTATCGCTACCGGCTGAAGTGGGCTAGCCCACATCGTGCAAGTGGTGCCCGCGGATGGGAATGGATGGGCGCATGCATTGGTTGTGCAAGGCAGAACAGCCCCCTGTCCTGGCGGGTGCCAGTGGGGTGAGCGCGAGGAGGCGTCCATGGCACAGACTGCACGGCCACGTTCCGAGGCTGCCGCAGATCGAGATTTGGTCGGCACATATCTGCACGAGATCAGCCAGACCCCACTGTTGGATGCGGAAAAAGAGGTCGACCTCGCTAAAGCCATTGAAGCGGGTCTATATGCCGAGCATTTGCTCGCCACTGGCACACCCCCTAAGGGGGTCAGCGAGTTTGAATTGCACAGCGTGGCCAAGGCTGGGCGACGAGCGAAAGAAACCTTCATTGTTGCCAACTTGAGATTGGTGGTTTCGATCGCTAGAAGGTATTCGCGCAGCTCAATGCCTATGCTTGACCTGATCCAAGAAGGAAACGCTGGTCTGGTGCGGGCAGTAGAAAAGTTCGACTACCGCAAAGGTTTCAAGTTTTCGACATACGCCACCTGGTGGGTTCGTCAGGCGATCAGCCGGGCCATCGCCCAGCAGGCCAGAGTGGTGCGACTTCCGGTGCACCTAGTCGAGGAAATCAACCGCCTGCGCAGCATCCGGCGCGAGCTCCTACGTGAACTCGGGCGCGACCCCGATGACACTGAGGTCGCCGATGCGCTTGGGGTTGAAGTCGCTCGTGTTATTGAGTTGACGAACTATTCTCGCGAGCACATCAGCTTGGATACCCCGGTGGGAGAAGACGAGGAAACATCACTCGTTGATCTGGTCGCGGACATTGACGAGCCCTCGCCGGAGGACTTGGTGGTGGCCGGCGCCGAACGCGCTCAGCTGGAAACCCTTGTCACCAGACTGGGTGATCGCAGCGAACGCATTTTGCGGGAGCGGTACGGGCTCGACGATGGGCGGCAGCGTTCTCTCACTGAAATCGCTGGCGAACTTGGCATTTCGCGCGAGCGGGTCCGACAGTTGGAATCGGCGGCGTTGACGCAGCTACGCACCATGGTGCGCGACTCGCACGAACCGCGGGTGGCTTTGGCCGCCTAACCCAATCGATATAGGTAAGGGCCCCACTCACTCGAGTGGGGCCCTTACCTATTCGCCGAGCAGAGCGCGGAGTTCTACCAGTCGTACTCCGCCATAGTGGCCACGAATTTCAGCGATGACATTGCGCACCGTTCCATCGGACAGGTGAAGCTGGTGGGCGATATTGCGAACAGCCTCGCCGCGTGCGATGAGTTCGGCGACTTCACGTTGACGTCGGGTAAGACCGGCATTGCTAGCGAACCGTTGGCTTTCTGGAATCCGCAACGAGCCGGCTTCTCGGCGTTGGCGACGTTCGCGCAAGATTGTGGCCAATAGCCGATCCGCGCCAATTGTGATGCATAGTGCCTGGGCGCGCTCTCGCAATCGATTGCCGATGCGTGGTTCATTCGTGGCTTTCGCGGCCGCGTGATAAGCTCGGGCGGCGACAAGTAGTTCGCCTAGATCTTCAAACGCGCCAGCGGCCGCGGTGATGCGGTCAGTGTCCTGCAGGTGCAAGCCCTCGATATATCCGCGAATAGCAGCGCCTCGCCAGTGATGTAACCCGACTTCTCTGAGTGCTTGAGCGGCTTGGCTGGGGTCGATTTCAGCGAGGGCAAGCAAGATTTCGTCGGCGCCTTGTTGATATTTGTGTAGGGCATCGATAAGCCCTCGGGCGGGATTAGGTTCGCCCCATGCGGCGCGTACTCGGGCTTGTACACCGAGGGCGAATGCGCCGGCTTCTTCGTTTTCGCTTGCCGCGGCCCGTACAGCTTGAGGTAGTCCGTCGAGTTGTGGGTGTCCGAGTTGTTCGAAGTCGACGGCATAGTCCACTACGCGCGCACATGCGGAGTGGTGACATCGTTGCGCGTACTGCTTGGCGGCGACCAAGTTGCCAACGCGCCAGGCATGGATAGCGGCGAGCGTGTGAAATGCGCCGCGTAGGGCGGTGCTCGGTTGGTGTAGACCGTCTTGGATCAGGGATGCGGCGGTGTCGTATTTGCCAGCTCGGATCGCGGTTCGGGCGCTAGCCAATGGGCCGGGCTCGTTGGTGTCTTTTCTTTCTAGGCCGGCCCAGTTGGTGCGGGCTTGGTGTGTGCTAATTGCGGGCAGCGTGAAGGACGAATTGAAGTAGTCCGAGGTGTTGAATTCGGCCGCGCTATTTTCTGTTTCGCGCGGCTCAGGTATTGATGTTCCGCCGATCCGCATAAGGGCACCATAAAACGCGGTTTCACCTGGGGAAATAGGCGGATGAGCCAAAATTGCTCGCGATTTGATATCAACATTGTTGCGGCGCAGAATTTTGCGAATTATCGGTCGATTTGTAGTCCGGCTGTTTCGGCGACCGCCCAATCTCGAGCAGTTAAGTGCGCGGCTCGCAGCTCGCGCACAGTTCCACCCCCCATGACGCGGCAGTATTCGGCGACACCGTCCCTGAGCCCTTTGAGGTAGGTGGCGAGTCGTCGTGCCGACATGTCTGGATTCAGCCGCAACCGTAGGTTTGGCTCTTGAGTGGCGATTCCGACAGGGCATGCCCCGCCATCGCAGGCTTGAAAATTTTGGCAGCCGATCGCCCACAGCGCCGCACGTCCTAGCACCACCGCGTCAGCCCCCAGCGCCAGCGCTTTCGCGATGTGATCGGCGCGGCTGAAGCCGCCGGCGATGAGGAGTGATGTCTGCGCGCCCGTCTCGTCGAGCAGCTTTCGGGCTCGGCACAAGGCGGTGAGGGTGTCGAGCCCAGTGTGTGATGCTTTGTGCGCCCCTTCGCGGCTTGAGCTTCCCGCTTCGGCTCCTTCGATGCTGATGTAGTCGACCGCGCTGTGTAGGGCCAGTGCGATGTCTTGCTCTAGGGCGCCGGCCGGGAATTTCACTCCGATGGGCACGCCTGTGGCCTCTTCACGCAAGGCGCTGACGTGGGCTTGCAGCTCCGTCGCAGTGCATTGGGTCAGCTCGGTGATGTAGTCGACGTGCGGAGGAATTTCCCGATGAAGGCTTATCTCGGTGGTGACTTTGTGCGCTGGAATGAAGGCGCCATGTCCTGGGCGACTTGCCTCACCAAGGTGGATTTCGATGGCGTCGGCCTGGGCGAGAATGTCTGGTGAGGGAAAATGTCCTGGTATCACTTGAATGATGTACCGCTCGGCCGCGTCGCGCTCTCGTCCGTGAAAGCCACCATCGCCGGAGCCACATGCTGTTCCCGCGTCGCGGGTGGCTCGGGCTAACGCGACTTTGGACTCAATGCTGAGCGCGCCGTATGACATATGTCCGACCAGCATTGGAATGTCCAGCCGTAGGGGACGATCGGCGCTTGGGCCGATCGTGGTGGACGTATCGATGGGCCCGCTGTGTCGTTTGTTGAGCGGAGCGGGAAGAAAGCGGATTTCGTCGAAACGATTGCCGCCGGGTGTGGCTGAGGTTTGTACTCTTGGCTCGCGTCCTTCAGCTAAGTCATGAACCTGGCCCACGTGAGGTTCCAGACCGCTGTGGCGCGCCCAGCGTCCAAGATATGTGTCAGGTACACCCGGGCCATGTGGCACCGTGCTGGCGTTCAATTCAACGTCACCTTCGCAGACTTGTGCCTGGTACACAGCGATTCGCTGACTGGTTTCGTGTGGATTGATGCCGCTGCGTAGGTCGTATTCGCAGTTGTGGAGTGGGCAGATTAGGCGACCGGAGATGACGAGTCCGTCGGAGAGCGGTGCTTGATGGGTGGGGCAACGGGCGGCGACCGCGAATACGGCGTCTTCTTCTCGGCATACGGCGATCTCGGTGCCGTTGAATAGCACGAGACGCGCGTGGCCGGGGCGGATCTCGTTGAGTCGGCATACCGTGCGCCATCCGACGCTGTAGCTGGGGCCGCCGCGCACGGGCACCACTGTCGGTAACGAGCTCTTAAGCATGGAGTGATGGTGCCATCTGTTTCGTGAGGTCACCGCCCCGTGCGACATTGGGGCTATAAGCGCGCTAATGCGCGCATAGATACATAAACTCGGACAATGGCCGAGCAGTTTGTGATTCCACTCTGGCTCGACCTCTCCGCCGTGGCCCTAGGCGCTATTCAAGGCGCCGTATTCGCCACTCGCATCGCACCAGAACGCCACTTTGACATTCTCGGCGTCTGCACCATTGGCGTGGTCACCGGAATTGGCGGAGGCATCCTTCGAGATGAACTGCTCGACGTGCTGCCAGTCGCGATGCGCACCAACAGCTACCTCGTCACCGCGGTTATCGCCGCACTCGCTGGGATGCTGCTCGGCCACCTACTCAACAAGGTGGAACTGGTTGTTGTCGCCCTTGACGCGCTCTCCCTGGGGCTCTTTGTCGTGCTGGGTGTCAGTAAAGCGATTCGATTGGAGATCGCGCCCGTGCCCGCGATTCTCGTTGGGCTTGTCTCGGCTATAGGCGGCTCGATCATTCGAGATGTCATGATGCGCACCGAAATAGCCGTGGTGCAAGTTGGTTCCTTTTACGCGACCGCCGTCATCGGGGGCGCGATCACCTTTGTGCTCATGGACCACTACTTCGATGTTGCCGTGGCCTCGTTGATCGGCATCATTGTCACGTTTTCGCTCAGGATGCTCTCCGTGTGGTTCGGCTGGACGGTGCCACGTCCACGTCCGCTGCGACTGGAACTGCGTACCGCGCGGCGCCGTGGAGAAGGGGGCATCCAGCACCTGGAGTGAGTTAGTCGCTATCGCCACGTAAAAAGACGTGGACAATAAACACGTGCAACGCATCGTGGACACCATTCTCGCCGCAGTGGCAGACGTGACGCCGCGCATCGCGCACCAAATAGGCTCATCATCCCTGACCGTGCGCCCTGGCCCGATGCCCCACGAGTGCCGTATTAGTTGCGATGAGTGGCAAGCCACGGTGCATGTGGATGCCACAGGAGAACTCACGGTTATTGAGAGCGACGGCAGGTATTGCGCCACCATCGACACCAGCGGAGATGCCTTCGCTGTCGCTAGATCGACCCGAATAGCTTTAGCTCAGACCTTGGGCGGGCTGATCGGGAGACGAAAGAACGACAACCCAGCTGATCGGGAAACTACTGACCCTTACCGCTGGGAGCCCGGTGAAAACCCGCAACTAACCTCGGCCGGATATCGGGATGCCGCCATCTTGATTCAGCTCGCCGAATTATGCGACAGCGCGTCGGTGAGCGGCAGCGAACATGTCCGCGCCCATCAAGAAATACGCCGATTACTGCGCCGACTTAAGCTGGGCTGCCGGCAGAGATCCATATATCGAGACGCGGCATATCGTCAGCTGCCGCGGCTAGAGCTTGTGGTTCGGCGACACGGTCGCGTGATGCGCCCCGCCATCATGGACAGTCCGGCCCGAAATTGGGCAGCTCAGGTCAGCATGGCATTGGGGCAGTCACTAGCCACATATTTGCTCCCAGCTTTACTCACCCGCGGCATGCAGCGCGCCCGATATTTGGCGATGATCCCCGCCGCCGCGATACGAACTGGAAGTTCCGATTTTCACGCGCTCAAAGAGCTATCCCGCCAGGCAGCGGAAACTCCAAGCCGTGCGCCCATGGCCGGTGCCGTTCCACGACACTTTCTGGAACGCGTCTCACTCAAGAAGTATGTCGCGGCGCACGCCGCGCTGAGCGGAATCGAAGCCACCGCCAGCTTTGTGGCGGGAGCGGCCGCGGGCGGCCGCGATTTCGTATACATGTTGGGATCATTCGCCCGCAGATTGGGCGGGGGCTCCGCGGCTGGGCTCGCCGAAGGGATCACCGCGCGACGTCAGATCGCCGCTAGCGACTTGGCCGCCTACGCCAAACGTGTCGCTAAGCGAGCCGAACCAGCCGAGGCTTTCGCGAAACTCGAAAGGGAATCACTACAGCTGCATCGAGGCGCTGCTGACGTTATCGCGGCATCGACTTTGGCCAATAATGAACGCGAAACCCTGGAAAAGCGACTTCGCGCACATCGACGCCAGCAGCGTGCGCTGTTTCAACGTTTGGCGGCCCAAGGTCATGAACTAGCAAAACTTCGCACGAAAGCAGCACCATCTGACAACATTTCACCTGGTAAACGGGCCCTGATCAGGGTCGGTCCGCAACTCATGGCATTAAGCGCGGGAGCCGCGGTATCCGCCGCCATGGGCAATGCGTGGTATGCCCTATTTGGGGTGCCCGCCGTAGTGCAAACCTCCATGCACGCGATGTTGGCCAGCAAAACAAGGCGCCAGGTCGGCCTCGATTCCGCGGCGGTCGCGCAAGCGAGTTATGAACGAACGCACCACCACGCCGACTTCGAGCGAACACACATGATTCGCCAGGTTGCCGGGCGCCTGACCGATCCCGAAGCTACACCCGCGCCGACACGTAAGTTTCGACGACGTCACCCCTATCTGTGGCGCGCCGCATGCACGCTACCTGCGGTCGCGCTGTCGGCGGTGGCGCTGACCGGGCCGACGGCTCTTGCGCCGTACGCGTTAGCGGCTGGAGTTTCCTCCATCCTCAACACGATCTCTGTCGGGGCCTATTGGGAGATTGATCGTCGGCTATATGAACGAAAACAAGAGCGAGACGGTGAGCTATTGGAAAGAATTGAGGCCGCCGAAAATCGAATCAGTTCGCCACACGAGCTGTTGCCGCGATTGGAATCGCTCATTTCGCGGGCTACTGCATTGTCTGAGAATCTCGCCCATGCCGATGCCGCGTGGCCCTCGCGGGAAGCGTACGAGAAAGACATAGCCACCATCGCACTCGCCGAGTTGGCTTGGGAACGGGCAAAGACGCACCTTCGGGCTTCCCAACACCTGCAAGCGGTGTTTCCCGACGAACAAACCCGGACACCGCATAACTCTGGCTTTCTAGCGCTGAGCCAAGCCATCGCGGCGATGCCTCAGGCGCGGGACGCCGACGGCGTCCATATCGCTCACGTGCTCGATACGGCGTTCGCCTTCGCTGGCGCTGATGCTCCGCCGGATGAATTCGCCAGAGCACTGTCCAAAGCCGCCGAGAATCTGCGTCCTCGCCCTAGCCGATGAGGCTAGCCCAGCGTGCGATCGCGTCCGCGTCGCCGCTGTGTTGCACCTTCACGCGGAGCCGCTCGTGCAAACGCTGACGCAGTTTCACCACGCCGGGGGAGGTGGAGCGTGGCAGTAGCGGTCCCGAATAACGGTCCAGAAGTTCGGCAAGAGAAGCGCTGGACATCTCGTGTTCCAAAGCGAGGAAGTCGGCGTGCACATCACCGGTGAGTCGATACGGGTCTGAGCTGAGCCGATAACCCAGCACTTTGCGGAGTCGAGCTAGCTCGGCGCGCACGGTTACCGGCTTGCCGTTGGGCCCGTACACCTCGCGAGCCAGATCTTCGGCATGCAAGCCGCCTGGATGAGCGGCGAGTACGGCCAAGATCTCTCCATGCCGGGTGCTTAGCTTGTGGGTGTATCCGTCGATGCTCAACCAGGGACGATCCAGGCCGAGCCCGTTGAAGTTCAGTGATTGCCGTGGAACGGTTTCGACATCTGTGGTGGTCCGCTCCACGATGACCATTGGCCCACCGATCGTGAGCCGTTCGATGTGTACTGCTTGACCGCCGGGCAATATGGCGGGCCCTTCGACGAGGGGGACATCCATTCGCCGCGGCAACCAGCCGGGTGGGTTGAGCGCGATCACTGTCCCGTCTGGGCTGATGAGTGCGCTTTTTGTGTTGCCGAGGCGGGACAGACGATCGATATAGCGCTGTTGCATGCGCACTTGTTCTCGGAGCGCTTCTTCACGCAGGTGTGCCTCGGCGAGACGAGCGGCCGTGAGCACCAGTGACAACACCGCGGCTTGCGGCGTGCGGATGTCGCTGGTGAGGTCGATGGTGCCCAATGTTTTCCCGGTCATTGGGTCGCGCACGGGCACGGCGGCGCAGATGAATGACGTGGCCACCGATAGGTAGTGTTCCGCCCCGAAGACTTGGAAGGGGCGGTCTAACGCCAGCGCCGTGCCGACAGCGCTGGTGCCAACGACGGACTCGTTCCACAGCGCTCCGGTCACCAAATGCGCTCTTTCCGCGGCTCTGACGCTGTGTTTTTCTCCGGAAATCCAGAGCAAGTAACCGTTTTCGTCACTGGCGAAGAGGATGTTTCCTGGCTCTCGCGTCATGGAACGTGCTGTGTCGCGAAAGATCGGCCACACTTGCGAAAACACGTGTTCACGACGTTTGGTCGCCACCGCGTCCTCATCGAGGATGACTGGCGCCTGGGAGCTGTCTGGGTGAATGCCCATTTTTCCCGCTCGAGCCCATGAAGCCCGCACAACATCTCGGATATTGCCGGCTCGTCTGTCGCCGGCCATCGCCCACTCTCGGTGCTTTGTGAGCTGCTTATTAACCGCTCTTCCATCCATTGTTTTTTCGCCAAGCCGGGCGCCGTCGGACCGCAACGCTTTTGCAACGTCGGCTAACCCCTAGAAAACCGGACTTAATAAACGCAGACTACAACCGTTGCTCGCCAAAGGAGGACTAATGCCGTATCTAGAATTGTCAGACGGGGTACCACTTTTCTACGAAGAGAGTGGTTCTGGCCCGGCTGTGATTCTCATTCATGGATGGACCATGAACAGCAGTTTTTGGCAAGGCAATGTACCTGCATTAGCCGAGGCCGGGAACCGGGTCATCGCGGTTGATTTGCGGGGACATGGGAACTCGGGCAAGACCCCTGACGGTCACACCTTGGCACAGTATGCGCGGGATATTCGCGAGCTGGCGAGCGCTCTTGGGCTCACTGATGTGTCGCTCGTCGGCTGGTCGATGGGCGCTGGGGTTATCTTGTCGTACGTTGAACAGTTCGGCACCGATAATGTGCGTTCAGTCGCTTTCGTGGACCAATCGCCCCGGTTCTTGAGCGCACCTGGCTGGGATTTCCCGTTGTTCGGCAATTACACGAATCTGGACAACAATGTTTTCGCCGAAACCGTTCGCTATGACCGGCCTTCGGTCATTAAGCCCTTTATCGCTTCGTGCTTCGCTACCCGACCCGATGACGCGGCGATCGACGCGGCATATGCGGAGACGACCAAAACACCAACCGATGCGGCTTTGGACGTGTGGATGAATATGGTCCACCAGGACTACCGCGATGTCGTCGGGAAAGTCACCGTCCCCACGATGCTCGCCTATGGCGAAAAAAGCGCCGTGTTCCCTGGCGACGTCGCGGGCTGGCTTGCTGAGCGACTGCCGGACGCACAGGTTGTTCCATTCCCTGACAGTGGTCACGTTCCATTCGCGGAGGAAGCCGAACGATTCAACACCGAACTTGCTCGATTCCTCGCCAAACATTAGTTCTCGCGCTGGCTGCGGTTCTTGGCCAGCGCATACGTCACAACGCCGGCATGCCGGCCCAAGGAGGTCGAAATGGTGATCGCTAGCTATGACGCCGTGGCCGAGGCTGACTTGCCGGTGCTGGGCACGCCCGCGCGAAAGGTTTTTCGCTGCAGTGTGTGCCGTTCCCAAATCCACGAAATACGGCTGAACATTTGGGAACACCTACCTACGAAACGGTCACCGTGGGGACCAATTTGTGTCATGTCCCCACAGCCGCTTGAGCTACCTCCGCCTATCGCCGCCGCGTCCCCGCCGGCGTAGTGGAGGTGGGTGCAGAGGCGATAATGCGCAAATGCCGCGTCGAGCTATCCCCGGTTTAGCTCGACCCCGCAGACCCCGCAGCCCCCAAAGTCGCCTCTGCACCCTTTCCCAGTCTTTCTTCCGAGCGCCCCGAATAAGTCCAATGAGAAATAGTGGGCGCATGTTTAAGGGGCCCTACTTGGGTAGGGCCCCTTAAAGTAAACGAGTGATACTGCTAGCAACCCACCGAGTTGAGTGACACGGTGTAGTCGCGGTCGCCGCTGCTCAGAGCGCCCCACGAGGTGACGCAGTCGTTGGGAGCGTAGACGTATACGGGTCCCGCGTAGCTGTGGTAGTTGCCGGAGTCTCGTCGAACTGTGCCAGTGCGGTCGTTCTCAAGGGCAACGCTGATCCACCCACTGTACGAGGCCGAGTACTTGACGTGGACGGCGCAGTTGTAGCCGTTGCCGTACAGCACGAACAGGCGACTGAGCTCAGAGCCGGTGTACTGGTTATATCCAGTGACCTTTGACTTCACGATGTAGCTGTAGCCGCAGGCTTGCCGGGCTTTGGCGGCCATCGTGTCGTACGCACTAGCGGCCTGCGCGGGGGCTGAAGTGCTGACGAGTGCCGCCGCGACGGCTACACAGGCCGCGAGAGCTAAGCCGACAATGCGTCCTTTGAGTGCCATCAGGGTTCCTCTCACATGTTCTGTAACGTTCAGTAATGAAAGAAGTACAAAACCTGATACGTCACGCCGTCAACGACGTGCCAAAAACTCGTGTAATTCCGTTTGAATTCCGTGACCAAATTTCGGTGTCGCGCGAGGTAGACAGAACTGACTAGCTGCCGCTTCTTCGCGCACATACGTGCCCTTGCGGATGCCCGGTTCCATGCCCCAAAAATCGCCTCCGCGCACCTTCCATTTATCGTGAGGAGATGTCTGGGATCGAATCCACTAGAAAGTGGTGGATTCGCGTATTAATGGCCTTTGGGCTGTGGCTT
This sequence comes from Mycobacteriales bacterium, assembly GCA_013362805.1. Taxonomy (GTDB): domain Bacteria; phylum Actinomycetota; class Actinomycetes; order Mycobacteriales; family QHCE01; genus JABFVL01. The sequence continues at coordinate 16,477 of JABFVL010000081.1, read as the reverse complement.
CTCCTCATTCTTCCCAGCGTCTCGGTGGGCCCCTACGCACCGTGGCTTCCATTTGTTGCCGAGCTTTCGATTATCGCGGTGGCGACCGCGCTATATCAGCGGGTTCCGTTAGTCGCGCTTTTTGTCGTGGCGATTGGTGCGATGGTCGATGATCCGAGCATGCTCACCGAGGCGTACATATTCGCCTTGCCATTCTTCGGCTATTCCGTTGGTCGGCGGATGGAAAACCAGCGCCAGGCGATGTACGCGCTGTTGGCGATCCTGGTGGCTGGCAGCGTGGTCAACGTTCTCGTGCCAGGTGACCCGTACGAGTGGTTTGTCATGGTCGCCGTGTTGGTCTTCGCCGTGGTGTTCCCATGGCTGCTAGGCCGATATCGACGACACTACGACGAACTCGTGGCCTCCGGCTGGCAACGAGCCGAGCAACTCGAGATCGCCCAAGACGCGATCGCCGCCCAAGAACGACTACGGGAACGATCTCGCATCGCGCAGGACATGCACGACTCCCTGGGTCATGACCTAGCTTTGATCACGTTGCGTGCCGGGGCCTTGGAAGTCACGCCGGGTTTGGATTCCGCCCATCGGGCCGCGGTGAAAGAGCTGCGCATCAGTGCGGGCGCGGCAACGGAACGTTTGCAAGACATTATTGGCGTGCTTCGCGAGGAACCCACAGCTCCACTGCAGCCACGTGATGAAAGCATCGCCCAGCTGGTTGCTCGTGCGGCTGATTCGGGGCTGCCAGTGCATTTCGACGGCGCCCCGGCGAAACCGTTGACGCCCGTCCCAGACGCCATCCGCTGGGCCGCGCATCGGGTGGCGCAAGAAGCTCTGACCAATGCGGCCAAACACGCCCCAGGTGCCCAGGTGCAAGTCAAAGTGCGCGAATCTCCCGCCCAGACGGTACTAACAATCACCAATCCGATCACGGACTCGGCGAAAGCGCCCGGTGGTCAGCGGGGCCTCGCCGGGCTAGCCGAGCGTGTGCGTCTGGTTGGCGGCACTTTGGATGCCGGTATCAGTGAAGGCGCTTTTGTGGTGAAAGCGCGATTGCCACATCAGATTCCCGCGCAGGAGGACAAAGCCCTCGACTCAGTGCGGCACCTGGCCTCAGTGCGCCGCAGAGTGCGGCAGGGATTGATCACCGCTATCGCCGTCCCCATCGCGCTCGGCGCATTCCTGGTGATCGGCTATTTCGGCTTCTTCTTCTGGGGCACTTGGAATTCGACGCTCGAAGCAAGCGACTACTCGAAAATGCGAGTTGGCCAATCCGAAAGCTCGGTTCGTTCATCACTGCCAATAAGGCAATATTGGGAACGGCCTCCAGTGGATGAGCCTGCTAAACCGGAAGGTGCGCGCTGCGAGTATTACCGTTCCACCAGGAACCTTTTCGTGGATAACATGCCAATTTATCGGCTGTGTTTCAAAGACAAACAGTTGTTGACCAAGAACGTGGTGTTCGAAGATAAAGAGGCGGAGCGGCCCCAAGAATGATCACTGTCGTTTTGGCTGATGACGAGGCGATGGTGCGCGCTGGAGTGCGCGCCATTTTGGCGAGCGATCCCACCATCGATGTGGTTGCCGAGGCGGGCGATGGTCGGCAAGCCATCGAGCTAGTGCACAAACACCGGCCCGATGTGGTGTTGCTGGACATTCGAATGCCCATGTTGGATGGCTTGGCGGCGGCGCGAGAATTACACAAGACGATGCCGGGAACTGGTGTCATCATGCTGACGACCTTTGGTGAAGACGAATACATCGCCAGGGCATTGCAGGAGGGCGCTAGTGGCTTTTTGCTGAAATCGGGTGACCCCGCCGAACTTGTCGCCGGCGTGCGCGCGGTCGCGCACGGAGCCGCGTATCTTTCGCCAAAGGTCGCGCACCGCGTCATCTCCGAGCTCAGTTCCCCCCGGGCTTCTCGCGCCACTCAGGCGAAAGATAAGGTCGCGCAACTGACCGAACGGGAGCGAGCGGTGTTGGCGCTGCTGGGGGCCGGCATGTCCAATGCGGATATCGCCCGTCGCCTCCTGGTCGTGGAGGGCACGGTGAAAGGGCATGTGAGCGCCATATTCGAACGTCTTGCCGTGCGTAATCGCGTGCAAGCCGCGATCCTCGCCTACGAGGCCGAACTCGTAGACGAGGAATAGCGGGAACTTCTAGGCATCCCGTTTTTTCAGCACCACGTAGCCAGCACCCAGCGTGACCAAGGTCCATACCGCGACGATGACAATTCCCGCCGGTCGGCTGTAATAAGTGGTGTTGTCCCGGATGAAGTTGGACCCAGCCATGCCGGGGGTGTAATGCACGATTTCGCCGTTCAGCAGCATCATCATCCCGAGGAGCAACATAAGTGTGGTGCTTAAGGTGGCCACGGCGCTGCGCAGGGCCATCGCTATGCCCACCGTCATCATGCTGACCAGCGAGAGATAAGTTGCGATGGCGAAAACTGCTTGTGTGACATCGGTTGTGTTCCAGATGCCGTGGCCGTCCAATCCCGCCTGAGCCGCCAATATGCCGATTAGCCCCAGCAGGATTCCAGAGATGAAGGTGACCGCACCGATGATTGCGGTTTTGGCGATGAGCAGCCTGGTTCGGTTTGGGTCGGCCTGGAGTGTGTTTCGAATCGCACCAGTTGAGTATTCGCTGGTCACCACCATCATCGCCAGCGCGACCGTGGCAAATTGAACGAGTTGCGTGCTGTCCCCGGCGATTTCACCCACCGCGATCTGAGTACGGGGGTCGTCTTGTACTGATTGTGGTTCGCTGAGGTCGCCAACAAAGTCCATGGCGAGAATAAGTGATCCGCCCGCCATCAGCGCGAATGCGCTCAATGTGCTCCACCAGGTTGAACGAACACTGACAAATTTTGTCCACTCCGAAGCTAAGGCGGTTTTGAAGTTCACGCTTGTTTTTGGCAGAGGGGAGCTAAGAGTGTTTATCGCCGTAGTCATTTATACGGGCCTTTCCGCAGGTAATTGGACGCTCTTATCGCGTCGGAGATAACGAACGATTTCGGTAACCACGGTGATCGTGAATGCGATTCCAAAGCCGAGCAAAAGCCCTTTTATAGGGTCCTCCTCGAAGGCTTTACCGCCGATGAATCCCACATATCCGCAATACAGCGCCCAAGAAATCGCGGCGATCGCGTCGAAAGCTGAAAAACGAGCGAGGGGATATTCCACCGCGCCCATGGTGATCGTGGCGGCGGTGCGGCCCCCTGGCACGTAACGCGCGACCACCAGCAGCAGGCCGCCCCTAGTTTCCAGCGCGCGACTGGCCCAGTCGAAAGCTTTTCGTCGGGCTGAGTTCTCTTTTCCGGACAGTCGAGTCCCCGCTGTGCGGCCGATGAAGTACGAAATGTGATCACCGACGAATGCGCCTATTGCGGCCGCGGCGATGACAAGGGCGAGATTTGTAGTCCCACTGGCGGCGAAAACCCCGGCGGTGATCACCAAGGTTTCACTGGGAACGATGGGGAAAAAGCTGTCGAGCACGGCGAATGCCCAAATGGCTAGGTAGAACCACGGGGAGCTCGCCGCGTCCAGCGCTATATCCATCAAATGGTCGATCATTGGAGAGCGCCATATTCAAGGCTGTGCGCGGTGAGGTTCACATACGCCTGTTCCAGGGAAGCTGATTGCGTGTTCAGGGTGTGCACTCGGGCGCCCACTTCATGTGCAAGGTCGCCGACCTGTTCGGCACTCGTTCCGGAAATATGCAGCTCACCGGTGTTCACTGGCGCCACATTGATGCCGTGCCGGAGGAGGGCTTCGTGTAGCTTCGCCGAATCGGGGGACCGGACCACCACAGTGGTGAGGGAGTTGCGGGCGATGACGTCCCCGATGGGTGCATCGGCCAACAATCTTCCGCGACCGATAATGATCAAATGATCGGCGGTGAGTTGCATTTCGCTCATGAGATGGCTGGAAACAAAAACGGTTCGCCCCTCAGCGGCTAGCGAGCGCATCAGCTCGCGCACCCAGCGCACACCATCGGGATCCAAACCATTCACTGGTTCATCAAAAATGACGATTCCCGGATCACCAAGGAGCGCGGCCGCAATACCTAGCCGTTGACCCATTCCCAACGAGAAAGATCCAGCTCTTTTGTGTTGAACATCGTGTAACCCGACAATGTCCAACACTTGATTCACTCGTGTTGCGGGGATGCTGTTGCCGCGGGCCAGCGCCAGCAAATGGTTGCGCGCGCTGCGGCTGGGATGGGCCGCCTTGGCGTCCAACAGTGCCCCTACTTCACGGAGCGGATGATTGAGCTCCGCGAAGTGTTTGCCTTTGACCAATGCGGTGCCGCTGGTGGGTTTGTCCAGGCCTAGCACCATCCGCAGGGTTGTGGATTTTCCCGCGCCGTTTGGACCCAAAAACCCAGTGACTTTCCCGGACTGGATCTCGAAGGTAAGACCATCGACGACCTTCTTCTGCCCGTAACGTCGGGTTAACCGATTCAATGTGATCATCGCTTGACTCGCCTTTCTTCCTTGCTAATGAGGCTAGGAAGTGGCGATGCCGAGCGCAGGGCACGAACGACGGGGTTTATACCTGACTTTCGTCAGGCTAGTTGGTCGCGTTGAGGATGACTTTCAAGATGCCGTCTACATGTGAGCGATGCGTACCGCTGTTTAGGACGCACAGGCGAATATAGGTTTTGCCATTGATTTTGGTACTCGAAACGGTGCCAGCACCGCTCGAGTTGATCGAATGCAACATCGCTTCCGTTTTAGCGTCGGTGGTCATGGCGAACACGACGATGCTGAGCTCAGGTTTGTGCACCTCAAGGGCTGGATTGGCAACCAGAGCATCGTAGGCCAGTTGGGCTAGGTCGAGTTTTTCTTGAAGCGTTGCCCGAAATGCGGCGAGCCCGTGCAACTGCAGCGGAAGCCACATGCGCAGCCCGCGCGCTTCGGTGCTCAGTTCCGGCCCCAACTCGCAGCGATTTCCAAGCGGATATGGCTCGATGTGGTCTTCAAGATAGGCGCCTTGAGTTCGGAAGGCGTCCCGCAGGATATTTTCGTCCCGAACGAGGAGAACGCCGGTGCCGAACGGCATGAAGAGGCCTTTGTGTGGGTCAAGCACGATCGAGTCAGCGCGTTCGATCCCGACAAATGCGGCCCGGCCTCGCTCGGTGAGTTGGAAGAACCCGCCGTATGCCGCGTCAACGTGCAGCCAGAGATTGTGTTGTTCGGCGACGTCGGCAATGGCGGCGATCGGATCGATGGCCCCATTGTCGGTAGTTCCGGTGGTCGCCACGACAAGAAATGGGTTGGCGCCCTCGCGCAGATCTGTCGTGATCGCCTCGCGTAGGGCATCGGGCAGCATGCGCCCGTGTGGATCGCTGGCCACGCGGGTGACTTGCCCAGGCCGGAACCCCAGGATCCTCAGGGCGCGGGCCGCGCTGCCATGGGTGAATTCGGTGAGGTAAATCTTGGCGTCTTGCCATTCGTCTCCACAACGCGCGATTCGGGCGGCCGCGAGCAAGGAAAGCGTGGAAATCGATCCACCGGATGTGATGCTGCCGCCGGCGGTGGCGGGAAGCCCGAATTCTGTGCACAGCCAGCGGATCACGCCCTGTTCCATAGCGGTGAGCAGCGGCGCTTGATCGGCAAACGCGGAATGCCGGTTAAGAATGCGACTCAGGAATTCACCCGCGGCGGCGCTGAGCATAGTGCTGCCTGGAATGTGTTGGAAACAGCGTGGGCCAGAGGTGTTCGCCGACGATTGCCCGGCTTCTTTAATCGTGTCCAGCAGATCGTGGAGAGAGCGGCCGTTAGCGGGCGGCGGGGACAGAACATCGGTGACGCGAGCAGCCACGCTGGGATAGGGAATCTTGAAATCGGTGTGTGGCTCTTCATCGAATTGTGCGACGAAATTGAGAACTGAGCGCAGCACTTCTTCTGATTCTGCCCCATTTGGTCGGAAATCCAGAGAAGTTATTTGTGTTGTCTCATCTGTCGGATGTGGCCGCATTGCTGAATGATTCATCGGTAGCCTTCCGACCATTTTTTCCGAAGTGAGAGAGCAATTTTCGTGACTTTAGCAAACAATTGCTAGAGCCAATGATGCGACGTATTCTTCGAAAATGACCTTGCCTCAAATCACCATCGCGGGTGCCGGCCCCGTTGGCGCGTTAGTCGCCGCGCTTCTCGCCCGTCAAGGTCATGAAGTAACAATTTATGAGTCTCGTGAAGATCCGCGCCGTGCCGGGTTCAAAGGTGGACGGTCGATTAACTTTTCGCTGACTGAGCGCGGTTTTCACGCTCTAGAGGTGGCTGGAGTGCGCGCCAGTGCCGAGCGTTTCGCGATTCCGATGCGTGGTCGAATGGTGCACCACCTCAACCGAGAACCAGAGCTTCACAAATATGGGCGCGACCAAAAAGCGCAACTGCATTCCATTAATCGCGGCACCTTAACAATGATGCTGTTAGACGTGGCCGAAAAAGCCGGTGCGAAAGTATTTTTTCAACACAAAATAACCGATGTAGAGTTTCTCGCTGACGAGGTGCGGATTTCTTTTAGCCGGGGTGATGGAACCACATCCCGACAAACTGTGCCGTTCATTCTCGGAGCCGATGGTGCCGGCTCTCGCCTTCGGGCCGCAATGAATGAGGTCACCGATCTAGGTGAGACCGTGGATCGTTTGCACTATGGCTATAAAGAACTACAAATTCCGGCCCGTGTTGAAAACACCGGCGACCCGTTCTTAATCGATGGGCGAGCACTACACCTTTGGCCGCGGGGAGACTATTTAACCACCGCGCTGCCAAACATATCGGGCAGCTTCACTGCCACCCTTTTCATGCCCCTGGAAGGTGACAGCAGTTTCACGACGTTGAATACTGGCGCCAAAGTTCGTTCATTCTTCGATCGTGAGTTTCCTAGCCTGTCAGCTCTTTTACCCGATCTTGAATCCGAATTCTTCGCGAACCCCACGGGAAGCCTCGCAACCCTGCATCTGCGCCGATGGCATCTAGATCGGCGAGCGCTCCTCATTGGTGATGCCGCGCACGCTATCTTGCCGTTTCATGGACAAGGCATGAACTGTGGTTTTGAGGACGCCACCGAGCTCGCCGCTCTGTTCCAGCGAGACATGGATGTGCGGGAGAAGTTCGCTCGCTTCGAACAGCAACGCCGCCCCAATACTGAAGCCATTGCCGCCATGTCATTGGATAACTTCACCGAGCTGCGTTCTCGAGTGCGTGAACCGGGCTACCGCCTGCGCGATGAGCTCAGGCACTTGCTGGCGGTTCGGCACCCCGAACGCTTCCTGTCCAGATATGAGCTGGTGTCGTTTACTCGAGTGCCATACGCCGAAGCCCGTGAGCGGGGCAACGTGCAAGAGCGCTTGTTGCGCGAACTCACCGTTACGGCAGAACGACTCGCCGAAGTGGACATACCGCGCGCCGATCGGTTGATCACGAGTCAATTACCGTTACTGGCGACTCGGTGACTTACATTCGCACCCCACCTGGGCGGTTGAAGATCTCGGTCTGTCCTCTCATTTGCACGCCTCCTCCGACAGTGCCCAACGCTTCCGCGAATCCCGCGACGACCTGCTGAGCTCGGGTCTCCTGGCCCGTCAATATCGATCCGTCGGTGATGTATTGCACGGCCATCGGTGAAAGCGCGAATTGGGGACTGCTGGCATAAAATCTGCCGATTGTATGCCCTGCGCGAGCCACGTCAAGTTGAGGATTCGTGCGTCGATTTGTTAAGGCTGCCCGAACGCCATCAACGTTCGCGTCTTGGGCGCTCACGACCACTGGCCTGGCCTTTTCCATCTCCTCCGTCAAGAACCACACGTGGGTATCAAGTTGGGTCGCTGTCGCTTGTTGCTGTGCGAGGTTTGCGAGTTGGGCGGCGACCTCGTTGAGAAACGCTGGGTTAGCGCCGCGGTAATCACTAATGCCATCTACAAACAGAGCGCCCACAGGCGTGGAGGGTTGAGCCGCCGCTCCCCACCCGGGAGCAGGGGTGGAAGCTGCGGTAGCGGTCGGGTTTTGCGTTGTGGCGCGGGCAGTCGCCACAATTGCCGCCATCTCTTCTTGGGGTATGTCTACGTCTCCGCGAACCTGCCAGGAAGAGCCACTTCGTTCAACATAGGCGAGCAGAAGGTGTTGACTATTTCCACGTCGCCCGAACTTTCCCGCGCTTGTGTCCACAGCGGATGCGCTCAGTTCGCCGTCGCCGACTGACACAGTGGTGTCTGGGATATCGGCATACTGATTGTTGGTGGCCCCGATGACCAATAGGCCAGAGGTGTTGGGGGAAATCTGGTCTAACTGGAGCTTTACTAGGTTGGGGCGTCGGGACCCAATTGACGCCTGGATGCGGACCGGGCCGTTGGCGCTGGCATTGCTATGCGTTCGGTAGGGGTCTTGCCGCGCGTCGAGTTCGGCAACATACACATCGACCAGCACGCCTTTGCCGATATCGAGGAAGATTGTTGGGTCATTCATTGCGGAGAGCGGGATTAGCTCTCGTTCGTTATTCACCTTTAAATTCCTCAATTTCCGTTATGTCGAACTCGGCCGTACGGGTCTTGCGGCAAGCCAAGCTTCATTTTACGGAACGTTGCGACACCTCACCTTGGTGCCGTTGCAATCGTGGCCAAGTCGCTTCTAGTAGTCGCGCTCGCAGCGGTAATTCTTTGCCCATTTCGAATGTAGGTCAATCGTGTGATTGATTCGTTATCGAGAAGGATTCGAGGGGCGCACCCCTCCATAAAATTCTTTTTTCCAGGCGTCACGAGGATAGGTCTTTTCAGTAACACGATGCGGATCTTTTCGCGATTGCCCAGGCAGAATCGCATTTCCCTCAATAAGGGTGACCGAATTCTCATCGAACCGCGAGACGATCCCGACGTGGGTGCTCGTGAACCGCGTTTGAGGCCCGGTGCCAAAGAGCAGCGCATCGCCGACGTGCATGTCATTGGCAAGATTTTTGTCTGAATATGCTTGGCCGTGTGCGATGCCCCAACGGTAGAGATCTCCAGTTAGTGGAAGCGTTGGAATGTCCACGCCCGCTCGCTGCCACATGAGTGTTAAATACACCGAGCACCATGGGTATTTGTTGTTGCTGAATTTGTTCATGCCGTTCGGCTCTTCGATGTACCCCTCATGTTTGTAGGCCTCTTCGAGTATTCGGGCCGAGAGACGTTCATCGAAACCGCGTGGTTGTGACGTGACTTGTTTCGGAGACGAACCCCGCGTGGGTATCGATGCGAGAGGAACGCGCCCAATTGCTGGTGGCGTGTTCACAATTGTGCGAGGTGCGATAGGTGAAGTCGTTCTTGAATTTACGGATTGCGATGAAGCCGGCGCTGTCGCTAATTGCGCCGATAATGCAATCGACGCAAAGGCGGCGAGCCCTCGACGTGCATACTTCATCATCGCACCTCGGAATAAGACGATATCTGTCGACGATCTTCTTGATCGTAAGGATACCTCTTCACTTAACAATGCATCCAATGCGAGAGTGGGCTTATTTTGTCTCGCTAATTTAGTCGAGCTGGGCTAATCGTTCGTGGAGCTTCAAAGACCTGGGAGGCGTAAGCGGTTTTGTCGGAATAGGTACAAGGTTTTCGTCTTCCAACAATTTTTGCGCACTCGCTGCGGACTATTTGATCGATTTCCCCGACTGCTCCAGTTTCATAAATTTCTGCCATTAGGTTTCGAGCTGCCGCGGGAAACAGTGCGTGAAGTCTGCGGTGCTTTGCGACATTGACTACCGAGCGCGTTTGACGAACAAGTAACTCATCATCTGTCGAGCTGCCAAGAATATTGCTGGGATCCCGTTCAAGAGTGAGCCGAATATGGGTACCCGGTGCGAAAGTGACGTCGCATTGAGCTAGAAGATCTTCCACATTTTCATAAAATGCGCCGTCGGAAACCGAACTTGCCATAGGTGGAAGCTTGAGTGCTTGTCGAAGCTCATTCATTTCCACGCTCGAAGCTCCCAAGGCCTCATCTCCTGGGAAATATGCCACCAAATCCAATCCGCTTGATGAGCTAAGCAACGCCCTGGCTCGGTTCTTGAAATCGACAACAGTCGCCCCGGGATGAACAAGATGAATATGAACCTCATCGATTCTGCTCCAGCCACCGGCTGGTTGATTCGCGACAACAGCCCCGATGGGTTCTTCGCCATTGACTCCCATAAAGAAACGCGCATCCCTGGCGATGTCCGAGAGGGTGCATGTGCCGAAATGTGCAATGCCCGCTCTGGCGGCCTGTTCCCGAACGGTGACGGGTAGTCCAGCTTGATCCGCCCACTGATCTGGCCGCGCGAAATACTTCAATAACGTTTTTAACGCTCGGTAGTAGCGATCTGGTCCATGCAACAAGAATCCGAGATCATGCGCATCACGATCCGAATATTGAAGAGCCGTTGTCCATACCCCGACATCGAGCGTTTCAGGTGTAGTCATGACACAGTTACTCCAATCAGCTCAAACGCGGATTCATAAACAGGGTGAGGCCACATGGGTCGGAATAGATAGTCGCTTCGCTCCAAGAGATAGTTCCCTGGATCCGAGACCTTTGGGGCTCAATTGAGGGTGGCGAGCCTCGACAGCGCGTGGGTCTTGCTGGCCCAATGCACCGACAGGACGGAAGCTTCAGCGGGTTTAACTACTATGAAGCTTTACCAACAACGCGCATAGAACCGCTACTGATTCCGAATTGGGGTGCGGGGCGTCGTGCTGTGGATAGGAACAATGACACCTGGCGTGAGGCTCTGAGTGTTTTCACTGGCCACGAATAATGTGTCCCATAGCCCGCGTTGAGTTGCCTGATTAACCAAAGTGCGCCCAGTCGATTCCAGTGCTTTCGCGAGCTGTGGTAAATACTGGTGACCATGTGTGGGATGGTCGCGAAACGCTTCGGCCCACATGCCCAGAGCATCAAGCGCACTGACGACCGCAAGCGCCGCAGATTGCTGTTTCTCGCCAGTTTCAGGTGCCCGCGCGATGGTGCGTAATCCTTCGCTCGTTTGTGCGGCTACTTCGATTAACAAGTCGCCGAGACCGGTAATCGCGACGAGGTTTTGTTCATCGTTGGTGAGCTCAGCGATGTATTTCTTGGTCAGTATTTTGAGCACTGTGGCTTGCACCGCGGCAAATCCTCGGCGATGGCCGGCATTTTCGACCCGTGGGGCAGCGGTTGCTTTTTTGACGTCGCGAATCAATTGGCGTGCGACGGTTTCTGGGCTGCAGGCCTCTGAAGCCTCTCGAGTCGCCACGATCTGCATCGTACGAAGCTCTTTCAATGCCGAACTCCATGTGCCGCTGCGCAGTTCTTTGGCGGCAGAGGCGGCGTAAGAACTTGCCAGTCTTTGATTTCCCGGAACGGCATCATCGTGAATAATCCAGCCGCGTTCCAGGCGATTCAAGCCAGCAATTGTCGCGGCTGTGAAAGAGGGCAAAGTTTCGTCGAATGGGAGGCGCAGACCCGAACCCGCCACGTGTTCGTCACCCTCTATTCGAGGGATGTATAACTCCACGGGTGCGGGTTGGGACCCGATTCGCTCATCGTTCCGGGAAGCGGGTTGTGTTGGTGGGTTCGAATAGAAATCCGGTGCTACAAGAATATGGAGTTTGCGTGGCGCTAGTTCCAAATTGATTCTTCGAACAAGCGCATTTTCTATGTGAATCCCCGTGGCCGCTTGCCGTATTTGCGCGCGGGCGGCGGTGGCAGCGATCGGGCCTCTCCTGTTGTCTTTTTCCCAGGATGCGCCTTGAACGCAGACACGATTCGCGAGCTGTTGGAAATGGGCAAGTTGCCCAATCGCCTCGGTGAAGGGATTGTCCGCGGTTGGGTTGTTGGCCGCGAATTCTGCCGCCACTATTTCCCCGCACGCGGCTCCGTGTGCGGCCAGCTGTCGCACGATCTGCCAATGCGCAACGGCGGATGCTGGGTTTGAGCTCATGTTAAGTATGGCTTCGGTGGCATTGGTCTGCTCGGCCACAGTCCTCAAGATCGTCAATATGCTCGGTAAATAACCCGCGGCGGTGCCGAGATCGAGATCCACATTGTCTAATCTTTTGACGACCTGGGAAGAAACAGCGGAACCATTCTGTTCGGCGAGTGCCGCTCGAAGTGCTGTTTGTTGATCTTTTCCTAGGGTCGTGAGGTAGGCGTTTAGGCCTTGCGCGGGGGTGTTTGTGAGTTCGGCAAATAAACTCCCGGTCTGTTCGACGTCGCTATCTGGCTGGATCGCGGCGATGCCAGGGGCCAGATCTTGGAAAAAATCCGCGTGTGTGCCACCTATGCGGAGAGAAAGTTCAACGAGAGGCAATCCGGTTCGCACGATGGGCAGCGCAAATGACACCTCGCGTATCGCGAGTCCGCCCCACAGTGCTGGTCTTTTTTGAGGCTGATCTGGTGCTGATTGCGTCAGGTCGACGATCGGCTGATCACCATCGGGCAGATTCAACAACTTCTCATATTGGGCGCGATGGCGAATCACAAGGGACTGAAACGCACTGTGGCGTCCGGCGGCACGTAGGCTGGACGTTCGAAGATGGACCTGCGAAAAGAGCGTCCGTGCATGAGCGACTTGCTGAAATAGTCGTTTGCGCACATCGGTGAGAAACGAGACATCATCTATCCGATTTAGTGCTTCATCTTCGCTTAACTCGCATAGATCGAGGTTGATATCGAGAATCGCGAGTTGGCTCTCGAGATTAGTGTCGAGATCGACTGAAAATTCGCGGACAATTTCCTCTAGCGCCCACCGCCAGCGTTTGACAAGTAGAGGGTGTTGCAAGGCGGGTTCGAGGGGGTCAAGGTCGATATCACCATGTACAACGTCAACAAAATCGTCGTCGGGCAGTTGAGCGAGTTGCTGAACTCGGCTGGTGATTGGCAAGTCGGGGAATAAGCCATGTTCGTGAGCCCACGCTGGCGCATCAATTGCCGGCGGTTGATCGCCTATCGAACCAAAATCGGGTTGGATCGCCGCGAGAGCTTCGCGGAGCAGATTTTCATACTCTTCCCGATGAGCTTGGATGAGTAACCCTCGGGCCCGACGTGCGGCTGGATCATCCAGCTTTGTAGATCCGGGGGTATCTTTCCGGTCCTGCTGGTGTATGGCCTGTTGGAGTTTACTTTCGATCAGCCTCAGGTGCGCATAGTCATCCGGTTGTGGCGCTAATTGCCTGCCCGCCCTGATCTGCCTACGCATGATGGACAGCTGCTGCCCTCCCTGGAGTGAGACCAGCGCGTCCACCCAGGCATCTATCAATTGCGGACTGGCCAGAGCTTGTGTGAGATAGCGGGGAGCGCGTGAAGGCGTGACCGTCGCGGTGAATATCAACGACCGAAAATGTGCTGGGCTTGCCGACCGCAGGACGGTGAGCTCGTCGATTAAGGCGGAAACCTCTGCGGGTTGTTCTTTATGAGGTGCCATTGTGGCCCGTCCATACAGCGCCGCGAGCTCTCATACGAAAACGTTATCAAGCGATTACGCCTCAGGTGATTTAACGCCCTCGCCGGGTGAGCCGCGACACCGCTGGCCCAGTGCGAGCCCGCGACTAGAAGTCATACCAAGGTATTACTTCTAAATTCAATCCGTGGTGTGACGCGCGAAAACAGCGAGCACAATACGGTTTATGAGTCGCCACAGTTGACGCAATTTCTGAGGAGAACTCATGTCGACGCAACTTGTTGACCAAAAGAGATCAGTAATGTTCCGATGTAGGTCTTCGCTTCTTTATTCACGATCTTATTGCATCTTTATGTATGCCCTGATTGCTTTTCCAATCGGTCTTCTCGCGCTATTTATGGGCGCGATGGGAAACTGGAAAACATCAACTCGAATTCAATCAAGAATTATTGTTCTTTTGAATCCTTCAGATTCTCAACGGGATTCGGTGCGTCGTAGGAGCCGACCAGTCATACACGCATTACTCGCTACACCTTTTAATCTCTTAGCATTCGTGCCAGCGTGGATTATGTCGATTCTCATGGTGGTGCGCGGTTTCTGCTATCCGCTCGTGACCGACCGGGAGACACTTTCCAAATCCTGGGGTGGGCCTACCATGCTTGGAGCCTGGGCCGCACACTTCGCGGTGGGGCTACTCTGCCTGGTAGGTGTCATGATTTTCCTGAAGATTCTCGCGAAGGCCCAACGTCGCCTCGCACGTCGGTATTTGGCCGCTCAGTGATCTCCGTGTTGGAAAGATGGTAAAAATGGACTTCGGCAGAATTTTTAGGCACGTTTCAACTATTTCCGATGAGCTTTCTCCGCTGAAGCGTTCAGCCGAGATCAAAAGATCTTTCCGGCTCACACTCGGGATCATCTCGTGCACATTGCTCATTCTTTTCCTTGGTGCACTTGATCTCATTCAGCATTACGATCAAGGAATTACGGGCGCCCTCATTCTGAGTGTCATCCGTATTCTCCCGATCATTCTTATCTGGCGCTCTAGGCCTGCCGCCGGTTGGTGGCTTTCACTGGTCGCGATAACGGCGACAGCGCTGATCGCTCAGCCCAGCTCATCCAGTGAACCTTGGCCTTGGGCAATTACCAGCGTGTTCTCCCAGACCCTTGTTTTGTGGCTTATTGCTTTTCAAGTGCGCCGACAGACGGCATTCATAATGTGGCTGATCACGCAAATTGTTGGGCTTGCTTTGGTCGTGATTCGGCCATCCGATTCCACCTGGCCAGGCTTTCTATCCATGGTCGTCGGCACGACGGTGGCATTGTTTGTCGCGGATCTCATGCGGGGTCGCTCAGAGGTAAGAAAGCGGCTCCAGCGGCAAGAGCAGATCAGCGAAACCGAACGAGCCCGGCGAACAGTGCTCGAAGAACGCACTCGCGTCGCGCGTGAACTACACGATGTTGTCGCGCACCACATGTCAGTCATTGTGGTTCAAGCTGATAGTGCGCCCTATCGAATACCCGCGATGGCACCAGAAATCTCCCAAGAATTTCGCACTATTGGTGAAACCGCCCGCGAGTCGTTGTCCGATATGAGACGGATATTGGACGTGCTGCGCTGTGAAGAGGCTGAGCGTCAACCACAGCCGGGGTTGCGACAACTTCCAGCACTGATCGAAACAACTAACCGAGTCGGCGCTTCCACAGAACTGGCCATCGACGAAGCGCTCCAACAGCCGGACGCGCTATCAGCGGCACTCGAACTCGCGATTTACCGGATCACCCAAGAGGCGCTCAGCAACGTAATTCGCCATGCTCCGGGTGCTCATGTCCAAGTGACAATCACCCAAACCCAAGAAATGATCAACGTGACGATCGCCAATTCCGTGGGAACCGCCAGCACAGTGCCGTTCGAGGAATCCACCGGTAGGGGCCTGGTGGGAATGCGCGAACGAGTCGCCGCGCTAGGTGGCCAGATTCATGCTGGGCCCCAGGCCGCCGGTGGTTTTCTTGTCGCGGCGACTCTACCTATTCGCGAAGCGGCCTGAGGTGAACATGACACTCCGAACAGTCATCGTCGATGACCAAGACATGGTGCGTGCGGGCTTTAGCGCGCTTCTTTCCGCGCAAACAGACATCGATGTGGTGGGTGAAGCGTCGAACGGGCGGCAAGCACTTGAGGTCGTGCGCAACACTCGACCCGATGTGGTGTTGATGGACGTGCGAATGCCTGAAATGGATGGCCTCCAGGCAGCGCAACAATTGCTTAACGAGCCCGACTATCAGCCCAAGGTGCTCATGCTCACCACTTTTGACATCGACGATTACGTCTATCAGGCTCTGCGAATCGGAGCGAGCGGTTTCCTGCTTAAGGATGCGCCGCCAGCCGATCTCATGAAAGCCGTGCGAGTAATCGCGGCTGGGGAGGCTCTACTCGCCCCGTCGGTGACTCGTCGACTTATCGAAGAGTTCGCCGTCCGGTTGCCTTCGCCCCGTGAAACGCCGCCAGTCAGTGGCCTAACCCCACGCGAAACCGAGGTTCTCGTTTTGATCGCTCAAGGTTTGTCTAACTCGGAGATCGCACATTCGTTGACGCTTGCTGAGCAAACCGTGAAGACTCATATCGGTCGGATCTTCGACAAGCTCAGAGTCCGTGACCGCGCGCAGGCCGTGGTGTTCGCCTATGAAAGCGGTGTGGTGACGCCTGGCCGCCAACAAAATTTCAGAACTGGCGATAACTAAGCGTTTGGGATGCTCTAGACGATGACCCTCGATATCCGGGTCTGGAACAAAGCGCGCAAACCATTTGGGGTGATACCAAAACTTCCCCTTAATAATGGCCATTGTCGCGGGCACCAGCGTGAGTCTGACGATGAACGCGTCAACGAAAACTCCCACCGCAAGACTGAATCCGATGGCTTTGATAGATGAATCCGCTGCGGTGACAAACGCGACAAAGACAAAGAACATCACGAGCGCCGCCGCGGTCACCACCCGGACACTGCGACCGGCCCCTCGTTTCACTGCTCCGAGGGCATCACCCTTTTTGGAAAATTCCTCTTTTATCTGGGAGACGACAAAGACTT
>JABFVL010000024.1 GCA_013362805.1 Mycobacteriales bacterium | reverse complement strand
CGACAGCGTTCGATGACAGGGCGTAAAGGTAGCGCAGTTATCGACAGAGTTCAGCCCGGCAAGGCCTATTGCGGCAAACCCAATTCCCGAGCAATCAGCATTCGCTGCACCTCATTCGTGCCTTCACCGATCTCAAAAATTTTGCAATCACGCCACGCGCGCGCCACCGGGAACTCGTTCATAAACCCATACCCGCCATGCACCTGCGTGGCGGCCCGCGCGTTCTGTACCGCTACATCTGAGGAATACAACTTGGCGATCGCCGCTTGCTTCTTGAACGGCTCACCAGCCAAGAGCCGGGCCGCCGCATCGTAATAACCCAACCGCGCGGTATGTGCCCGCATCTCCATATCCGCGATCTGGAACGCCAATGCCTGATTCGCGCCAATAGGCCGACCGAACGCCTGGCGCTCATGGGAATACTTCACCGACTCATCCACGCAGCCCTGCGCCAAACCCGTAGCCACCGCTGAGATCGCGATCCGACCCTCATCAAGCATCTCCAAAAACTGGGCGTAACCACGACCACGCTCGCCCAACAAGTTAGAAAGCGGAACCCGACAATCATCAAACGCCAATTCGTGAGTATCCGACGCGCGCCACCCCACCTTCGAATACTCCTTTCCCACGGTCATACCCGGTGTACCGGCCGGGACAATGATCGTAGAAATTTCCTTACGCCCATCGGGTTTGGTTCCAGTCACCGCCGAAACGGTGACAAAGCCAGTTATGCGAGTGCCGGAGTTCGTGATAAATGCCTTCGAGCCATTAATGACCCACTCGTCACCATCAACAACCGCCCGAGTTTGAGTGCTACCCGCATCCGAACCGCCACCTGGCTCGGTGAGCCCAAATCCGCCGAGCATCTCCCCCGCGAGCAACTTAGGCAACCAACGTTCGCGCTGTTCAGGCGTGCCGAAACGATAAATCGGCATCGCGCCCAAGCCCACCGAAGCTTCTATCGTGATGGCCACCGAAGAATCCACTTTGGCAATTTCTTCCAAGGCCAAACAGAAAGTGAAATAGTCACCGCCCGAGCCACCAACCTCCTCCGGGAAAGGCAAACCAAATACACCCAGCTGGCCGAGACCGGCGATGATGTCGTACGGAAACTCGCCACGCTCGTAGAAATCGCCGATTACCGGGGCGATCTCGTTACGCGCGAACTCGGCTACCAGCTTGCGAAGTTCTTCGCGCTCACCACTCACCGCAATGCTCATATCCCGCTTCCTTTCCTTGCTGTCCGGCTCGCTCTCACTTCTAAACAGGGGCAACGCCATGCCGCCGATCCGGCAGCTCCCGACGTTTGTTTCGCGCCGCGGCGAACCGCGCGACCAACTCATCCCGCAACCGCTCCGGCTCGATGACGGCATCAATTACCAGTTCGCTGGCCAAGCGCATGACATCGATATCGGACTCATATTCGGCACGTCGAGCCGCGACAAACTCGTCCCGCTGTTCGGGCGGAAGTTCCGCAATCTTGTTGGCATATACGGCGTTGACCGCGGCTTCCGCGCCCATCACGGCGATTTTGGCCGTGGGCAAAGCAATCGTCGCCTCGGGCTCGAACCCAGGGCCCGCCATCGCATAAAGGCCAGCCCCGTAGGCTTTGCGCACCACCACACATATTTTCGGCACGGTCGCCTGTGAAACAGCAGTGATCATCTTCGCCCCATGGCGAATGATGCCTTGTTTTTCTACCGCCGTTCCGACCATGAACCCGGGCACATCGGAAAGAAAAAGCAACGGAATTCCGAAGGCATCACACAGCTCAATGAACCGAGCGGCCTTATCGGCTGAATCTATGAACAGCACACCGCCCTTAAACATCGAGTTATTCGCCAAGACGCCCACCACGTGCCCATCAAGTCGAGCCAAACCGACCGTCAGCTCTTTCGCCCACAAGGCATGAATTTCGAAGAAGCTTCCGGCGTCGACCACACCCTTGATGAACCGCCTCGCATCAAATGCCTGTCGCTCATTAGCCGGCACAAGCGCGCCCAAATCAATATTCTGTGGCTCGGCCTCGGGCGCCACGGGAGGCGTCATCCGCCAATTGCTCGGCAGATACGAAAGATAACGGCGAACACTTTCCAAGGCTTGCTGCTCGTCCGTGGCCAAAAGATGGCCGCAACCAGATTCAGTGCAATGCAGACGGGCCCCGCCCATGTCTTCCAACGTCGTCTTCTCGCCAGTGACCATCTCCACCATGCGAGCGCTACCCAAATACATCGACGCGTTGCCCTCAACCATCACCACCAAATCGCAAAACGCCGGGATGTAGGCACCGCCCGCCGCGCTCGGGCCGAAAAGCGCACACACCTGCGGGATGCTTCCCGAGGCCCGAACTTGCGTATGAAAAATACGGCCCGCACCTCGACGACCAGGGAAAAGCTGTACCTGATCGGTGATACGGGCCCCGGCGGAATCCACCAAATACACCATCGGGACACCGCTGGAGTATGCCTTCTCGATGATGCGAATTATCTTCTCTACAGTTCGAGCACCCCAAGAACCAGCCTTGACGGTTGAATCGTTCGCCATCAGACAGACCGGACGCCCGTCAATCGTCGCCGAACCCGTAATGACACCATCTGCGGGAAGTCCTTGCGCGGCGGCGTTCGCGAACAAGCCATCTTCAATGAACGAATTCTCATCAACGAGCTGCGCGATTCGCTCGCGTGCGAACAATTTGCCCTTTGCCGCGTTGGCCGCGTGATACTTCTCCGCGCCACCAGCACGTGCCCGGTTCGCCGCGGAAACGAGTTCTTCAGGCTTGCTTGTCACGCGCTGCCCCCTGTCGATGTTTCCCACAGAGTAGGACGTTCAGCACAACACTGGGGTCATTGTCAGAACACAATTCGGCAAGGACTGATACTCAAAAGGGCAAACGAGGGCCGGCGCGCAACACTCCGCTATCCAGTTTGCGGCCTACCATTCGCTGCGCCATCTCCGCGACCTCCAACAAAGCGCGCAAATCAACGCCGGTGTCGTAACCGCAGTCTTCCAACATGTGCACGAGTTCTTCAGTGGCCAAATTTCCAGAAGCCCCAGGTGCGTACGGGCATCCGCCGAGGCCGCCAACACTGGCATCAAACTCGGTGATACCCAAAGGCAGGGCAGCCCACACATTCGCCAAGGCTGTGCCCCTGGTGTTGTGGAAATGCAGCAACATTGGCAGTTCGTCGTGCCAAGCGCGAACATGCTCCAGAAGTGCTATCACTCGAGTCGGCGTCGCCATGCCGGTGGTGTCGCCGAATGCGAGGCGGTCCGCGCCATCACGTGCGACCCGATCAACAATGTCGCCCACCTGTCCAGGGGTGATGTTCCCTTCATAAGGACAGCCGAATGAGGTGGCGATAATTACTTCGACGGTGGCGTTGGCCGCGTGTGCGATCGCAATGAGCTCGGCGATGTCATCAAGTGACTCTGCCGTGGAACGATTCACATTTTTCTGGTTGTGAGTGTTCGACGCCGAGACGACGACCTCGATTTCCAGGAACCCGGCTTCGAGCGCGCGTTGCACCCCTCGCACATTCGGCACCAAAGACGAATAGCGCACTTTCGCGTTGCGATGCACCTTCGACCAGACCTCATCGGCGTCGGCCATCTGCGGTATTGCCTTCGGATGAACAAAGCTCACGGCTTCAATGCGCTGCAAACCTGTTTCCGAAAGCGCATCAATAAGCTCGATCTTCGCCGCGGTGGGAAGCGGGTTCTCATTCTGTAGGCCGTCGCGCGGTCCCACTTCACGAATCGAAATTCTTGTCATGCCCGCATCCTCCCGACGATGCCGGTGTCGTATTCGCCAGAAATGAACTCTGGAGTGTTCAACAATTCGGCATGGAACGCGAGGTTGTTTTTTGGCCCGACGATTTCGAACTCCTCCACCGCTGCCCGCGCCCGCTCCAACACCGTGTACCGGTCAGGTCCGCTGATGATCAGCTTCGCCAAAAGGGGATCAAAATTAGGAGTGACTACGTTGCCGAGCTGATAGCCAGCGTCTACTCGCACTCCAGGCCCCGACGGCTGATGCCAGTGCGTGATCGTGCCCGGCCCAGGCAAGAATCGTTTGGGATCTTCGGCATTGATCCGCAGCTCAAGTGCATGCCCTTGTGCTTCCGGTGGCGCGGATGTCCAGGTGGGGGCGGTTCCCGCAGCTATTTCCAGTTGCGCCGCGACCAGGTCCACGCCGTATGCCTCCTCGGTGACGGGATGCTCGACTTGCAGCCGCGTATTTATCTCGCAGAAGAAGAACTCCCGGGTGTCCACGTCGAGCAGAAACTCCACTGTGCCCGCACCCAGATAACCGATAGCTGCCCCGGCTTGGACGGCGGCGATGTCGAAGCGTTCCCGTAGCGCGGGACCTAGGGTGGGCGCGGGAGTTTCTTCCACAAGTTTCTGGTAGCGGCGTTGGACGGAACAATCACGTTCACCGAGCGCGATTACTTCGCCGTCGGGAAGCCCGAGAATTTGCACTTCAACGTGCCGCACACGCTCGTAATAGCGTTCCACTAGCACGGCTCCCCCAAAGGCCCGGCGGGCATATGAGGCGACCTTTTGAAACTGGGTGGCGAATTGTTCGGCACTGTGCACGACTGCCATGCCCATGCCGCCGCCACCCGCCGAAGGTTTGAGCAAAACGGGGTATTGCACTTGTTCCGCGCCCGCTAGCGCGAACGATTCGTCCTCCATATCTAGCGGTGCGGAGAATCCTGGAGCGACGGGCACACCCACGGCTGCCATACTTTCGCGGGCGGCATTTTTATCACCCACCGCGGCGATTGTCTCGGGCGCTGGGCCTATCCAGATGTATCCCGCATCGATGACAGCTTGTGCGAACTCCGCATTTTCCGCCAGGAACCCGTATCCAGGATGAATAGCTTGGGCGTTGGTCCGCTTCGCGACATCTAGCAATACCTCGATATCGCGATATGCACCAGGTGGACCGATGTTCACTGCTTCATCGGCTTTAGCCACATATGGCAGCTCAGCATCGACGTCGGCATGAACCGCAATGGCAGTCATCCCAAGCTTTTGCACGGTGTTGATGATGCGCAAAGCGATTTCACCACGGTTTGCCACCAGCACCGCGCTAAACATGAGGCCTCCCCCGTCAACGTTTCTCTAGCTTCCATCATCACATCTTGGGACGGTGGTGGAAACGCTTAAGAACGTGCGGGCGAGTTGGACCTACTCCATCGAGAGGTGCACGTGGTTGGTGTGTGCGGATGAGGGGTCTCCGCCGCCAGAATAAGATCGCCAACCTGTGCCAGGCATCCAAATTTGTTTGTACCAAATGACGTAGAGCACCCCGAGCGTTTCGGCGTTCTCCACGAACCAACCCGCGAGCCGGTTCCCGTAAAGCCTGTCGTCTCCAGTGGCGGCGCCCTCGAATCCCCCTTGGGCGGCAGCAAAGTCGCAAGCGCGACCTTTTGGATGTTCGCCGTAGCTGGCCGCTCGATGGCAAGCAACGTATCGGGTGAACCCTACTTCTTTGGCTTCATACAGCGCGTGCAGTGTGTTGGGGGTAAGACATCCACTGGTAGTGGGGTCATCTTCTGTGCAGCCTCCGCCGCCACCTGGTCCAGGGCTTGCGGCGGGCAATCCGCCGCTGCTGTAGCCACCTGATGGCGCGCCACCCACTTCGGCGAGGGCGCGTTCGGCTTCTTGTTTGGTTTCCAGCAGCTCTTGTTCTTGTCGTTCTTCTTCGGCGATTTCGGCGTCAACTTCTTCTTTTTGCCGATCAAGCTCTGCCTTGCTGGTCTTAAGCTCGCCCAAGACTTTGCCGTTTTGCCAGTTCAGTTGATCGAGGAACACCATGCGTTCCATGAGCTGAGTGAACGACTTACTGTCCATCGCGGCGGATAGTTCCATGACGGGACCATCGACATAAGCCTGCTCAGCGATGACGTCTACTTTGGCGGAAAGTTCATCGACTTTGGTCTGCGATTCGGCGATCTGCCCATTTAGTTCACCCTGACGGGCACGAGATTTTTCTAGTTTGTCTTTGATCTCGTAGTAACCACGTGAAGACTCTTCCAAGGTCTTCCACAGTTTGTCCGTTCCACCTTCATCTGGCGGGTCGGCCGAAGCAGGACTGGTGAGTAACGGGGAGAACGCGAAGAGTATTGCCAGTAAGGCAGTCGCGATAGCCATGCGTCGGGGGGAACACTCTGTCGAAATCACGCGTCAGGCGTCCTTCATTGACTACAAAGACCAGCGGTCAATATACCGCGCAGTAAACACCGCACATTCGCTGGGTCGGGCCCGTCCTGTGCGGGAGCGATGGCACTCCCGCACAAGGTCATGAGCTAGCCGTCCAAAATGTCGCCAAGAATCATTCCGCCGAGAAGCCCACCAGCAATACCTCCGGCAACGGACCCGCGATGGTGACCACCATGCCCATGGCGTCGATGTCCCCCACCGTGATGACCGCCACCGCTGGCAATACGCCGTATCCAACTGTCAATTTGTGCGGCGATATCTGTCCGATCAAGCTCGGCGTTGCTTAGCTGGAGATGCAGGAAGGTGTCACCACCATGCGTGAACATCCCACCCCGTTTATCGGCTTCCAAAACAATGTCTAGCCCCTGTGGGCTGGCGACAAAGGTGAGTTCAACCTGGTTGATGCCACCGACATGACGGGGCGGGTAGAACTCAATCTCCTGATAGAACGGCAGTTCTTGACGCACATTGCGCAGGTAACCGCGCTCGAGGTCAGCACTGCGAAATTCGAATCCGAGCTGCTGAAATGCTTCCAGAACTTTCAATTGTCCTGGCAGTGGTGCGACAGCGAGCGCGTCAAGATCACTCTTATCGACGGCCTTGGCAACGGCCAGTTCGGTGCGCACACCCATGCTCATGCCACGTAGGTGCTGCCCATACACCTCGGTGACCGGTGTCTCCCATGGAATCGTGAATTCAAATGGCAGGCTGCGTTCTTCTTTAGCGGCCAGTGTGAACGGCCCTGAAAGATCAACTCGAAAGAACTCCTGGTTGGAGCTGTATTCGTGGTCACCACTTTCGGTTTCTACGCGGGTGGTCAGGCCAAGTGCGAGGTAGTCGATGCCAACCTCGACTTCTCCACCTTTGATGTGCACATTGCCGCGTACAAGTCCACCAGGCCGCACGGTGGGGGTATCGAGGACAGTGTCGACAGAAGGGCCACCAATTCCCAACGAGCTCAACATTTTCTTAAACACCACTGGCCTCCGCGCCATTTACCGTATTTGAGGGTTTCTTCGCCAGCCTATCGGGCGAATTCAATAACATGGCGACATGTCGACATAGTGATAAATCACGCTCGATAAGAATCCCAGCACACTGAGTAAGAGTTAACGATATTTAATGATTTAAACCGCGCAAAAACGCAACAAGTGCCTTGCGTTCACCGGCCATGCCCGACATTGTGTGTGTCGGCTAGCGGCATCACGCAGCCGCCTTCGGCACATGAAAAGTTGCGGAGAATCCCCATGAGCATGTTGTTGCAGAGCAGGTGCGCTGTGCGCGCCACGCTGCAACAGTTGAGCTCGACAAACATTTCTTCGTGGGTCTTTTTCGTGCTTTTCGGTGGGATCGCAACCCTCGCCTGGCTGCTATTTGACGGTTCGGAAGCGCATGCAGATGCGCCCACAAGCACTCAAATTGCCATGGCGGCGGACTCGAACGCTCAACCTTCGACAACAGAAAATCCGCTGCCAATTTCGCTTACTAATAGCGACCAGCTAGCCGAACCCCTCCAGTTGAACAACGAACGGGAAACCGTTCTTGGCACTGTTTTGCCGGAGATCAACCCGGCAACGATCGTGACGAATCTGGTGCCCAAAGTGCTCCAGCCAGCCACGGCCGAACCACAACAGCCCGCCAATGTGACGACAGCTGCGTCACCGCAAAACCCAGAAACCTCTGCGAGCACCTCGCTGAGCAACGTCGACGTCGTAGCCAATGACGACGCCACGCCCAGTTTCAACAGCTACGCAGAAACCGCAGAATCCGCCACCCAGCCAGGGGCGGAACTGCCGCACAACGCGCCTAAGCCCGAACAAGGGCACATGACGTCCGGTTCAGGACACTTCAACGGCGCCGAGTCCACGAGCGGCATCACCATTTCAGAACCACACGACCGACACCACACAAGCAACGACCAGGTGTCGACCCGCTCGCTGGACATCCCCGGTTCGCCGTCGTTCTGCCCTGACTAACTGACGGCGCCCGCCGCGCATTTCTTCGCCGGCATACACCCGGGAATTTCTCCCACCGCAAGTATCAAATCCATCGCAGCTAAGCGGGACTGTTTCCCCCTCCAAATGCAATTTGCAGTCCCCAAAACCCTTACGAAAGGCATAACCATGAAGACCTGGATCCGTCGTACCGCTCAAATCGGTGTTGTTGCAGCTGGCCTGATCCTCGCTGGAGCCGCAGCCGCAAGTGCCGATGGCCTCGACACCCAGTCTGTTGCACCTCAGCTGACCTCCGTGGTCGCCGACGCACCAAACGTGGAGCCCAACATCCCAGTGGTGACCGACCCATCAGCACTTCCAGTGCCGGTTATCCAGGACGTAGCCGACGTGAACCTCCCGACCGTCGCGGACCCGGCCTCTGCGGTGAGCCTGCCCACCTCAGCTCTTCCGGTTGACACCACTCAGCTCGCCGCGCCGGCCGCTCCCGCCGCGCTACCGGTCGAACTGCCAGTTGCCACCCCCGAACTGCCTGCCGACCTCCCCGCCGCGCTGCCAGTAGATTTGCCCGCCGACGTTCCCGCCGACTTGCCTGCGGCACTGCCCGTGGACCTTCCCACCGACTTGCCTGCGGCCCTGCCAGTGGACTTGCCGACCGACACCACCCAGTTCGCCGCACCAGCTACCCCCGAACTGCCTGCGGCACTGCCGGTAGACCTCCCCACCGACTTGCCCGCAGCACTGCCAGTGGACCTTCCCACCGACTTGCCTGCGGCACTGCCAGTGGACGTGCCGACCGACCTGCCCGCGGCTCTACCGGTGGCACTGCCAGTTGACACGACCCAGTTCGCCGCGCCAGCCACCCCCGAACTGCCT
>JABFVL010000014.1 GCA_013362805.1 Mycobacteriales bacterium | reverse complement strand
TCCGCTTCACCGAAAGCCGATGGCATTACTCCCAAACCTAGCTCTGTGGTTCCGCCGCCGTCCGCTAATTAGCCGATTGGGCTCGGCGCGGGTAACCGCGCCGAGCTGCTAACCGCAAATCTTTTTGATGCTGTTTTCCATGCCACCAAGGGTGTTTTCGTCGAACTCCGAAATGTTTGTTTCGGGTTTGGCGAATTCATCCATCTGGGTAGTCACTTCACCAACTGCCTGGACCAAAGCTGGGTTTTGCGCGGGTTCACCCGCTTCTTTAAGATCGGTCGACATTTTGCTCATGTCGGTTTTCAGCTGAACAACTCCGGTATCGAACGCGGCTTGATCGCCGGTAAAACTCGCCTGGGTCAGCTGTTGAACAGTGATCATGATTTTCGTGTAGTGCTCAGTGCCCACTTGGGTGAGATCGGCGCATACTTGCTGGTCAACAGCGCTCAAAGTGCTGGAAGGTGAGGCTGAGACTTTCGCGCGTGGCTTTTTGGCTTCTTTATCGTCACCGCAGCCAGCCAGTGCCAGCGAAAGGGCGAGGGTGGCGATAAGGCCGAGCTGGCTCGATTTCCGCAACATGATCGTGGACGTCTCCAATAAACCGGTGGGCTTGAGAGTATCGCGCTGACGCTTCCACAACAGTCGGGGCTCAGGGTGCGTCGGTGATGCTCCAACAACAGCCATCAGCGACACTAGCCCCATGAGTGATGCGCAGCCCAATAGGCAGCAGGAATTTGTGCTCCGGACGCTCGAAGAGCGCGACATCCGTTTTGTGCGGCTCTGGTTTACCGATGTGCTGGGCACCTTGAAATCGGTATCCGTGGCCCCAGCGGAAATCGCGGGGGCATTTATCGATGGGATCGGCTTCGACGGCTCGGCGATCGAAGGTTTGACCAGGCTCCACGAAGCGGACATGGTGGCCCGCCCTGACCCGTCAACGTTCCAAGTTTTGACCTTTGAAAGCGGCGCCGCTGGGGAAAGCGCCCGCATGTTCTGCGATATCGAACAACCCGACGGGGCGCCCTCACCTGCCGATCCGCGCAACGTGCTCCGCAACGTGTTGCGGAAAGCTGCCGATGCGGGATTTAACTTTTATACCCATCCCGAGATTGAGTTCTTCCTGCTTGCCGACGGTCCAGCCGACGGTTCGGTGCCGGTGCCGGTGGATTCTGGCGGCTATTTTGACCACACCAGTCATGCGGCCGCGCATGATTTCCGTCGCCAAGCTGTGCAAACGCTGGAACAGATCGGTATTTCTGTCGAGTTTTCTCATCACGAATGCGCCCCTGGGCAGCAGGAAATCGATTTGCGTTACGCCGACGCGCTGACCACGGCCGACAACATCATGACGTTCCGGCACATCATGAAAGAGGTCGCCATCGCGCAAGGCGTGCGAGCGTCCTTCATGCCTAAACCTTTTACCGATCAGGCGGGCAGCGGCATGCACACACATGTCTCGCTCTTTGACGGCGAGGATAACGCGTTCTTTGACCCGAAAGATCCCCGTAAGTTGGCGCGTATCGGCGAATGCTTTGTCGCGGGTTTGCTGCGCCACGCTCCGGAGTGGACCGCGATCACCAATCAGTGGGTGAATTCCTACAAACGTCTATATCCACAACAATTGCCCGACCGCATCACCGAAGCACCGTCAGCGGTGTGTTGGGGTCGTACCACCCGATCCGCGCTAGTGCGTGTGCCGGAATACGGAAAACCTCACTCGGCTCGGGTCGAGGTACGTTCTCCTGACTCAGCCTGCAACCCATACTTGACTTTCGCTGTGTTGTTGGCGGCGGGATTGCGTGGCATCGAAGAGGGCTATGAGCTGCCACCGGCGATATCAGACGACATATGGAGCGACACCCAAAGCAAATATCTACAGCTGCCCACCAGTCTGAACGAAGCCCTGCGTCAGATGGAACAGTCCGAGTTGGTCGCCGAAACGTTGGGCTCTCACGTTTTTGAGTTCTTTCTTAAAAACAAACGAGCCGAGTGGGAAGAATATCGTCGCCAAGTAAGCGCCTACGAACGACAACGTTACCTATATGTCTGATTTGGTGCGGTGACGTGGCTGCGTGTGTGCAGCTCAGAGCGTTTATCCTGTTCCGTGATGAGTATCGTCGCCACGTCGCCACCAGCACCCGCCCTACGTGTTAAGCCTTCTTTTGAACCCTGGGCCGGGCGGTTTCGACGGCCGGTACTGGTCGGAGGGATAACCTCGTCGATTCTGGCGCTCGCATACCTGTTCGCCCCACCCATGGGTACCGATCTGGCGGCACAAACCGCACGTGGCGACTTTTATGCGGCACATGGGGCGCGTCTAGTCGATTTTGGGTGGTACGGCGGAACGTCCCCATTGGGCTATAGCTGGTTCGCGGCGCCAGCGAACGCGCTACTTGGCGCTCGAGGTGTTGGCGCCCTGTCCGCGGTGATCGCGAGCCTCGCCTTCGCGTGGCTGCTTGCCCGGTTTTCGGCGCCACGAGCCGCGCTCGCTAGCGCGGCTGGAGCCCTGGTATTCATCTGCAATATCGTCAGCGGTCGCACAACGTTCGCATTGGGGTTGGCTATCGGGCTCTTGGCGCTATGCGCGCTGCGGGTCTACCCCTCCGAGAGGTGGCGCCTTTGGCCCGGCTCGGCGGATAACTCGGGTTCAACGACCACAGCACTAGGCTGGGATCTCGCGGCATTTGGGCTCGCTCTACTGGCCACTGGAGCCAGCCCGGTGGCCGGAGTGTTTGTCGCGATCGCCGGCAGCGCCGCCGCTCTAGTGGGCTATTGGCGCAGCGCGGTGATACTCATCGCCGGAACCGTCCTGGGCATGGCGCCGTTCCTGATGCTTTTCGCCGATGGCGGGGTTCAGCTCTACACCGAAGACTCGATGCGCATCGCCGCTGCCGCCTGTATTTTCACATTCTTTCTAATCCCGGGGAAGCAACCGGTGCTGCGCGCTGGCGCACTGCTTGCCGGGTTGGCCGTGATCGCCGCTTACTACCTGCCCACCGCGCTCGGCTCCAACATCATGCGCCTACCAATGCTGTTCGCCGTGCCTTTGGTACTCGCCTATGCCCAGCTTTCCCGCCCACTGTTGACTGTGGCCTCCCTGGCACTGATCTGGTTTCAACCCCCGTTGATGACCTTTGATTTGCATTTGCTCGGGGAGCGCGCCGCGACCCGTGCCTACTATGAGCCGCTTCTCGCCGAGCTTGATTCCAAGTCAATCACTGGCCGGGTAGAGGTGGTTCCGCTGTCGAGTCATTGGGAGTCGGTATACGTCGCGGGTGCCGTGCCGCTGGCACGAGGCTGGCTGCGCCAACTCGATGTGCAGGAAAACGCGTTGTTTTACAACGGAAAACTCAATGCCGTGACGTATCAACAGTGGCTCGCGCACAACGGCGTCCAATATATTGCGCTGCCTAAGCGAGCGAAGGTCGACTTTCGCGGTGGCCGCCCCGAAGCGCGGCTACTCGATGAAAATCTTTCTTATCTAACGCTGGAATGGGAAAGCGCTGACTGGCGGCTTTTCGCCGTCCGTAGCCCGACTGGCATTGTTCAAGCCCCCGCGACCTTCGTTTCCGCAGATGCCGCGCGTGTTCGGTTCACGACATCTCAGCCGGGGGACATTCACGTGCGAGTGCGGTGGTCCCGATGGCTCACCGTGCGCGGGCCTGCCGCGTGTGTGCGTCCTGGCCGTGACTGGGTTGTGGTGCGGGTGGATAAGCCCGGCTCTTACGAGCTCACCAGCGAATTTTCAACATCCCAACCCGCCCGATGCTAGAGGGCGACACATTTACCTCGTGACCTTGCGGCGTTCGTGCGGGGCGGTGGCGTTATGAGCATCGCTCGGGTGCGTTTGCTCCGGCAGCACAATCGGGGTGGATGGTGACACTTTCACCGAATCCCAAATGGTGTTGCCAAGTCCACGCACTTGAGTAGCCATTTCGGTTAGTGCGAACGCGGCGCTTCTATCGGGGTCCCGCAAAGTGCTTATGCCGGGGATCAGTTTGGCGCCCAGAACGTTGACGAGTGGCGCATTGTCGGAACCGCCGTGCATTTCGATGGCTATGCGGTGTCCCAGCTGTTTTCTGATCCCGTCACTAAATCTGTTTAGTCGCTCTTCCAATTCCTTCTCTGGCAGCTTATGCGCAAGTGAGGCCACGGTGACTTTTTCGACGCCGGCGCGCGCGAGACCGACAATGAGCTTGCTGATCGTGGTCGCGCTGCTCACAAAGTCCGTCACCACGAGAGCGCGTTTGCCGTATCGATGCCCATGTTCTTCGATGTTGGCAAATATTTCCGCCATGTTTAAAGCACGGCTAGCGTGTACGCCAATCACCGGGATTTCGGGCCCGCCTTCGGCAGCGGTGCGCCGACACCATTGCCGATAGGCCTGAGCGGGCAGAAATCCAGCTCCCAGATCGACCACGACGGAATGGAATTCTCCGGCCCGTATTTTAGGAATGAGATTTTGGCCTTGGCTATGAAGCGAATCAGCGAACGCGTGAAAGGTTTCTGGCAGTTGTGCTTGCTCTGGGGAGCCGCTTTTAAACACGGCCATCTGCATCAATAGATGATGGGCTTTCGCATCTGGGGTTGCCGCACTGAATGCCGCATTTTGCAATCGCTCCCATTGTGGAACGAATCTATTCTCTACCTGGCCCCTCGCTTCTCTGTCATATACGCCAATGAAGTCACCCATTGACTCTTTTCGTTCGCTCCTGGCTCGAAACCCATCGAGCATACCTATGTGATCGACGCGTGGGCGATCAAAAACAGGTGCGGAAGTGAGAAGCGCATTTTTCAAAATTTCAGCATCGGCAAAGGAGAATTCATCAGCTCGCACAAGCCGTGTCAGTTGCTCCACGATCGACTGTCTTGTTGTTTCGCTATCAGTGTGTTCTCGTTGGGCTGCCACGATTGTCCGCAGGTCGTCCACACATTGGCGTAGTTCCGGTGCGTCCTTCGCGTGAACCGCTAGCGCGGTGGCGAGGCGGGCGGCTTTTTCTGCTTGCTGCAGCAGTCCAGCGTTCCATCCTTGGGAATATTGCCGACTCGAAGCATGCAATTCGGAACTGCGGTCTGCCAACGTGAGCTCTGGGGCTCGTTGAGCGACCGCCCGAGCGAACTCAGATTTACGGCTATTTTTCGTTTTACCATCGGCCAGGCCGAGAAGACTCATGCGCGAAGTCGCCATCAGCCTGGCCATTGCGGCATCGCGCATCTTGGTGAAATGACGCACGGCTTGAGTCGTGTTGCTGCCATTCAATGTTCTTAGCGCTTTTGCGAGATCACGTTGCACGTGGTTGATCCATCGCACTTCGCCCGAGAATTGCCGGCCATGTTCTTGTAGAGCTGTTTTCGTTTCGGCAAGTTCATCTCTTAGTGCCTCAGTTGAGGACCTGAGAACATCAATTGCTGCCGTGGCGTTCGCCAGTCGGGGGATCACCAGAGCGCGCATTCCGATGACGGCTCGCGGGAATTCGCCTTGCTGTTCAAATTCGAGAACTGGAAAAAAGAAGAGGCTTTCCCCCTTATTGGGCAATGTATCGAGCTGCCCTAGGGGATGATCTGTGTGAATCTCCGGTGTATCGAATGCCAGAGCGCTATCGACGTGTCGTGCAAGTTGTCGCACGTTCTGGGCTGTTAGCTCCTCGGAACGGTCGTTGAGCTTGTCCGTGCACCACTGAAGATCGCGTGCTGCTTGGGTTAAAGGATTTTGGCGCAATAGCGGTGTGCTGCCTGTGTGGTGGGCGAGCGTATAGCTGAGATGAGCGCCCCACCGCACAGCTTCAATGGCCCGAGCTCTTAAGCCTTCGTCATGCGGTGATTCGGCCAGTTCATTGAGCGAATATTGAATGAGTGGACGGCCGTATTGCAGTTCTGTTGCCGCCCGTTGCGGAGGGAGGGCGCGCTGCTGCAATCGGGCATATTCGTAATGTAGGTCTTCTTGCTGTTCGAGCCACAGTTTCGTTAACGTTTGAAGTGTCGCCTTGGTAACCCTTGTGGTAGCAGGGGCGCGACCCACAATTTTAGCGTCACTCATGTTTTAACCCCAGTAACGTTCTTGAATGTGTTTCTAATAGTACGGTTCTCGGTGAACACTTTATTGTCAGTATTTCCTTCGCTCATCGTTTATGTGTCATGCACGATGCAATTGTTGATTCGTGGAATGAATGAATTGAGTGGGTAGCGCGACTTATGTCGGCTAGGAAGATGAGCGCAACTTTTGCGGGTTGTATTTCGTGTGCGTGATCACCGAATCAAGGTTATCTAATTCCGGGTTTGCGGCGGAAAGTGCAGGCACCCGGCGGGTTACGAGCGACCGCGATGTGTGGGGGGACTGCCCGCGGTGGCGATATGAGCGCGTCTGGCTCGCGAGCCCAGAGGGCAGAACCTTGAGCTGTCACAGTGACACCCAATTCTGTGGGTTTGGGTTCACCATGTTTTTGCCACAGGCCGTGGCTCTCGGCTACTTGTGCCCACAAATCTTTGGCTCCCTGGCGTTCTATCTGTATTTGTTGGGTGTGGTTAGCGGACTTGGTGAGGAAGTGCACTTTGGCCTGATTGCCCGCATTATCCCGCAGCACTGTTGCTTGGCTTGGGTCGGCTGGAATTTCTACGGATAGCCGGGGATGAAGTCTTTCCAGGAAGAATAGAAAATCTGAGTCAGGCTCAAACGAGTCCGCCGTGATCGAGCTTGATGTCATTTCTTTGACCGAGGGCGCTTGAATGGACGTCTCATTAAGTGCGGGGGCTTGAACCCGCATCATGTTGAGTACGGCCGGCTTGAACTTGCCTTCGAGCGTTGAGGCATTGGTGGCCTTGAGCTGAAGTACGGCTTCAGTGTTCGCACCCCGAACGGGGGCGATTACTTGTCCGCCCGGCTCGATCAGGTCCACCCATGCGGGTGGGATTTCATCAGTTGCCACGCTGGCTATCAACGTGCGGAAAAGCTCGGGTTTGTCGGGCCCTTTGAGCCCGTCAGCTACTTCGACGTTTGGAAAGAATCCGGCGGCGTTGAGAGATTTCGTGGCTTTAGAAACGACCTCGGGGTCGATATCAATCGAGGTAAGTCGTTTATGGTCTTGCAGGTAGGTGGCTAGTAATGCGGCGAAATATCCGGGGCCGGTCCCCACGTGAAGCACTTTGGATCGTCCGTCATCGACTTGGCCATCAAACGCCAGAGCCATGAGTCCCGCGAGAACAGAAGGGGGAGTATGAGCGTCTTTGCGCTGGCCTTGTGCATCTAGCTGAGTAATCCAACCATTATTTGGGCTGGTCACAACTGTTTTCCACAGATCGCTAGTCGCCCGGTCCCCGAACTCCATGAGAAATGGGTCATCGCCCATTCCTATATAGACGCCCTTTGCATCCCCGAAAAAATCTCCACGATAGACAGCGGAAAAGGTCCCAAGAATCCTAGGATTTGTAAGCGCCGCCCGCACTAATGGCTTCATCTCGGGTGATATGCCGTTGGATGACACGGCCTCATGTAGCTGGGTCAACAGCTTGCGCTTGAATTCGGCAGCTCGGTGATCGCTCACTGTTTCTCCCAGTCTCGGCAAAGTTCTGCCCACAGCATAGAGCTGAACGGCAATTGGATGTGCGGCCAGACGAAGCCTTGCCGCACATCCTCCAAGCTAGCCGCCTTGCCCAGGTGCCCCATTTCCTTGCATCTCTTGCTGGCTGGAGATGCTGATCGCGTTCTTGTCCTCGCTGGCGATGAGCGTCACGGTGTCGCCTTCGGCGATATCGCTGATCGAACCATTGTTGCCGACCGTGGTGGAATCGCTGATCGCATAAGACTGCGAATAGTCGTCACTGCTTTTGACCGTGATGGAATCGGCGGCAATCTTAGTGACCGTTCCAGTGTGGAGCTGGCGAGTCACATATTCGCCATTCTCGGAGGTGACGAATTCGCCGTGCAATGCGCCGGCTAGACCGACACCACCGGCCCCGGGGAAACCACCACTGAAGCCCTGGTTGTTCTGCCCGTCCAGCTGGCCCATTTGGCCAGGCCCACCGGCCCGGCCGCCGGGACCAGAATCACTATCGTTGTCAGCGGCGGCCATAAACAATGCCCCGCCCGCGATGGCCAACACGACCACTACGACCACCGCGCCAAGCGTTTTGCGCAGGTTCCAGGGTGCGCGTTGCCCTGTAGCCGGTGCGCCCCACGCCGGGGGAGTGGCCGCGCCATATGGCGGAACTTGCGGCCCGGGTTGAACTGCCGACGCCTCGGGCGCGGGTGTAGGGCTGTGCGAGCCCGCCGCGGCGGCTTGGTGGTCAGCCTTGGGCTCATCCATGGGTAAGTTCCTCTCAGAGTGCGGATACATGTTGGCAAGCTTGGAACCCATAGCTATGAACCTGCTGTGTGGCTCGTGAGAGTTGACTGTGAGCGTGCCGCGTCGGTGGCCCCTGCTGGGTGTCACAGCTGATACACAGGAAACTCATATCTCTGGCACAGGCACGGTGAGGAAGATGGCGAACATGACAGATGCCGCACTTCCTCGCTCGGGCCGTCCTGCATTGCGTCGCGAAAATGGCGAGCCCATCAGGGTATTGGTCGTGGATGACGAGCCAATGCTGGTGGAATTGCTGTCAATCGCTCTGCAATATGAAGGCTTTTCGGTGCATGGAGCCCATGATGGGGCCGGAGCTGTTGCGGCGGCGCGGGAATTCCGGCCGGATGTGGTGGTTCTGGATGTGATGCTGCCCGATAGCAGCGGCCTAGACGTTATTCGGCAATTGCGCATGCACACCTCGGCGCTGCCGGTGCTGTTTTTGACCGCCAAAGACGCGGTGGAAGACCGAATCGCCGGATTGACTGTGGGCGGCGATGACTACGTCACCAAGCCGTTTAGCTTGGAAGAAGTCATGTTGCGCATTCGGGCGCTCCTGCGCCGCACTCACACGGTGGAAACTGATGATGCTCTGCTCGTGGTGGGTGATTTGGTGATCAATGAGGACAGCAGGGAAGTGCGTCGTGCCGATGAGGTCATCGAGCTGACCGCCACCGAGTTTGAGCTGCTCAGATTCTTGGCGCGCAACCCCAAGAAAGTGTTGAGCAAAGCCCAAATTTTGGATCGGGTCTGGAATTACGACTTTGGTGGGCAAGCCAATGTGGTCGAGCTATACATCTCGTATCTTCGGAAAAAGATCGATGCCGGGCGCGTTCCGATGATCCACACGATGCGTGGGGCGGGCTATGTCCTCAAACCCACCCACTGAACACCGAGGTCTAGCGAATTGGTCGCTGCGGGCCCGTTTGCTCGTTGTCGTTGTTGCTTTGATGACGGTCGCGTGCCTCGTTATCGGTGTCGTTACTGAGTTGGCTTTGCGGAAATATCTGTTGGGGCAGCTCGACGATCGGTTGACATCAGCTGTTGATCGTTCGGTGGCCGGCGCGGATTTGCCGCCCCCACCGGACGGTGATCGCGGGCCTCGGTTTTTGTTTGCCCCGGGTCAGGGAGAAAACACTCTCGGCGCTGATATCGATATTGACGGGAACATTAAAGCTGGGGTCATCAACAGCAAAGGCGATTTTGAGGATGTCTCGGCGTCGGCTCAACAAACCCTGAAAGATTTGCCCACCGATCGGAAACCACACACCCGAGACTTGGGTGAGGTCGGAGAATATCGCCTCATCGCCGCTGAAACCGCTGGCGGGCGCACCATCATCACCGGGCTGCCAATGCAGCCCATGCAAGATACCTTGGCGCAGCTCGGCCTCATCATGGCCGGTGTATCGGTGATGGGGCTGGCGGTGCTCGGCGTGGCCGGGGCGTGGATCATCCGCATTACACTGTGGCCGCTGCGTCGGGTGGTTGTGGCCGCGCGAAGAGTATCTGAGCTTCCGCTGCACGAGGGCGAGGTCGCGGTGCCGATTCGGGTGCCAGAGGCCGATGCGAATCCACGCACGGAAGTGGGGCAAGTCGGTGCTGCGCTGAATCGGATGATCGATCACGTAGATAACGCACTGCGTGCCCGACAAGCCAGTGAGACGCGAGTGCGTCAGTTTGTGGCCGATGCGAGCCACGAACTTCGTACTCCGCTGGCCGCGATCCGTGGATACGCCGAACTCGCGCGGCACAGCCAGGAACCCACCGATATTGTTCATTCGCTGAATCGCGTGGAGATGGCATCGGCGCGCATGACAACGCTAGTGGAAGAACTGTTGCTGTTGGCCCGACTGGACGCCGCGAAGAACCCGGTCCGTGAACCGGTGGATCTCACTCGGCTCGTAGTTGACGCGGCCAGCGATGCGCGAGTCGCTGGACCGGATCACCGTTGGCAGCTGGACGTGGGATCGGATCCGGTGGTGGTGCAGGGCGATTCCACGCAGCTTCATCAAGTGGTGGCGAACCTGTTGAGCAACGCACGTACGCACACGCCGCCCTCTACTACTGTCATTGTCGGCGTGCGACAAACACATAACCGCAGTGCCGTGCTTACCGTCGCCGATGATGGCCCAGGTATTCCGGCGAATCTGCAATCAGAGATTTTTGAACGTTTCGCCCGTGGTGACACATCTCGTTCCCGCTCTGCCGGGGGCAGCGGTTTGGGCTTGGCGATTGTCGCGGCTATCGTCGCGGCGCACCACGGCGATGTCACGGTAAACAGTGAACCGGGTCGCACAATTTTTACTGTCACCTTGCCCGTTTGATATCCACAGCTAGCACACAGCTCGAGCACATGGATCGCATAGCCACAGTGGGCATCGTGTGGAGCTATGACAACAACTGCCGTGCTCGCCAGCGCTGAACAATTTCCCATCGCGGCCCGCGGGCGGTTGCGCCGGTTGCTCAGGGGGCCGTTGGATGCCCCACGATGGGAACGGCCCGCGTGGGCGGGTCTGCTGCTCGGAACCGCCTTGTTGTACATCTGGGCTTTGGCCGATTCCGGTTGGGCGAATCCTTATTATTCGGCGGCGGCCCAGGCTGGCGCCGAAAGTTGGAAAGCGCTGTTTTTCGGATCGTCAGATGCCGCTAACGCGATCACAGTGGACAAGACACCGGCTTCGCTGTGGCTGATGGGTATTTCCGCCAGGCTCTTTGGCGTGAACGCTTGGAGCATCCTGTTGCCGCAGGCGTTGTGTGGGGTGGCGACGGTCGCTGTCTTGTATGCGGCGGTGCGGCGATGGTACGGACCGGCGGCGGGGTTGCTGTCTGGCGCGATTGTGGCGCTCACGCCGGTGGCGGTATTGATGTTCCGGTTCAACAACCCGGACGCCTTGTTGGTACTGCTTCTGGTGGTGAGCGCTTATTGTCTGGTGCGGGCGCTCGAGCGGGCCAGTCTGGTGTGGTTGTGCGCCGCGGGTTCGGCGATTGGGTTCGCTTTTTTGGCGAAAATGTTGCAAGCCTTGCTGATCGTGCCCGCGTTTGGCCTCGTGTATCTGCTAGTCGCGCCCGCCACTGTTCGACAACGCGTATGGCATGTCTTCGCCGCGCTAGGCGCCCTGGTGTTTTCCGCGGGCTGGTATGTCGCCATTGTCGCGCTGTGGCCAACTGGGTCCAGGCCCTATATCGGCGGCTCGCAACACAACAGCATCATCGAGTTGACCTTGGGATACAACGGCCTTGGACGCTTGAACGGCGAAGAAACCGGAAGCGTGGGGCCGAGCTCATGGGGCGACGCTACTGGGTGGTATCGGCTGTTCGACAGTGAAATGGGCGCGCAAATCTCGTGGCTTTTGCCTGGTGTTGTGATCGTCACCCTCGCTGGTGTGTGGGTGACGCGCCATGGCGGGCGCACAGATCTGTTGCGAGCCGGGTTCTTGTTGTGGGGCGGCTGGTTGTTGAGCACGGCTGCGGTCTTCAGCTACATGAGCGGAATCATTCACGCGTACTACACCGTGGCTTTGGCGCCCGCGATTGGTGCTTTGGCGGGAATTGGAGCGACAGTTCTGTGGCGCTTGCGGCATGAACTGGGCGCGGCGGTCGCACTTTCGACCGCGGTGGCCGCGACGACGACCTGGTCCGGGGTGCTGTTGCGGCGCAATGACTGGCTGCCATGGCTTTCGGGCGCGGTGCTGATCGGCGGATTTGCCGCGGCCGTGTTTATCGTGCTCGTTGGACGGTTGCCTGCCCGGTTCAGCCCATTGGTTGCCACTATCGCGATTGCCGCTGTGCTCACGGCTCCATTTAGCTACTCGATGGTCACCGCGTCGAGCACGCACACCGGTGCGATTCCATCTGCTGGGCCAAGCGGTGGCGGTGGTTTTGGCGCGGTCATGCCGCAGCGAGCCGGCGGTGGCATGGGTGGGCTGCTTGGCGCTAGCACGCCAAGTGACGCCCTCACCACGTTGCTTAAGCGCGACAGTGATTCGTACGACTGGGCGGCTGCCGTAGTCGGTTCGAACAACGCGGCCGGTTACCAATTGGCGAGTGGCCAGCCTGTGATAGCGATCGGTGGATTTAACGGCACCGATGCATATCCGACGTTGGAACAGTTTCAACGCTATGTGAGCGACGGGCGAATTCATTATTTCATCGCGAGCTCAATGGGCGGGATGCCTGGCTCCAGCACCTCGGGCAGTGACGTCGCTGAGCAGATCAACAGTTGGGTAAGCATCCACTACACCGCGACCACTGTGGATGGAACAACGATCTATGAGCTCAGTTGACCAATGTCAAGTTCACAGGACGCGCACAGCTTGACCACATGGCCGCCATAGTTCAACGGAGCACAGTCACCGTTATGACGACGATTCCACGACCCCGACTGCATGATGACGTCGCCCAGGCGAGGGAATATCGCACGGCGACGTCAGCGAAAGACCGTCCAGTTCTCGATGTCACCATTCCGGTGTACAACGAGGAGGCCACCTTGGCGGCCTGCGTGCGCAGGCTGCATGACTATCTCAGCGAACATGTGCCTTACACATTTCGCATCACGATTGCCGATAACGCGAGCACTGATTCCACTGGCTGGATCGCCGGAGCCTTGGCCGGTGATCTGCCCGATGTGGCTGTTGTGCGGCTGGATCGTAAGGGTCGTGGAGGGGCGCTTCGTGAAGTATGGAGCACCTCTAACGCGCAGGTTTTGGCCTATATGGATGTGGACCTTTCCACTGACCTGTCCGGCTTGTTGCCGCTCATCGCCCCGCTTATGTCTGGGCACTCCGATATCGCGATCGGCACTCGGTTGGCTCGAGGGGCCCGCGTTGTTCGTGGACCAAAACGAGAGTTCATTTCGCGTGGCTACAACCTGCTTCTTCGGGGTGCACTAGGTACCCGGTTCACCGATGCCCAATGTGGATTCAAAGCCATCCGAGCAGAAGTCGCGCGGAGCCTTCTTCCGCTAGTGCAAGACACGGCTTGGTTCTTTGATACTGAGCTGTTGGTGCTTGCCCAACGCGCCGGGTTGCGTATTCACGAAGTACCCGTCGATTGGGTAGATGACTCTGACAGCAAGGTCGACATCATGTCCACCGCGTGGGCTGATGTGCGGGGGATTGCTCGGCTGGGTTGGGCACTTGCCCGTCGACGCCTGCCGCTGGATGAGGTTCGGGAACGGCTTGGACGCGGCTCACTGGACCCCGCGAGCAAGAGCGATTTCTTGGAGCATGTGATTCGTTTTTCACTGATTGGGATCGCCAGCACAATCGCGTATTTGCTCCTTTTCAGCTTGCTCCATGGACTTGGCCCACAACCCGCGAACTTCATCGCCTTGGCCGTGACCGCTATTGCCAATACCGCCGCGAATAGGCGGTTCACATTCGCGGTGAGTGGTAGGCGTCGGCTCGCTCGCCATCACGTCGAAGGCTTGCTCGTCTTTGGGCTCGGTCTCGCGTTGACGAGTGGATCACTGTCTTTGCTGTACGGCACAACGGTCGATCCGTCTCACACCACGGAACTAGTGGTGTTGGTGCTGGCGAATTTCGCGGCGACCATCTTGCGATTTCTGCTCTTGCGCTCCTGGGTGTTTCACCCACGTCGTCGATAACTCTCTGCCGCCACCCCAACATTTAGGAGCATTAATGACCGCGACCTTGACACCTAAACCGTCGGCGATGCCGGTGTGTTCTCAACACTTGCTTCGAACGCCGCACCGTCCACGAGTCTCCAGATTTCGAAGGCTCATCGCGGGCCGACCTGATGCCCCACGGTGGGAACGCCCAGCATTGTTTGTTCTGCTACTGGGCACGGCCTTGCTCTATCTGTGGAACTTGAGCGCATCGGGCTATGCCAACACTTACTATGCCGCGGCCGCGCA
This sequence comes from Mycobacteriales bacterium, assembly GCA_013362805.1. Classification (GTDB taxonomy): domain Bacteria; phylum Actinomycetota; class Actinomycetes; order Mycobacteriales; family QHCE01; genus JABFVL01. Next base: position 80,923 of record JABFVL010000014.1, on the reverse strand, counting down.
GGCGGGGTCGGAAAACTGGAAAGCTTTGTTCTTCGGTTCGCTTGACGCTGGCAACGCGATCACTGTTGATAAACCACCCGCCTCTTTGTGGCTGATGGGCCTATCAGGCCAAGTTTTCGGGTTTTCCAGCTGGAGCATGCTTGCCCCGCAAGCGCTATGTGGTGTGGCCGCGGTGGGCTTCTTGTATGCGGCGGTGAGACGTTGGTCTGGCCCAGTCGCCGGAATGATTGCTGGCGCCGGTTTGGCTTTGACCCCGGTCGCCGTCTTGATGTTTCGGTTCAACAATCCAGACGCGTTGTTGGTTCTGCTGCTCGTCATCGCGGCGTATTGCTTGATCCGGGCTCTGGAAACCGCGAGCACCACGTGGTTGCTTTTGGTGGGCACCGCCATTGGTTTCGGGTTTCTCACCAAGATGCTGCAAGCATTGCTCGTGGTTCCCGCGTTTGGTTTGGTGTATCTCATCGCGGCGCCCACGCCGTTGCGTCGGCGCATGTACCAGCTGCTGTGTGCCTTGGCCGCGATGGTGGTGTCCGCTGGTTGGTATGTAGCGATTGTGGAGCTTTGGCCAGCCAGTTCCCGCCCCTACATTGGTGGTTCGGAAAACAACAGCATCCTCGAATTGACTATGGGCTACAACGGCCTCGGACGAATCTTTGGCGGCTCGGGCAATGGTGGCGGAGGAGGCGTGGGCGGCGGCAACACCGGATTCGGTGGCGCCACTGGAATTGACCGCCTTGTTGGCGACAGCATGGGCACCGAAATTTCGTGGCTGCTTCCCGCCGCACTTATTGGGTTGGTCGCTGGGTTGTGGTTTACCCGCAGGGCTCCCCGCACTGATCGGACCCGGGCCGCGCTGGTTTTGTGGGGAGGCTGGCTTATTGTCACCGCGCTGGTTTTCAGTTTTATGAGTGGCACAATGCACCCCTATTACACAGTGGCTCTTGCGCCCGCGATCGCCGCGCTGATCGCTATCTCTGGCCGTGAACTGTGGCGGGGTCGAGCTCACTTGCCGGCGCGGCTAGCGCTCGCGGCGATGGTAGTCGCAACGGGTGGCTGGAGTTATGAACTATTGAGTCGTAACTCAGATTGGCATCCTGAGCTGCGCATTGGTGTGCTGATTATCTCGCTGGTAGTGGCCGCTGGATTGCTAGTTGGCTCGCTGGTTCCTCGCCGGTTGGTGTTCGTGCTGGCCACGCTGTCGCTCGCGGTTGGCCTGTCGGGAAGTGGAGCCTATGCGTTGGCTACCGCCTCGGTGGCGCACAGTGGTTCGATTCCCACCTCCGGCCCGAGCGGTCAAATGAGTGGCGGCCCGGGTGGCGCCATGCTGTTCGAAGGAGCACAAGACGCACAAGTTCCTGGTGGCCAAGGGCTAACCTCAGATGGCACTCGGATGGGTGGTCCTGGTGAGGCGAACACCAGCGCTGAGTTGATCACGCTGTTGCGAGCCAGTGATGCCCGTTGGGCGGCGGCGACCAGTGGTGCGCAAAGCGCGGCTGGCATGCAATTGTCGAGCGGTCGACCGGTGATGGCGATGGGTGGATTCACGGGCAGTGACCCGGCACCGACTCTCGCCGAGTTTCAAGAATATGTCGCTAATGGCGATATCGGTTACTACGTCGCTGGTGGCGGTATGGGCGGGCCAAGTGGTGGATCGAGTGATATCACCAGTTGGGTTGCCGCGAATTACACCGCTGTGACCGTGGGCGGTCAAACTGTCTACGACTTGAGTGAACCGCTGGCATAACGTGAGAAAAGAAAGTGGCCGTGTCATTGGACTGCCACCAATGACACGGCCACTTAGCTTGTCGGCTCGTTTACATGTCGTAGTACATCGCGAATTCGTGCGGGGTAGGACGGAGTCGAACTGGGTCGATTTCGTTTTCGACCTTGTAGTCGATCCAGGTGTCGATCAGGTCTTGCGTGAATACGCCACCTTCGGTGAGGTACGCGTTGTCGGCGCGCAGGGCACCGAGTACTTCGGGCAGGGAACCAGGGACTTGTTGCACCTCGGAGCGTTCGGCCGGTGAAAGCTCGTAGAGGTCTTTGTCGACGGGCGCTGGTGGCTCAATTTTGTTTTTTACGCCATCTAGGCCAGCCATCAGCATGGCGGAGAACGCCAGGTATGGGTTGGAGGATGGGTCTGGGACTCGGAACTCCACGCGCTTGGCCTTGGCGTTGGTGCCGGTCATCGGGATGCGAGTGCAGGCCGAGCGGTTGCGCTGTGAATACACCAAGTTGACTGGTGCTTCATAGCCGGGCACCAATCGACGGTACGAGTTGATGGTGGGGTTGGTGAAGGCGAGCAGGGAAGGGGCGTGAGCGAGCAGTCCACCGATGTACCAGCGAGCTTTGTCGGACAGCCCGGCATAGTTCATGTCGTCATAGAACAGTGGCTCGCCGTCTTGCCACAGGCTTTGGTGGGTGTGCATCCCAGAGCCGTTGTCGCCAAACAGTGGCTTGGGCATGAAGGTGACGGTCTTCCCGGCGTTCCAGGCGGTGTTTTTGATGATGTATTTGAACGTCATCAAGTGATCGGCGCTGCGTAGCAGGGTGTCGAAGCGGTAGTTGATTTCAGCTTGACCGGCGGTGCCAACTTCGTGGTGTGCGCGTTCGACTTGCAGTCCGGCGTCCATCAGTTTGCGAACCATGGTGTCTCGAAGGTCCGCGAAGTGGTCGACTGGCGAGACAGGGAAGTAGCCACCCTTAACGCTGGGCTTGTAGCCGCGGTTGCCACCTTCTTCGATCGCGCCGGTGTTCCACTCACCCTCGATGGAGTCGATGTGGTAGTAGCCAGCGTTGGTGGTGGTGTCGTAGCGGATGGAGTCGAAGATGTAGAACTCCGCTTCGGCACCGAAGTAAGCGGTGTCAGCGATGCCGGAGCTGGCCAGGTAGGCCTCGGCTTTGCGCGCTACGTTGCGGGGGTCGCGAGAGTAGGCCTCACCGGTTGCTGGATCGTAGATGAAGAAGTTGAGCGCTAGGGTTTTCTCGCCGCGGAACGCGTCGATGTATGCGCTGCTGTAGTCGGGGCGCAGCAACATGTCAGATTCGTGGATTTGCTGGAAGCCGCGAATGGAAGAGCCATCAAAGGCGAGGCCTTCGGCCAGGAGGTCTTCGGTGACGGATTCGGCGGGAATGTTGAAGTGCTGCATCATGCCGGGCAGATCACAGAATCTCACATCGACAAAGCGAACATCGTTTTTCCTGAGATAGCTGATCAGCTCTTCCGGGCTTGCGAACATGTCAAACTCCCTAGCGGTTTGCGGTTGCTGCACAACGAACCCGAACATATGCAGTCCCGATTGCTCCGGCATGTCCCAAATGTTTCGTGCATGTTAAGAAACTTGCAGGCGTGTGACATAGGTCGCGCCCGGCCGCCAAACTGGGGCAAAAGGGGACGCAGATCACGCCGCATCTAGGCCGATTAAGCTGACCAGGTGAAACAAGAACGTGATGCGGCAGGCTCAGGGCGCCGGGTAGCCGCGCTCCTCATTGACTGCGTATTGAGTGCCGCGGTGGCTGCACTCATCACCAGTCCCGAGCCGCCCCGGCTGACGAGCGCAGCTGTTTTGCTGGGCTATTACACATTTTTCACGGGGCTATTTGGTCAAACAATTGGCATGCGGCTATTGGGGCTTGCTTGTGTGCGCATCGATGATGGCGGGCGCATCGGGATAATTCGTGCGCTGGTCCGCACGATACTGCTGCAACTTGTGGTGCCAGCGGTGCTGACGAACAAGCGCGGTCAAGGCTGGCATGACCGCGCCGCGAACTCCTTGATTGTGCGGGTTAACGCCGCTGCATCTTCATCTTCGGTGGACGAGCATTCTTCGGCAATGGCCCCTGAGGAACCGGCGGGCGCGCGCCCAGCGCGCTAAGCCGCTCTTCAATGACATTTACCTGGCGCGCGGTGATGTTGCGGGGCATTTTCACAAAGTGCGATTGAAGTTTGCGGATCGGGATTTCTCCTTCGCCATCGCCCAACACCACCTCGTAAATCGGGGTGTCGGAGGCCACTCGATTAATCCGCTTCTTTTCCTGCACGATCATGTTTTTCAAGCGTGGCGCCGCACCTTCGATGAGCAAAATGACGCCAGGACGGCCGACTACGCGGTGAACCATGTCTTGCTGTGGGGTAAATGCCACAGCTGGGGTCACTCGCCACTGGCCACGCATGTTTTGCACAATTGCCACAGCGGCACCAGGTTTTCCTTCAACCTCGGCGAAGGTGGCCTTAGTGACTCGTCGACCAAAGACGAGCAAACCCCCGATGATGGCCGTGACCACGGCCAGCGGTGCGAACACGAGCCAGTTATCAAAATATGCGGCAAGGCCCAAGCCGATGCCCAACGGCACCAGAACGCCCAAGGCGAGCCACAAGAACAGCAGCTTGTCGTGTTTGCGGGTGAACGAGAACGCAACGCCAATTTGGCGCACACGGTCCCGGAAGGTTACCTTCTCGGGTTCTTTGGCCATAGCTATAGAGTCTATCGGCCCACGTGCGCGCCACTTGGTGCAGGTCCGCGCCGCTAGGCGGCGGTGCGAGCCTCAATCGCCTGCTTGTAGAGGCGTCCAGCCCGGTAGGAAGACCGAACAAGTGGACCCGACAACACGCCAGCGAACCCGATCTCTTCAGCCTCTTCGGTCAGCTCGACGAATTCCTCTGGCCGCACCCATCGCTCCACTGGGTGGTGGCGTGGTGAGGGGCGCAGATATTGGGTGATGGTGACAAGGTCGCAACCGGCGTCGTGCAGGTCTTGCAAAGCTTGGCTAATTTCGTGGCGCTCTTCGCCCATGCCCAAGATCAGATTGGACTTGGTGACCAGGCCGTCGGCGCGAGCTTGGCGAATGACATCAAGCGAGCGCTCGTAACGGAAGGCTGGCCGAATCCGCTTGAAGATGCGTGGCACAGTCTCGATGTTGTGCGCCAAAACCTCAGGCTTGGCCGAGAAAACCTCGGCGAGCTGATCGGGTTTCGCGTTGAAGTCGGGAATCAGCAACTCGACTCCACACCCTGGCACCATCGCGTGAATCTGCCGAGCGGTTTCGGCGTACAACCAGGAGCCGCCATCTGGCAGGTCGTCGCGGGCGACACCAGTGACGGTGGCGTACCGCAGGCCCATGGTTTGAACGCTCTCGGCGACTCGCCGGGGCTCATCGCGATCCAGTTCGGCGGGTTTACCTGTGTCGATCTGGCAGAAGTCGCACCGCCGGGTGCATTGGTCGCCGCCGATCAGGAACGTCGCTTCTCGGTCTTCCCAACACTCGAAGATGTTCGGGCAGCCGGCTTCTTCACACACGGTGTGGAGCTTTTCGCTCTGGACCAGATTCTTGAGTTGTGTGTACTCCGGCCCCATCACCGCACGTGTTTTGATCCACGGCGGCTTACGTTCGATGGGGGTTTCTGCGTTACGCGCTTCGATCCGCAGTAGCTTGCGACCTTCGGGCTGAATAACACTCACGCGCATTAGCCTACGTCGTTGTTTGGCAAGCGCCAGGGCGGGTGCTAGTCCAAGGTGAGTTCGAGCCCTGCCGGGCGCCCTGGGCGCAGCATGAGGGCTCGGGCAAGCGCGGCGCTGACGCGGGCGGCGCCGAACCGCCAGCCATATTTCGCCTGCATTGCGACTTTTGCGGTGGGTAGCTCTTCGGCGAGCAAGACGCGCCCGGTGACAGGAACTGGCTCGGCGAGTAGTCGACCTCTCCCATCGCAGGGTGCGATCTGAACGTGGGGCTGGGTCGCAATTCGCTCGAGAAGCCCGTCTTTGCTGTGCGTCCAGGCGAGTAGTCGGCCGGCGTAGGGGGCGATCCACAATGGGCAGGGCACCATGGTGCCGCTAGCCCGATACGTGAAGATGCTCGCCGTATTTTCTAGGCTAAATCGGGCATAACGCATGGTTCGCTGTGCGGGAGTGCTTTCTTTTCGGGGAAGCTTCATCGGCGGTGCGCTGATCGGATGCGGATCCGACGAGAAAGTGGGAACCTGGCGCCAGGTTTTCAGGGGCGCGCTGATCGCCTCACTCACCGTACCGCCCCCTCCAGTAGTCACTTACCGAAATACCGACGTTAACGGCTATTTCAACAGATAAGTGGTTGACACGCGAAAATGCGGAGAATCTAGCGCACCGTCGCTGGTGAGGATAATCCTAGGCGGCTAACCCCCGCTTGTCACAATGGCCGCCTAACGGTGTCAACTTTTAGCGCGTCAACATCGGAAGGCGAGCTTCGACGAGGTCGATAACCTCGGCCACCGGCATGGGCCGACCAAGCTCCTGAGACAAGGATGTCACGCTCGCGTCGTTTAAACCGCACGGGACGATAGCGTCAAACTTCGTCAAATCAGGGTCACAGTTTAGCGCGAAGCCGTGCATCGCAACTCCCCAGCGCACCCGCACGCCGATAGCGGCAACCTTACGATCTGGGCCTTTGTCATCCGCCCTCACCCACACGCCGCTGCGTCCTTCCACGCGCGTGGTAGCCAGACCAAGCTCGTCACATACGGCCATCAACATGTCTTCAATGCGCCGGACATAAGCCACCACATCTAGTGGTACACCAAGGCGCACAATGGGGTAGCCCACCAATTGGCCCGGCCCATGCCACGTGATCAATCCGCCGCGATCAACATCGATAACCGGCGTGCCGTCAGTAGGGCGATGCTCATCGAGTGTGCGCTTTCCCGCCGTGTACACACTGGGGTGTTCCAGTAGCAGCACCGTGTCTGGGATCGCGCCCTGCATGCGAGCTTCATGGATCTGTTTTTGCCGCTCCCACGCTTGCTCATAAGGCACCAGACCAGCGCGGATGACGGTCAACTCTGTGGTGGGTGTCGTCACGGAATAACCCTACTTCGCTTGTCGCGCAAGCTGCATATCTGATGCCTGAGGTTTTCGCCACTGAGCAAACGTGCTTGACGGCCAGCCCGCCGTACTGGCATGGTTTGAATGCAATCCATCGAGACCGGCTGAGGGACAGGCCCTTTGACGCCGGGGCAACCAGCGGACTTCACGCCGCCCGGTGCCAACTCCTGCGGGGGCCAACCGGCCCGCGATAGATGGGTGGTCGCGAGCAGTCGCGATCCGCACTATTCGTATATCCGTAGGGTTTCTCTTCGCTGACAGGCTGGAGAACCGTAATGACCCTTACCACCGCGTCATGTAGCCGGGCCCTAGATGGCACCGCGCATGTAGCGATTAATCCCACCTATGGAACGGGCACGATTCCCGTCAGTGTCCGTTACCGAATAATGGGGGCCCCAGGCGCGCCGCTGTACATTTTGGCCGGTGGAACCTCAGCGGGCCGACGCGCTTCGGCCACATCAGATGAAACCCAAAGCGGTTGGTGGGAATCTGGTGTCGCCGAACTCGATTTGGAACGTCACCAAATCTTGAGTATTGATTGGCTTACCGCCCACGACATAGAAGCCCCGGTCATTGCCACCGGAGATCAAGCGCAGGCAATCGCCGGGGTTATCGCTGAACTAGGTGAAGTCGCGCACGGATTTATTGGTTACTCCTATGGCGGCATGGTCGCCTTGGCTTTTGCCGAACAACAGCCCCTCGATTCTCTTGTTGTCGCGAGCGCGGCACATCGCTCCCACCCCATGGCAACCGCACTGCGGGTCATCCAACGACGGATTGTGGCTTTGCGACCCGGCAATGAAGGTCTAGCGCTGGCGCGGGCATTGGCGGTCACCACATATCGCAGCTCCGATGAGTTCGCCGACAGATTCAGCGCCAAGCCCACCGTGGGGCCCACCCGATTTAGCGTCGAAAGCTATTTGGACGCGGTAGGGGAACGTTTCGTCGCCGCGGTGAGCCCGAGCCGTTTTCTCGCGCTTTCCGAATCGGCGGACCTACACAATGTCGTGCCAGCTCACATCAACGCGACAACGACATTGATTGCGATTCGACAAGACCGCTTGGTTCCACTCGAAGACATGCGCACTTTGGCTGGCGCGATCGGCGGGCCGGTGCGCCTACACGAGGTCGATGGTCATTACGGTCACGACACATTCCTAAAAGAACCCGCCCGCATCGCCGCCCTGCTGCCGTTGTAATTCAGTCGCCACACTTGAAGAAAGGTCTTGCATCATGACCGATTCAATGCCCGAATTGTCACCATTGACGAAGAGTGTGCGCGCGGGAATCGCCACAGACACCGCGCACGGTGCCGTCGTCCCACCGCTCTACCTCTCCTCAAACTTCGCCTTCGCTGGCTACGGTCACAAAGGCGAGTACGACTACACCAGATCCGGTAACCCAACACGCGACCAGCTCGCTGACGCACTCGCCGAACTAGAACACGGCGCCGGGGCCTGCATCACCGCCTCGGGCATGGCCGCCGTGACACTCGTCGGCGAGCTGGTCCCCACCGGAGGACACATCGTCGCCACCCATGACTGCTACGGCGGAACCTGGCGGCTACTCGACGCCTGGAGTCGGCACAACCGCTTCAAAGTTACTTTTGTTGACTTCAATGATCCGAACGCACTACAAGCCGCACTGAGTCAAGATCCCGCGCTGGTATGGGTTGAAACGCCCTCTAACCCACTACTGCGCATCGTCGACATCGAAGCAGTGAGCATCGCCGCGCACGCGGCCGGCGCATTGGTGGTCGTTGACAACACGTTCCTGTCACCGGCAATTCAACGGCCATTGAAACGGGGCGCGGACGTTGTCATTCATTCCACTACTAAATACCTCAACGGCCACAGCGACGTGGTCGGCGGTGCGGTCATCGCCCGTGATACGGAAGTGCAAGCCGAACTTGCTTGGTGGGCGAACTGTTTGGGTCTAAGTGGAGCTCCATTTGACTCATTTCTGACCCTTAGAGGCATCCGGACGCTCGGACCACGCATCCGCGCCCATCAAGAAAACGCGCAAGCGGTGGCCTACGCGCTAATCGAAAACCCACAAGTGAAGCGCGTCTATTGGCCCGGATTTGTTGACCATGAGGGACACGAAATCGCGGCGCGACAACAAGCCGGATTTGGTGCGATGCTCAGTTTCACCTTGCGTGATGCCAGCGCCGTGCCTGACTTCGTCAATGCGTTGCGTTGCTTCACGCTTGCTGAGTCGCTGGGCGGTGTGGAAAGCCTCATCGCGCATCCGGCCAGCATGACGCACGCATCGATGAGTCCCCAAGCTCGGCAAGAAGCGGGCATCGATGACGGGCTGCTACGACTCTCGGTAGGCATCGAAGATCCTGATGACCTCATCAGCGATCTCTACGCGGCGCTCGCTGTGGAAAACGCGACGGTGGTTCTGTCGTAATTCCGTAGCCTGAACGCATGGAACCTGAGCTGAACATTCCAGGCTTTACCGTGCTGAAAACATTGGCTAGCGGGGCCAGCAGTGAAGTTCTGCTGGCCCGCGCCGCTACTGGAGAACTCGTCGCGCTTAAACGTGTGCTGGCTCGTCCTCTCGCCTCTGGATCCAATACGGCGACAGCTGCCAGTCAGGGCACATTGCGTGGGAATCGGCCCACGCTCAGCGTGGCTCAACAAACCAAGGCGCTGCGCCGCGAAGCTGAGCTGCTCAACGAATTCACGCACCCCAGTCTCGTGCGCTGCGGGGGAGTCGTGGAAACGGGTGAAGGTCCAGCTCTGGTTCTGGAATACGCCGCCGGGGGCGACCTGCGCAGCGCGGTAAAGAAAGAGGGGCCGCTGCCCGCCAACAAAGTCATCGAGATCATTGGCACGTTGGGCTCAGTCTTAACTGTCCTTCACCAGGCCGAGTTGTATCACGGAGACCTATCACCACGAAACGTGTTGTTCTCGACTTCAGGGCGGGCCATCCTCGCCGACCTCGGGGCCGCGCGCACCGCAGAAGCGACCTCCACGGTGTGCGGAACCGATGGCTTCCTTGATCCTGAGCTCGCCTATGGCACCAAATACAGTAGCTCTTCAGATGTGTACGGCTTGGCGGCCGTCGCGGCATACGCGATCATCGGCGGTCCCGTCGTCAGTCGGGACTATTGGGCTGAACAAGCCAAAGCGGCGCATGCGCCACCCGCGCTCGTGGCAGCACTTTGGCGGGCACTAGCGCCTCACCGTGAAGAACGCCCTGAGCTAGCCGAACTCCTGACCAGCGTGGCAAATGTTGACGACAGCCAAGTGCACACCAGGGCGGTAACGCCCAAGAACAATGAACCTGTTCTCGCTAAGCGGGGCCCTTTCACCGTTCTTCGCGAATGGCTCGCCGCCACGTGGGCGCGTCGGCCCTCACCAGCATTTCGTGGCATCCAATGGCGGCTCCCACCACGGATATTTTGGGCGGCTGCCGCGGTTGTGCTTGTGATGGTGGGGGCGGGAGTCGCATGGGCAACCCTCAGCCAAGAGTCTATCTCCAGCGATCGAGCGCACAGAGCCACAAACACCCACAGCGAGGGCAACGCGGCGGGGCGCTCAGCTCCGGAAAATCATGACGTAGCCACCAGCGCCATTACGTCACCACAGTGGACAGACATCATCACTGAGCTCGACAATCAACGAGCGGCGGCTTTTGAGGTCGCGGATCCCCAAAAGCTGACCGACGTTTATGCGCCAGACAGCCAGCCTTTGCGCACGGACACTCAGCAAATCAGCACAATGTCCGCCAACCGGCACACCGCACGCAATGTTCGGCACGATATAGACGTGCTTTCAGCTGAGCCCGACGGTGATACTCGAGTGCGTCTTAAGGTCCGTGATGCGATGCAAGCCTACGAGGTGTACGACTCCCATGGCGCCGTTGTGCAGCGGGTGCCCGCAGCAGAGCAACGCGAGCTCGTGATGACATTGACCAAAGTAGAGGGAGACTGGCGCATTGCCGAAATCGAAACACTTAACTAGTCGAGACTAGCGACGGCATTTCGCGCCACTGCGGCCCGATCGATGTAAACAAAAGGGTGGGCCCTCCGATATGGAGGACCCACCCTTTTCAATTACTGCGAATTAAGACAGCCCGAGCTCGGACTGGAAAGCCCCAGCCTCAAGACGTTCTTTCACCGCGACCAGGTAGCGGGCGGCGTCAGCGCCGTCCACAACACGGTGGTCGTAGCTAAGCGACAGGTACATCATCGAGCGCGGCACGATGAGTTCACCCAGGTTCGGGTCGTCCACGACCACTGCGCGCTTCACCACGGCCCCAGTGCCCAGGATTGCGCTCTGCGGCAGGTTCACGATAGGCGTGTCGAGAAGAGCGCCACGTGAACCCGTGTTGGTGACCGTGAAAGTGCCGCCAGCCAGTTCGTCAGGTGACAGCTTGTTGTTGCGAGTGCGGTCGGCGAGATCGGCGATCTTACGGGCCAGTCCACCGAGATTGAGGTCGCCGGCGTTTTGGATGACCGGCGCGACCAAGCCACGCTCGTTGTCCACCGCGATGCTCAAGTTCTCAGCCGCATGGTAGGTCACCGTTCCGGCTTCCATGTCCACAGTCGAGTTGAGCTTGGGGTGTGCGCGGAGCGCTTCCACGGCTGCCAAAGCGAAGAACGGCAGGAAGGAGAGCTTTACGCCGTGCCGTGCTTGGAAGTCGTTCTTCGCCTCACGGCGCAAGTGCGCGATCTTGGTGACGTCCACCTCAACCACCGAGGTCAACTGTGCTGCGGTCTGCAGCGATTCGACCATGCGCACCGCGATGGTCTTGCGAATGCGGGTCATCTTTTCGGTGGTGCCCCGCAACGGCGAAACCGCAGGTGGGGTGCTCGTTGGCGCGGCGCTAGGCGCTGCTGCTGGCTGTGCGGCCGGTTTGGCGCTCTGCGCGGCTTGCAACACATCTTGTTTGCGGATGCGTCCACCAACACCGGTGCCTCGTACCGACGCTAGGTCTACGCCGTTTTCATTGGCCAGCTTGCGTACCAGCGGCGTGACATATCCGGCGATCCCACCAGCGGAGGAAGGCCCACCGTTGTTGGCGACGGGCTGCTGTGGTGCTGGCGCGGTTTGAGCTGGTGCGGCAGGCGCTGGCGGCGCGACTGGAGCAGCAGGGGTCGGGGGAGTTGGTGCCGGCGGAGCTGGAGGCGCCGGTGCCTGCGCGGCAGGCGCGGGAGCGGCTGGTGTCGGAGCGGCGCTCGCTGATGCGGCTGATCCGCTGCCGATGATGGCGAGCGTTCCGCCGACCTCTACCGTGTCGTCTTCGTTCGCGACGACTTGGAGAAGCTTGCCAGCCACGGGTGATGGGATCTCGGTGTCGACCTTGTCGGTGGAGATCTCTAGTAGCGGCTCATCGACGGCGACATCGTCGCCAACGTTCTTCAGCCAGCGGGTGATGGTGCCTTCGGTGACAGACTCACCGAGCGCGGGCATGGTGACCGGAGTGCCATCGGCGGCATCACTTGATGGGGCTGGTGTGGCGGCCGGCGCGGCGGCTTCGGGCTGCGCTGGGGCTGCAGGTGCGGCCTGAGCTGGGGCAGCCTCGGGCTGAGCGGCTGGCGCCGGGGCAGCGGCGGGTGCGCTTTCGCCCTCGCCACCGATGACGGCTAGCTCGGCGCCAACCTCAACGGTGTCGTCTTCGGCGGCCACGATTTTAGTGAGGATGCCAGCGGCTGGTGACGGGATCTCGGTGTCGACCTTGTCGGTCGAGATTTCCAAAAGGGGTTCGTCTACCTCAACTTGGTCGCCCTCTTGTTTGAGCCAGCGGGTGATCGTGCCTTCGGTGACAGACTCGCCCAGCGCGGGCATGGTGACTGAGAACGACATTGTTCTCGCGACTCCTTCGTTAGCTACGGCGCGCGGCAGACCGCGCCGCGTTATGAACTGTGCGGTGAACCCGCACTGGGTTGTGAACTGTGTTGAGCCTAGCTAAGGCCGGCCCAATAGCTATTGAGCCGGCCATTGGCTTAGCCGTGGACGTGCAGTGGTTTACCGGCCAGCGCGAGGTGCGCTTCGCCGAGCGCCTCGTTTTGGCTGGGGTGAGCGTGAATCAGTGGAGCCACATCGCTTGGGAAGGCTTCCCAGTTGTAAATGAGTTGCGCTTCGCCGATGAGTTCGCCGACTCGGGCGCCCACCATGTGAATGCCGAGCACCGGGCCATCTTGGGCGGTAATGACCTTCACAACGCCGGAGGTGTTGAGGATGCTGCTCTTGGGGTTGCCCGCCAAGTCGTACATCGCTTCTTTGACCTCGTAGCCCTGCTCTTTCGCTTGCTCGGTGGTCAAACCTACCGAGGCGATTTCGGGGTCTGAATAAGTGACCCGGGGAACGCCCTTGTAGTCGATGGGCTTTACCTCTTGGCCGGCGATGTGTTCGGCGACCAAAATTCCTTCTTGGAAGCCCACGTGTGCGAGCTGAAGAGTGGGGATGAGGTCGCCGATGGCGTATACGCCTGGCACGTTCGTCTGGCAGTACTCGTTGACTACGACCGAGCCACGTTCCATGGCGATGCCGGCTTGTTCATAGCCCAGGCCTTCAGAGACTGAACCGCGCCCGACGGCCACCATCAACAGTTCGGCGTCGATGGTCTTGCCATCTTCCAGCGAAACTTGGACGCCGCCTTCGGTTTCGGTGACACCGCTGAACCGCACGCCAGTGTGGAACTTGATGCCGCGTTTGCGGAAGGCGCGCTCGAGCCGCTTTGAGGACTCGGTGTCTTCGGTGGGAACCAAGCGGGGCAGAGCCTCAACGATGGTGACCTCAGCGCCGAAGGAGCGCCACACGCTGGCGAATTCCACGCCGATAACGCCGCCACCGAGTACGACCACTGACTGCGGAACCTGCTGGAGGTGCAGCGCGTGTTCGCTGGTGATGATGCGCTTGCCGTCGATGTTCAGGCCGGGCAAGGAGCGTGGGGTGGAGCCGGTCGCCAGAACTACATTGCGGCCCTCGTACCGAACGCCGTTCACCTCGACGGCGTTGGCGGCGACAAGTTTGCCGTCGCCTTCCACGATGGTGATGCCGCGGCTCTTGATGAGGCCGCTCAACCCGCGGAAGGTCTTGTTGACGATGCCGTCTTTGTAGCTGTTTACCCCGGTCATGTCGATGCCGACGAAGTCAGCTTTAACCCCGTAGTGGGCACTGTCCCGGGTGTGGTCGGCGATTTCCGCGGCGTGCAGCAGGGCCTTGGTGGGGATGCATCCCCGGTGAAGGCAGGTGCCGCCGAGCTTGTCTTTTTCGATGAGCGCGACGCTCTGGCCAAGCTGAGACGCGCGCAGAGCGCAGGCATAACCAGCGCTGCCCCCACCAAAAACCACTACGTCGAAATTGTTGGTGCTGGTCACACCGATCTCCCTCGAATCTTTTCCAGAACCCGTTGCGGGTTTGGCCCGATGCCATGTCTGGTTTGAGAGCTAGCCAAATACTCCCCCCATCTTGTCACTGAGACGGACTGATCGCCTAGTGGGGGAGGCCGTGGTCACATCCACCACATGTTGTCCCTGGCTTCACCACGGGTGTGTGCGGCTTTTATATCGTTATCGGAACAAGCCTGCCCCGACGTTGCCCGCTCGATAGGCTGCGGAGCACGTTCGCGGCAAGGGGGAATTATGGGCTGGTTTCGTCGGAAGAAAAAGGATGAGGCCACCGCGCGAGTTGATGCCGGGATATTGCATCTCGAACAGTTCATCGCGAGCCGCACCGGTGTTGAGGCCTACGTTGAGCCAAAGACAGCGGTCACGGACGTGACTTTGCTGCTGATCGCGCACGATGGCGAGTGGACGCGCCGTCGGGTGGGCAGCGCCGAGGAAGCCTGGGCTTTCGGTCGCAAGCACAACCTGCCGGTGTATGACGCCAATGTTGTGGGATATCCGCAGCGGATGCGGGAGTGGAGCTCACGCCATAAGAAGAGCTAGCCAGCAGCGGCTATGTCTTCAATGAGCTCGACCAAGGTGCGGACGGGAACCCCGGTGCCACCTTTTGGCGTGTATCCATAGGCGCTTGCTGTGTTGTTGGACGGGCCAGCGATGTCGATGTGGGCCCATTTGACGCCTTCGGCCACGCATTCGCCAAGGTAGACGCCGCCTTGAAGCATGTGTCCAGCGCGGTCCCAGCCGGCGTTGATTTGCGAAAAGTCGGCGATTGCGGATTCCATGCCGCTCTTGACATCGTCAGGAAGCGGCATCGGCCACATGGCTTCGCCGGTGCGGGAACCCGCGTCTTTGATCCGTTCGCATAGTTCTGGTGTGCCCATGACGCCACTTACTCGGTGGCCAAGCGCTGTGATTTGCCCACCGGTCAACGTTGAGGTCTCGATGAGGTATTCCGGTTCGTCCTCGCAGGCTCGGGTGATCGCATCTCCGAGCACGATCCGCCCCTCGGCGTCGGTGTTGAGGATTTCGATTTTTCGTCCGCCATACATGGTGATCACATCGCCTGGACGATATGCGCTCCCGCTGGGCATGTTCTCGGCCATAGGCACGTAGGCGGTGACGGCCACTTGGGGTCGCAGATCTGAAATCGCGAGCATGGTCGCGATGACGCTTGCCGCACCGGACATGTCCGTTTTCATGTCTTGCATGCCTTGCGCGGGCTTAATGGATATGCCGCCGGTGTCGAAGGTGATGCCCTTGCCGACTAGAGCAATGCTGGTGCGCGGATTTTCGGGCTGGTAGGCGATACGCACCAAACGAGGGGCGGCTGTTGAGCCTTGCCCAACGGCGAGAATGCCGCCGTAGCCATGTTCAAGCAAAGCGGCTTCGTCGAGTACTTCGACAGTCAGGCCGTGTTGGTGCGCCAATTCGCGCGCTTGGTCCGCGAATTGTGGTGGGCGCAGGTGATTGGCCGGGGTATTGATCCAGTTGCGGGTATGGGCGACGGCTTGCGTGAGGATGTCTACCCGGTTCAATTCGTTCGCATTGTCGCCACTTGCGAGCAGGATGATTTCACCGACTGGCGCTCGATAGGTGGCGGGCAAGTCGCTTTTGAATTCAGTGAAGTCGTAGCAGCCCAGGGCGGCGCCTTCGAGTACTGGCCGGATCCAAGATTCTTCTTCACTGGCTAGCGCGATGCCGACTTTGTCCGCGCCGGCAAGTGCCCGGAGGGCGCTGCCAGCGGCTCGGCGCATTGTTTCAGCAAGCGGTTTTTCTTCGGCTGGACCGAGGCCTACGGCGGCGACGATGGGTGCGGTAGTGGCGCCCAGGGTGGCCAGTTTGGTGACTTCGCCAACGCTGCCGGTGGCGCCCAAGGCCCGCAGCGTTTTGGTGAGTTGTCCGTTAAGGGCGGTATCAATGGGACCTGCGCCTGGCCCCAAAAGGACCTGATCACTGCCTTTAGGCCCCGAATGGATTCCGACGACGATGGCATCAGCGTTGAGCTGGTCAACTGGTGTGTGAGCCGCGGAAAGCTGAGGCACGGGTCGCTCCATTCGGGTTTCGGTGAGCTTGCATGTGATGGTACGCACAGCCTCGCTCAGTGACCTCGCGGGGCGTATTACCGGTAACTGGGCGGCGTGGCGGGTACTCTTCGCGGCTATGACATCTGCGCTGCACTCTCCGCTTCACGATGCTCACGTTGAATTGGGTGCGAAGTTCGCGCCTTTCGGTGGTTGGGATATGCCCATCGAGTATTCCGGTGGCGGAGTGCTCGCTGAGCATGCCGCGGTTCGGGAGGGCGTGGGTGTGTTCGACGTGTCGCACCTGGGAAAGATTGCGGTGCGGGGTCCTGGCGCGATTGATTTTCTCAATCGTTGTCTCACGAACGATCTGGATCGTATTTCCGATGGTCAGGCCCAGTACACATTGTGCTGTGCCGCCGATGGCGGGGTTATTGATGATTTGATCGTGTACCGCGTGTCAGCTGATGAGGGTTTTCTGATTCCCAATGCGGCGAATACTCGTGAGGTTGCACGGCTGCTGTCTCAGGATGCCCCTAAGGGGGTCGAGGTGAGCGATGTGCATCTTGATTTCGCTGTCATTGCGGTGCAAGGACCTCGTTCGGCGGACCTTCTCGAACAGGTCGGTTTGCCTAGCAAGCATTCTTATATGAGCTTCGCGCGATGCGATTGGCGTGGGATCGCACTGACGGTGTGTCGAACTGGCTACACGGGAGAACTCGGATTTGAACTTGTTGTGCCAGTTCATTCGGCGCGGGTGGTGTGGGATGCGTTGTTTGCCACGGACGTGCCAGCGCGGGCTTGTGGCTTGGGGGCGCGAGACACGTTGCGCACCGAGATGGGCTATCCGTTGCATGGACAGGATTTGTCTCCGGACATCACACCGGTTCAGGCCCGACTGGGGTGGGCGGTGGGCTGGTCGAAGCCGCGCTTTTGGGGAAGAGAAGCTTTGCTGACTGAGAAAGCCGCTGGCCCGGTTCGTGCGCTTCGCGGTTTGGTCGCGACGGGCCGTGGGATCGCGCGTAGTGGAATGACGGTTTTTAACGGGGAACAATCGGTTGGCGTCATCACCAGTGGAACCTTCTCGCCGACGCGCAAGACGGCGATCGCATGGGCGTTGTTGGATCCCGCTGTTGAGTTGGACGCGGTTGTGCTGGTGGATGTCCGTGGGCGTCGTGCCGACATGCGGGTGGTTAAACCGCCGTTTGTTGAGGCATCGCCTCAGAAGTGACTTTCCTCACGTGTTTGGGGATGTACCTGTCCGATGGTGGCTATTCAAATAGTCATCGCACAATTTGTCGCGGCAAATCCTGACAAAGCGACTAATTGGCGAACATCCCAAAACTAGACACCTGGCACGAGACGGGTACCGTTTAGACGAACCTGATCGCCGTTTACTTCAAGTGCCTGGACGTCATGAGCCCCGAGCCCGTTAAGAAAGAAGTCAGCCAGCAAAACACCAAAGACGACGACACTTTGCGCAAAGACCTCAGTTTTACGCAAATCGTCGCAAGTGCTCTAGCTGCCGTGTCCGCGTCGTTCGCGGCGTCATACTTCAACGTCATCGGAACGATCGTCGGCGCCGCGATCATCAGTGTGGTCGCCACCGTCGGTAGTGCGCTGTACAAACATTCACTGGACAGATCCAAAGTCGCGTTAAAAAACGCGGCCGAAACCGTGCCATGGACGCCGCGACAACTGGCCGAGCGTCGGGCGGCACTCGCTAGTGCGGCCGCCGAGGATACGCCGCCCACCCAGCACGTTACCTCGGTACGGACAGACACCGACACAGCGATCATGCCCGCCACCGAAGAATCCACGACGAGAGCCGACGAAGCCACAACAACCCCGCGTACCGTGTCTAACCTCCGAAAGAAGTTCACGGCCAAGCCATTGAACTGGAAACACATCGCGGCGGCAGCTGCGGCCGTATTTGTCATCACGGTTGGAGCGGTCACCACGGTTGAACTCGTTGGCGGCGCACCGCTTTCATCGCTGCTGTGGGGCAATGACAAAGAAGGCACCAGCATTGGTGGCGTCATTGGCGGACGTGATGAGGGTGATAAGCGCATCGCGCCCAAGCCCAGCAAGACAACCGAGACGCCACAGATGCCAGGCCCTAGCTACCCGACCGAGAGCCCAACGCCCTCTGAAACGCCGCAGCCGAGCTCGGAATCGCCCACTCCCACCCCGACACCGAGCGTAACACCCACTCCCACGCCTTCATCCAGCACTACTCCTAGTCCGAGCCCGACCTTGACTAACCAGAACCCGCAGGCCGCTAGCTAGCCTGGTGGGCTCCCCGTAACAGGGTTTGTAGTAGCGGCAGCAACACCAGCGCACCGACGCCGTCGAATGCGCCTTTAATTTCCAAATCGAACAAGGGACGCAAGGCACAGGCATCCAAGGCGATGCGTTCGCAGGCAATGCCCGTGTGTTGTGGAACGAAAAACCAGGTGGCCGCGTCGGCGTCTAGCTTGCTCACTACTAGCGCTGCCGCAGCCACTACCGGCCCATCCAGCAATACCGGAGTTTTGCGCACTGTCGCCTGGTGAAGCACATCGACGAGCGCGCCGAAGGTCGCATTAGTGGCGCCCGCCAGCACGCCCGCTTGGTCAATGCGGTACCGACGCATGCGCCACGTCTCATCGCGCACCGCCGCGCATCGGTCCGCCCACGCTTGGTCGCTCAGTTCTTCGGTGAAGCCCTGTACCCACACCGGCTCGGTGTCGGTGAGCACCGAAACGACTACGTACGCGGCGCGGATGAGGTCTTCATTGGTGTGCACTAGCGGAATGATCAGGTCCGCTCCGCCGTCAACGGCACGGTCGGTCCATTGGCGTGCTCGGTCTTTGTCCTCCACTGGGCTGGCGATGACCGTGTTGGGTAGCCACGGGTGTGCCTCAGGTGCGGTCAATCCGCCAAATAGCGCCGCTCGGGGATGTCGGATCGGTGTCGCCTCACCGCTGGTGGCGGCGGTGAAATCGATCCATCGCTGCAGAGATCCAAGATGCGTGCTGGGTGGCGCGGAAGAATTCACGGGGAAACGCTGGGCATCTGGGTTCACATCGGGCAGGCTACCTGCAGGCGATGACGGCGTGAAAAAGGAGATGTTATGTCTTGGTCCTGGGAATACCTGTATGAGAACGCGCAGGACGCTCCGGAGCAAAGTGGGGAAGAGGCGTTCACCAGTCAGTCCGATGCCGAAACCTGGTTGGGTGAACATTGGCGTTCTTTGGCGGAAGACGGCGTGTCGTCCGTGCGTTTGGTGGAGGATGCCCGGGTCGAATACACCATGGCGCTTTCGCCTGGTGCGTAAGGTGAGTCTGTCGAGTTAGGAGCATCAAAGAAGTGGCAGACATTTTACGGCTGTTTTTTATGAAGCAGCTGCGTGGAACCCCGACTATGCACATCATCCACACCAAAAAAGGCCAGGTGAAAAGAAGCGGCACCGGGCTGAGTTTCATGTTCCGGTCGCAAAGCGCTGTGCTCGCCGAGGTTCCAGTGGACGACCGGGAATTACCACTACTGTTCCATGCCCGCACCAGTGACTTTCAGGACGTCACGGTGCAGGCCGCGGTCACCTATCGCATCGTTGAACCTGAGACAGCGGCGCGGCGCCTCGACTTCGGCATCGATCCTGTCACGGGTAGGTGGCGCGCGACCCCGCTCGAACAATTGGCTACCTCGCTCACCGAGCTCGCCCAACAACCAGCCTTGGATTTATTAGTTGGTTTGACATTGACCGAGGCATTAGCCGCCGTTATCCCAGTGCGAGAACATCTAGACGAAGCCCTTCGCGGCGACGAGCGACTTGCGGAAATGGGGCTTCAGGTCGTGGCGGTGCGGGTGGTGGCAATCCGCCCAGAGCCGGAACTGGAGCGGGCTCTTCAAACACCTACTCGCGAGGCTGTCCAGATTGACGCTGATCGGGCTACCTATGAGCGTCGGGCTCTTGCTGTTGAACGTGAACGGGCCATCGCCGAAAACGAGTTGGCAAACCAGATCGCTTTGGCAACCAGAGAACAGGAGCTTGTCACGCAGCGGGGGCTTAATGCTCGTCGGCAAGCTGAAGATCAGGCGGCGGCCGCGCGAATTGAGGCTGCGGGTAAAGCGGAGCGGGAACAGATCTTGGCGGAGGCTCGAGCTCATGGGGTGCGAGCCATTGGTGCCGCTGAAGCCGAATCTGAGCGCTCGAGGCTGCAGGCGGCGGCGGGTGTGAGCGACCGGGTGTTGTACGCCTTGGCGTTGCGGGAAGCGGCCGGTAAATTGCCGTCGATTGGACAGCTCACCATCACCCCTGATGTGGTTACTGACCTGGTCACTAGCTTGGCCCAGGCTAGACCCGCCGCGGGTAACCGCGTGAAGAAATCTTGACGGTCGCCGATGGCATTGGCTCCACGTGCGGTTGTGGTTTCACGACCCAGCGAATTAACCGAATTGACCGTTCGTCACGGCACATTGGCGGCGGCGCAGTTCTTTTTGCGGGGTCGTGGCCAGGACTTAGCGCTCTTGCGTGAGCGACATGAAAATTTGTCCTCGGCGTTGGCGGCGATCGCACACGCTATTCCCGCTGATTGGCGGCGCGGTGCGGTGAACCGGGACGACCTGTCGCGTTTTCTGTTTTCACCTCAAGATGTTGTCATTGTTGTCGGCCAAGATGGCTTAGTCGCCAATGTGGCCAAGTATCTACGGAATGGCCAGCCGGTGGTGGGTGTGAATCCTGATCACACCTACAACCCGGGTGTGTTAGTCCAAAACGAGCCCGACGCGGTGCGCGATCTGCTGGCGGATGCGGTGCGTGGCGCTGGCCAGTCGCGGACATTGGTCGCGGCGACCCTTGATGACGGGCAGCGCCTCATTGGTCTTAATGAGATTTATCTAGGTCATCCGAGTCATCAGTCCGCTCGTTATGTGGTGCGGTGTGAAGATCGTCAAGAGAGACAGTCTTCCTCGGGCTTGGTGGTGGGCACGGGAACAGGAGCGACGGGGTGGGCGGCTTCTATCGCGGCCGATCGCCAACACGCGGTGCGTTTTCCGCAGCCGGATGAGCTCGCGTTGTGGTGGTTTGTGCGCGAGGCTTGGGCCTCGCCGACAACTGGAAACACCGTTACCAATGGGGTTTTGTCGGGCGGTCACGTTTTGCGCATCGTGAGCGAATCGGACGAACTAACCATATTTGCCGATGGCATTGAGGCTGACCATCTCACGGCGGGTTGGGGTCAGCGGGTCGAGGTGAGCGTGGCGGATGAGCGGTTGAGGCTGCTCTAGACGCACTCGCATGGCGATGAGCTTTTGGGCTATGTGCACCGCTAGCGACGTCCGGTTAAATCGTTCTTACCAGCGAAAATACAAAGGTAAGGACCACTCATGTTTAGGATTATGACTCTTCTCGCGGCGATCGGTGCGGGGCTTTCCGCCGGAGTGTTTCTCGCCTTTTCAACATTTGTTATGCCAGGCATCCGCCGACTTCCAGCTTCCTCTGGTGTGGCCGCGATGCAGCACATCAACAAACTCGCGCCTAATCCTTGGTTCATGACTGTTTTGTTGGGTCCGGCGTTGTTGTCGTTGGTGCTCGGGGTGTACGCGATTATGCGGCTGGGGAGTCCAGGTGCGATATATCTTTTGATCGGCTGCGCCGTGTATTTGGTGGGCATCATCGTCACAATCACCTACCACGTTCCGCACAACGATGCTTTGGCGCTTGTTGACGTTAACTCACCCAATATCGCGAAGACCTGGACCGACTACTACCAGCCGTGGATGTTGTGGAACCACCTTCGTGCGTTGACGTGCCTGGGCGGCGCGGTGTTGTTCACCTTGGCGTGGCGGCTCGGATAGATTCACCAATCATGACAATCGAGCCTTTTCGGATCGCAATATCGGACGATGTGTTGGCTGATTTGCGAATGCGGCTGCACCACACTCGCTTCATAGAGGCATCAGACAGTAAATATTGGACGGCCGGTGTTGACCCCGACTATCTGCGGGAACTCGTGTCATATTGGGCCACCCGGTTCGATTGGCGGGCCGCGGAAGCTGAACTCAACACCTATCCGCACTACTTGGCGGACGTTGAAGGGCGCAAGATTCACTACCTTCACCTCAAAGCCCAGCGTCCGCCAGGCGGCCCCGCTCCGCTTCCCCTCATGCTTACCCACGGCTGGCCGAGCAGTTTCGTTGAGATGCTGCGAGTAGCTCGACGGTTGGCGGACCCAGCCATCGATGGTGGCGACCCGGCGGATGCCTTTGATGTCATCATTCCGTCACTGCCCGGATTTTTGTTCTCTGAACTGCCGCCAACGCCTTTCACCCGGAAGGGCGTTGCTCACATGTGGCACCAGCTCATGACCCAGACACTTGGATATCCGCGTTTTGCGGCATTCGGTGGCGATATCGGTGGTGGAGTCACCCAGTGGCTCGGAGCGCTGTACCCGAAAGAAGTGGTGGGCATACACATCACCTCAGCCGTGGTCAACGCGGACTTTTCGGAGCAACCGGCCACGGCAGGGGAACTAGCGTTTCTCGCGGCTTTGGAAAAGTACGACGAGCAAGACCAGGGCTATAGCGAAATCATGTGTACTCGTCCGGACACCATTGGCGCGGCGTTGATTGATTCGCCAGCGGGCCTCATCGCCTGGATTACTGATAAATATCGCGATTGGAGCGATTGCCAAGGACGGCTAGAAAACAGTTGGGATAAAGACACCTTGGCGACTATCGCGACGTTGTATTGGGCGACCGGAACAATTGCCTCTTCGTTTCAGCAGTACTACCACTATCCGCTCAACGATCCGGTGCCGACAATTACCGTGCCAGCGGCGGTCACGCTTAGCAACGAGCCAGCATTCGTGAATTTCCCAAAGAGCCTGATGGAACGACGTTGTACAGATCTGCGTCTCTGGCATGTGCCAGAACGTGGCGGGCATTTCATGGCACACGAAGAACCCGACCAGGTCATCACTGATCTTCGAAGCTTTTTTCGCCCGTTGCGGGCGGGCTCGCTGGCATGACCGCGACTGAGCGGGTCATGCCAGCGAAATCCTGAACTATGGGCGTGTTTGCGGACTCACCGTCTTGGCTGGATCCCGTTCAATCACTGGGGCCAGAACTTTGTCGATCTGATCCAACAGCTCCTGATCAAGCTTCACCCCAGCGGCTTTCACGTTCTCTCGCACCTGTTCCGGTCGCGAAGCGCCAATGATCGCCGAAGAAACATTCGGGTTCTGCAAGACCCAAGCCACCGCGAGTTGAGCCAACGACAGGCCAGCCTGCTCAGCCAATGGGGCGAGTTCCTGCACTGCGTTGAGTACCTCATCACGCAGGCCCCGTGCGATGGTGCCGCCTCCTGAGGGGTCGGCCGCACGGCTGCCCTCGGGGAGCGGCGCTCCAGGTTTGTATTTTCCGGTCAAGATGCCCTGTGCGATGGGAGACCATACAACTTGGCCCAGTCCTTCTTTTTCGCACAAGGGCACAATCTCGGATTCGATGATTCGCCAGAGCATGTTGTATTGCGGCTGGTTCGATACCAATCGGTCAAAGCCCATGTCGTCAGCGATTTCGAGCGCTTGCGCGATTTCTTCGGCCCGCCATTCCGAGACGCCCACGTACAGCACTTTGCCCTGGCGCACCAGGTCGTCGAAAGCGCGCAGAGTTTCCTCAAGCGGTGTGGCGTAGTCGTAGCGGTGCGCCTGATAAAGGTCTACATAGTCGACGCCCAAACGTTTCAAGGAGCCGTTGATGCCTTCCATGATGTGTTTGCGGGATAGGCCGCGATCGTTCTCGCCTGGCCCGATGGGCCAAAAAACTTTCGTGAAAAGCTCATACGACTCGCGTTTGACCCCTTTGAGCGCTCGGCCGAGCACCTCTTCGGCTTTGGTAGCGGCGTATACGTCGGCTGTATCGAAGGTGGTAATTCCCTCTTCCAAAGCCGTCCGCACGCACGCGACGGCGGCTTCTTCCTCGACTTGCGACGCGTGGGTCAACCAGTTGCCATAAGCGATTTCACTGACACGGAGGCCGGAGCGGCCGAGATGACGAAATTCCATGCTTTGACCCTAGGCGGCGATGGGGTCTGCGCCAATCCTGAAAACCCTTCAAACACAAGTAGGCGGTTACCCAATTGGGTAACCGCCTACTTGATGTCGCGTGGTTAGCTGAACGAGTCGCCGCAGGCGCAGGACGAACCCGCGTTCGGGTTGTCGATCGTGAAGCCCTGCTTTTGGATGGTGTCGACGAAGTCGATGCTGGCACCGATCAAGTAGGGCTGGCTCATTTTGTCTACCGCGACCTCAACTCCGTTGAAGTCGGTGACCTGGTCGCCGTCCAGCGCGCGGTCGTCGAAGTAGAGCTGGTAGCGAAGACCTGAGCATCCGCCAGGCTGAACAGCAATACGAAGTTGCAGGTCGTCACGGCCTTCTTGGGTGAGTAGGGTTTTCACCTTTTCGGCGGCGGTGTCGGTCAACGTGATGCCCTGGGTTTGGCTTGTGGCTTCCACGGTGTGGGTCGAGGTCACGACTAGCTCCTGCGTTGTCGATAGAGTTTCTGCTGTACCTATGGTTGCACACCAGGTCGCTAGCACCAATGGGCACACGTTGATTCCGTTTACCTGTGGCAGTGGCGCCGGTCACGTCTGGGCGCGAGCGTGGGGTAAAAGTGGCAGCATGGTTGCGTGACCACCGCATGGATTGAACCGGATTCAACGGCCACCGCCTTACTGCTGTTGGGGCGAGCCAGTGACGCAGATTCCGAGCGGGGCGTTGACTGCCCTGGAGCTCTTCCCGCCCCGAGCGATCCCGATCTTGTCGAGCGGGCCCGTCGGGCTCGTGCGCTGTTGGGGGATCGCGCTTTTATTCTCGGCCACCACTACCAACGCGATGAAGTTATCGCCTTCGCGGACGTGACCGGCGACTCGTTCAAACTCGCGCAGCAGGCCGCCGCGCGGCCAGACGCGGAATTCATCGTGTTTTGCGGCGTGCACTTCATGGCTGAATCCGCTGATATTTTGACTGGTGACAATCAGAAGGTCATTCTTCCGGATCTCGCGGCCGGGTGTTCGATGGCTGATATGGCCACGTTCTCGCAGGTGGAAGCGGCGTGGGACGTGTTGCGCGAGGCGGGTGTTGCCCAAGACACCATTCCGGTCACCTATATGAACTCCTCGGCGGCGATCAAATCGTTCACCGGCGCCCGCGGTGGCGCGGTGTGCACATCATCCAACGCCAAGCGGGCGCTGGAATGGGCATTTGAGCAAAAGCAGAAGGTTTTGTTCCTTCCAGATCAGCACCTTGGGCGGAACACGGCGGTGCGTGAGATGGGTTTGACTCTGGACGACTGCGTGTTGTTCAACCCACACAAACCCAATGGTGGGCTTACCGTGGAGCAACTGCGGTCAGCCAAGATGATCCTGTGGAAGGGGCACTGTTCGGTGCACGGCAGGTTCACCCTGGATTCGGTGAACGATGTGCGCTCTCGGGTTGCCGACGTGCGGGTTCTAGTTCACCCGGAGTGTCGGTACGAGGTCGTGGAGGCCGCTGATTTGGTGGGCTCTACTGAGTTCATCATCAAAACCATTGATGCCGCGCCGGCGGGATCTAAGTGGGCTATTGGCACTGAATTGAACCTTGTTCGGCGCTTGGCGTTGCGTCACCCCGACAAAGAGATCGTGTTTCTCGACAAAGCGGTGTGTTTTTGCTCGACGATGAATCGAATTGATTTGCCGCACTTGGTGTGGGCATTGGAGTCGCTAGTGGCGGGGGAGACCGTCAACCAGATCACGGTGGACCCGCAGACCACCGCGAACGCCAAACTCGCGTTGGATCGGATGCTCGAGCTGCCTTAGCTTGAGCTGGGCTGAGCTCGGTCGTGGGGCGGTGAGCCCCTAGACTGGAGACGTGATCTCCCTGTTTCGTCGCGATAAAGAAGCTGCTTCCCCCGAGGAAGAGCTCGAGGACGTCCAAGAGCAAATGCCTAAGGGCTATACCCCGCCCAAAGGCCAAGAAACGCCACGGCGCAAGCGGGCGAATGCCCCGGTGGAGCCTCCAGCGACGAATAAAGAAGCCCGGCTGCGCATGAAAGAGCGTGCTAAGGCTGAGCGTGCCGCCCAATATGAGGGCGCTAAAAAGGGCGATGAGCGTTATATGTTTGCCCGTGACCAGGGGCCGGTTCGGCGTTTGGTCCGCGACATAGTGGATTCGAGAAGAAATATGGGCACATATTTTTTCTTCGGCACGTTTGTTGTGGTCATAGGTTCTCTGCAGTTCATGCCATCGAACGTGCGGTATGTGACCACCATGATTTGGATCGCATTGGTGGCCTTGTTCATCATTGACGCCGTCTTTTTGACGTTGAAACTTCGCCGGACAATCAAAGAGCGTCATCCGGGCACGAAGAAAATGGTCGGGCATTGTTTCTACGGGGTCATGCGCTCAGTTGTGTTCCGCAGAATGCGTAGCCCTGAACCGATGGTCAAAATTGGGGAGCCCTACTAGAGCTTTGTCGCTGGGCGCCCGGTTGGCCGTTGGGGCCGCACTGTTAGATTCAGTCGGTGCCTGAACCTAGTCCCAGCGCGGCAGAAAATACTCCCAAAACGGGCAAAAAGGCTGCTCAGCTCGTAGATGAGAGTCCTCAGCCGATTCGCGAGAAAAGCGCGAAAACGGTGGAATCTGATTCCGTGTCAACGCCTTCTTGGCTGACTAAGGTCGGCAAGCTCGCCAAGGTGCACATGGCGATGGCGATCGTTCTAGCGGTCGGCGTCGCACTTCGCGTCCTGATCGACATCACGTATCGGTCGGCATTCTATTTCTCGGACACCGAAGGCTACTTCGTTTTCGCGGGCAAAATGCAACCCTCCGCGATCCGCCCATACGGTTATTCGCTGCTGCTGAACATGTGGCAATGGACCGGATCCATCTGGCCCATCGTGATCACTCAGCAAATCCTGGGTCTAGCCTGTGGAATCGCGCTCTACGCGTTCATCCTGCGCAAAGGTGGCCCGCGCTGGCTTGCCGTGCTGGCGGCGGCGCCCATCGTGCTCGACGCTTACGCTCTCGTGCTCGAGCACTACCTTCTTGCCGATACTCTGTTCATTTTCCTGCTGCTCGGTGGATATCTCGCCGTGATGTGGGAAGACAAACTGTCAGTCAAGTTCGCCATCGTCGGCGGTCTTTTCTTCGCCGCGGCTCTCGTGACTCGCACCGTGGGCCTACCGCTAGTAGCCCTCATCGGCCTATATGTGCTGATCCGTCGAGTTGGCTGGAAGCCAATCTTTGCGCTCGCCGCCGCAGCTGGACTACCGCTCATCGGCTATCTCATGTGGTTCAACCACTACAACGGTCAATACAGCTTCTCTACCTGGCAAGACCGGTGGATGTACGGCCGGGTTATGTCCATCGCCGACTGTTCCGAACTCAAACTCAACGCGGCCGAACGTAAACTGTGCCAGCGAGCCGACGAGCCCTACGCCTACGAAGTCGACTTCTACGTATGGAGTCACAACAGCCCCATTAACGACAAGAAGACCGGCGTCACCCGCAAAGACTCGTACACTTTCGTCGGCAAAGTCGTTAGTCAACAACCGGGCGATTTCGCGAAACTCGTCGCCACCGAAACCTGGGCGTACTTTTCCCCCAGTTTCTACATTCATCATGAAGAGCCCAAAGGCACCACCTGCCCAATGATGTGGCGCTTCCCGGCGAAAATTTCCGACCCCAGCTGCACGCCACGACCCGTCCAAGACTCGCATCTACACGAGAACGTGCCGGGGCCCGGCGG
This sequence comes from Mycobacteriales bacterium, assembly GCA_013362805.1. Taxonomy (GTDB): domain Bacteria; phylum Actinomycetota; class Actinomycetes; order Mycobacteriales; family QHCE01; genus JABFVL01. The sequence goes on along the minus strand of JABFVL010000014.1, from coordinate 52,913 downwards.
TAAACTCACCGGATACTCAGGGGCCTGGCCAGGGGAAATACCCGAAGGCTGGTTCAGTAAAAAAGCCACATTCTTGAACAAGTATGGTGGAGTTGGCGTTACCCCCGGTCCACTGCTTTTCCTCGGCTTGTTGTTGATCGCAGCGCTGCCATTCGTGAAACCCCGCAAAGGGGGAGCGTGGCGGCTCCGTGGGGACGCGCTGCTTCTTGGATTCAGTGCGTTCGCTTTGCTTGTTGGAGCGATTGCTACCTCCCAATTTGATATTCGGTACGGAGCGCCCATACTGGTGCTCATTCCCCCGGGTGCCGCTCTGGCGTACCTAGCTTTGCGAAACATATTCGCGGCCCCGCCCACTAACGACCCTCAGCAGCCGGTGGCGCCGGCACGCAAAACCACGGAGAAGCTCAGTGCCTAACCAGTTGATGGAATCCGTCACGGACGACTCGCCCAGCTGCGAACTAACCGTTCTGATGCCGGCGCTCAACGAAGCCGAAACGATCGAAATATGCGTGCGGAAAGCACTCAAGTCTCTCGCCGAGCTTGGCGTAGATGGGGAAGTGCTCGTTTCGGACAACGGATCCACCGACGGCACCCAACAACTGGCCACCGCCGCTGGTGCCCGAGTTGTGCACGCCCCCATCCGAGGCTATGGCGGAGCGCTCCTCAACGGAATCGAACGCGCCCGCGGCAAATACATCATCATGGCTGATGCTGACGACAGCTATGACGTCGGCAACCTAGGCCCATTCGTGGAAAAACTACGTCAAGGGCATGACGTAGTGATGGGTAACAGGTTCAAAGGTGGAATTGCTCCTGGCGCTATGCCGCCACTCCATCGCTATCTAGGAAATCCCGTGCTGTCCTGGATAGGGCGTCGACTGTTCAAGCTCAACAATGTGCGCGACTTCCACTGCGGAATCCGCGGGTTCAACCGGGATAGAATTCGCGAACTCGACCTGTGCATGCCAGGTATGGAATTCGCCTCCGAACTGGTAGTGCGCGCCTCATTGGCGAACTATGACCTCGTGGAAGTTCCCACCACTCTGTCCCCAGATGGGCGGTCCCGGCCACCGCATCTGCGCACCTGGCGCGATGGTTGGCGTCACCTGAGGTTCCTTCTCGTTTTCGCGCCCCGTCAAACATTGGTGCTGCCAGGTCTCATTCTGGGCCTCATCGGTCTCATCGGCACCGTCGCGTTGTCCTTTGGCCCTGTCTCATTTGCGAATGTGCGGCTGGACATCAGCGCGCTGGTATATGCCCAGCTCGCCTTGCTCGTAGGAACCCAACTGTTCCTATTCGGTGGCTGCGCCAAACTGTATGGCCGCACCGAAGGTCTGACACCCGAAAAGCGCCTCGCCAAGTGGACGAAAGTGCTAAACCTTGAGGTCTGTGTTGCCGTTGGACTCACTTTGATAATCGCGGGTGCTATCGGTACAGCCGTCGCGGTCACAAAGTGGAGTGATGCCAGTTTTGGTGACCTGGACCCGCGCGCCACGATCCGGACAGTAGTGCCCAGCGCGACTGCTATCGCATTGGGCGTCGTCGTCATGTTCAGCGGTTTTTTCGCATCCCTGCTGACGTTGCGAGGCGCACACACAAAGACCACCGCTCCGCAACCTGAACTGGTGGAAAAGTAGTCATACGGCGCCGCGCTGAGCGTGTACTACCTCGGGCAGCACAGCCAAGAAACGTTCCACATCTTCGGCTGTGTTGCCCTCATGCAACGAGATCCGAAGGTTGCCATGAGTGAGGGCACCCATCGCGGCCAGCACATGAGAAGGCTCCAAAGTGGAAGCAACGCATGCTGAGCCCGATGACACCGCGAAGCCTCGCTTGTTGAGTTCGTGCACGAGCGATTCCCCATCGACGTATAGGCACGAAAACGTCACGATGTGAGGTGCTCGCTCGTGTGGTTCGCCCACCACTTCGACATCATTCAACAGTGTCGGCACTTGCGCGCGGATGCGGTTGATGAGCGCATGCAGTCGAGCGGAGCGCTGTTCTTTATCCGCATGCACGGCTCGAAGTGCGGCAGCGGCAGCAACGATAGAGGGAATGTTAAGCCCGGTCTCTACCGCGTCGCCAGGCCATGGGGAACGCCACCGGACGTGTGGTTTGACCGCCAAAACTCCCACACCAGTGGGGCCACCCCATTTTCGAGCGCTGCCGGTCAACAATGACCACACCGGTGCGATGTCCATGTGTCCAAGACTGACCGAAGCATCCACATAGAGCGGAACATTCGCCGACTCGCAGGCCGCTGCGACGTCGACAATTGGCTGCACCGTTCCGACTTCATGATTCGCCGACATCAATGCGGCCAGCACCACATCTGGGGACCGCAGCGCTTGGATGAAGTGTGGAACATCGACTACGCCAGTCGGACTCACTGGCACACTTCTCGCGCTTCCAAGGTGCTCGGCCGCTTGAATCACCGCCGAATGTTCCACCGCGGAGTGAATAACCGATGCGCCATGATGAGGTCGCGCGGTTGCGGTGCCAAGGATTGCCATGTGTGCGGCAGCAGTGCCGCTGGGCGTGAAGAACACGCCCTCAGGAGCGATATCAAGAACTTCGGCGACTACCGCTCGGGCCGCGTCAACAAGTTGTGCGGCCTGCCGCGCTTCGCTATAGAGCCGAGCTGGATCGGCCCAGCCTTCCATCGCGGCCGCATAGGCTTGTCGCGCGGCCGGGTGGAGCGGAGCCGCTGTTGCGGCGTCAAAGTACGTTCTAATCACATCTCGATCCTGCCACCATAAGCACGATGGGTGCCGGAGCTAAGCGACATGTTGGGTACATGCCGGTAATGCCGGACACCAGCACAGCTGTCGTCGCAACACGCCCGCCCCCAGGCCGGTCCAACAAGCGCAGTCGAGTAGTCTTCCGCCGTGATCTCATCGCACAAAGCTGATACTTCGAACGCGCCTGACACTAGAGTTCGCGCCAACAGCAAGCGTCGCTATCTACGCCTTGGGGCCCTCGCGGCCGCCGCCAGCCTCATGCTCACTGGTTGCGACGTGGAAGATAGCCTTCGCTTTGGTTGGCCACGGGGCATCACCCCACAAGCTGAAGAAATGCGTCAGCTTTGGACCTGGTCTGTTGTGGCCGCGCTTGTCGTGGGTGTTTTCGTATGGGGTCTAATCTTTTGGTGCATCGGTGCCTATCGCAAGCGTGGTGAGGAACTTCCACCACAGACGCGTTACAACATGCCCATCGAGATTTTGTACTCGGCGGTGCCTTTCTTCATTATCTCCGTTTTGTTCTACTACACGGCGATCGCACAAACCTATGTCGACAAAGAAACCAAGAATCCAGATGTGACTGTCACAGTGGTGGCTTTCAAATGGAACTGGCGCTTTGAATATCCCGACACCAAGGGTGCCGATGGCGAAGAGATCAGCACACTCGGTTCTACCGATGAGATTCCGATTTTGGTCCTTCCCACGGACAAAACGATTCGCTTTGACGAGATTTCCGAGGACGTTATCCACTCCTTCTGGGTTCCTGATCTCCTATTTAAGCGAGACGTTATCCCGGGTCACCCAAACTCGTTCCAGATCACCATTGAGCGTGAAGGCGCATATGTTGGTCGTTGCGCCGAGCTCTGCGGCACCTACCACGCCAACATGAACTTTGAATTGCGGGCGGTTAGCTGGGCGGATTACCAGAGATATCTGGAAAGTCGTTCTCAAGGGCTCTCGATGTCAGAAGCGCTCGAAGCGATTGGTCAACCTGGCCACGCCACGACCACTGAGCCGTTTAACCCAGAGCGCACTAAGCGCAGCGCAAGCTAACCACCAGCGGGAGCAAAAGAAAAATGAAGTCTGAATCCCGGATCTTCAACCTCGTCGCGGTCTTCCTATTCATCACTGCCGCTGTGTATTACATCTGGACAGACAACAGTGATGAAGGAGCCGACTGGGTAGGCACAACAGCCCTTATCCTCTCCGGCTTGCTATGTGCCATGTGCGGCATGTACTTCGTCTTCATTGCGCGACGGATTGAGCCCCGCCCCGAAGACCGGGCGGATGGCGAAATTCACGAAGGCGCCGGAGAACTTGGCTTTTTCAGCCCCGGCAGTTACTGGCCACTGGGTGTGGCGGCTGCCGCCTCGATCACCGGGCTGGGTGTGGCTTTCTGGGCTCCCTGGCTCATCATTACCGGCGGTTTGGCTGTGTTGGCCGCGACCGCGGGTCTGCTCTTCGAGTACTACACCGGCAGTCGGGTCGAGCACCACTAGAGGGCGACAAACATGTCGCCAATCAGGATCTACATGTAAAAATGGGCTGAACCCACGCCAAACGGTGGGTTCAGCCCATTTTTATTGGCGTTCGCCGATAAAACTATGTGACTGGCATCCGGGCGCGGAGCAGGTCAGCGACCACACCTGAGGCATTAATGGGATCCAAGGGGTGTGACAGTGTCGCATCGGCCTGAGACCACGCGGCAAGCCAACGGTCCATGCTTCGGGCCACCACTACACAGGTGGGTGGGCAGTTCTCGATTTCGTTCTTTAGCTGCCGTGAGATGCCCATGCCGCCGGTGGGTTGCGCTTCCCCGTCGAGCAGCAGCAAATCTACTTTTCCGGCGTCTACAGCGGCTACAGCCTCCTCAATCGTCGAACACTCCAAGTAGTCGACGGTGCCGACATCTGGTGCCGGACGGCGGCCGATCGCGAGCTGAAGTTTTTGCCGGGTGTTGGGATCATCGCTGTACACCAACACGGTGAAATCAGCGGAGCGACGAGAGTACGCAGACATGTCGCCGATCGTAGCGCAAAGCCGAAGGGGCGCCAGGTGCTTTATGTGCCGCTAAGAGCGGCTTCCTCGCGGTCCAGCTGTCGATCAATTCGGGCGGCTTCCCGCTCTGAAGCGCGAATCCATTGGGTAATTAGCGCGGCCAGCATCAGCAGGCTGATGATGTCACCGGATGCCCACAGCAAGCCGCCGCCGATCTGTTGCTGTTGCGCGGGATCGAGCCAGCTGTAATCACCGGTAGCCACGAGTGCCTGATAGTGGGATTCGGCAAGCAATTGGTCGCTCTGCATGATGGTGAGTCCGAGTACCGCATGAATGGGCATGGACAAGAACATCAAAAGCGCCCGGGCGGGGTAGGGCCAACGACCAGGCAACGGGTCGATTCCGATCAATGGCCAGAAGAACAAGCAGCCAACCATGATGAAATGCGCGTGCATCCATTCGTGGGCTAGCCGATTCTCCAAGGTCAGTTGGTAGAGATCCGAGAAATACAATACGTATGGATTCGCGATGAAAAGAGCGAACGCGACAAGCGGAAACGCGAGCACTCGCGCGAATCGCGAATGCACGAGCGAAAGCAACCAGCCACGTGGACGTGTCGGCAATGTGCGAAGCGCCAGCGTGACTGGTGCGCCGAGTGCTAGAAAAATGGGGGCCACCATGGCTAGCAGCATGTGTTGCATCATGTGCGCCGCGAACGAGACTTCGTCATACGAACCGAGACCGGAAATAGTGGCGATCGCCACGGTGCCAAGTCCGGCTACGACAAACAAGATCGTGCGCGATATTGGCCAGCTATCACCACGAACGCGTAGTTTGTGAACTCCGTATAGGTAGAGTCCACCCGCTACTATCAGCGCAAGTGTCAGCCAGTTGTCGACTGAAGCCGCAGTAAAAAGCGTGGCGGGGGTAAACGCGGGCACGAACAGCGAGCTTACCCTGACAAGTCCGCTCGCATTTTCCGGTGATTCGCGCCCTTTGCCGTGGCTAACTTGCACTAGCGGACGACACACCGGACCCGGCGCAGCTAGAGCGCACTATGAGGTCCATAATGCTCCCGTGACGACAGCGACCTCAACCGCCGACGCGATGCAACCTTACGACCGGTCTCGAGTGCATTCCCTTACTCGACCGAACATGGTGAGCGTCGGCACCATCGTCTGGCTTTCCAGTGAGTTGATGTTCTTCGCGGCTTTGTTCGCGATGTATTTCTCCATCCGTTCGGTAAGTCCGGAACTATGGGAAACTCAGACCGAACACCTCGACCTGCCCTATGCCCTCACGTTCACCATCATTTTGGTGCTCTCCTCTGTCACCTGCCAGTTTGGTGTTTTTGAGGCAGAGAAAGGCAACGTGCAGGGTCTGCGCCGGTGGTTCGCCATCACCTTCATCATGGGGTTGATCTTCGTATTGGGTCAGGCGAACGAATACCGCAACTTGGTGCACGATGGTGTGAAGCTCAATTCCGATGGATATGGCTCGGTCTTTTACTTGACCACGGGCTTCCACGGTTTGCACGTCATTGGCGGCCTTGTCGCCTTCTTGTTGATGATGGCGCGGTCAACCATGGGCCGATTCACTCCAGCCCAGGCCACAAGTGCAATTGTTGTTTCCTACTACTGGCACTTCGTCGACATTGTCTGGATCGGGCTATTCGCCACGATCTACCTCATTCAGTAATCGTCTTAACCCCGCACCTGCGGGGGTCTTCCGTTTCGTAATCCGATAGGTGATCCGATGAAATCATCCGTCTTCGCCAAGATGGGCGAGCGGTTCCGCAGAGCCGTTGTGCTGCTGCTGGCACTGGGCGCATTGGGTGGGCTCTATGCCGCCTTCTCGCCAACCTCGACCGCTAAAGACGGCGTTAACACCGCTGCTGACGAGGCGACATATGTGCGCGAAGGTCAAAAGCTATACAGTGAGGGCTGCATTAGCTGCCATGGTCGCAACGCCGAGGGCGTGACCGATCGTGGTCCAAGCCTGATAGGTGTAGGCGCGGCAGCGGTGGAGTTTCAAGTCAGCACCGGGCGTATGCCGATGGCGCGGCAAGAAGCTCAAGCTCAGCGTAAGCCTCCGGTCTACGACTCTGACGAGACAACGCAGCTGGCTATGTACATCCAGTCACTTGGCGGCGGGCCGGAAATCCCCAATGGCGACCTGCGCGAGGGCGACATGTCCGCTGGCGGTGTGCTTTTCCGCACGAACTGCGCCGCATGCCACGCGTTCTCCTCTAACGGCGGAGCTCTTTCTTCTGGAAAGTTCGCACCTACCCTGAAGGAGACCACCGACCGCCAGCTTTACGCGGCGATGCTGACTGGCCCACAAAACATGCCTGTTTTTGGTGACAACCAACTCACCCCGCAGGAAAAGAAAGACATCATCGCGTACGTCCAGTCGATGAAGGAAAGCAAAGACCCAGGTGGTCTCGGCATCGGCCGCACCGGTCCCGTGCCCGAGGGCTTGGTCGCTTTCTTGGTCGGAATTGTGGCATGCATGTTTGCCGCGCTCTGGATTGCGGGTAAATCATGAGTGAGACACACGGAAAACCGTTGGACCTAGACGCCGAAGACGTCACGCGATTCGACTTGGTTCGCGAAGGCGCTCGTCGCGATGGCGTGGAAATCGCCTACTATGAGCCACGGTTTGATCCCAGCGAGCCCAAAGGCAAGCGCGAGAAGCGGATTGAGCGAGTCATCGCTTTGATGCTGCTCACCACTGGTGTCGCCGCCACCGCATTTGTCGTCATTTACGGCTGGTGGGATTGGAAGTACGAACTCGACGGAGAAACCGACAAATGGTTTACACCATTGTTGGGTACCTGTATGGGGCTCGCGCTATTCGGTATTGGTGGAGCTGTCATCACCTGGGCGAAGAAATTGCTCCCCAAGGAGACCTCAATCCAGGCTCATCATGGTGGAGCCTCAGCTGAAGATGAGCAACAACTCACTGTCGCCACGCTTGAAAACATGGCTGAAGAAACCGGGATCACCCGACGGCCGCTTCTCAAGGGCGCACTAGCGGTGGGTCTATTGCCAGTTGGCGCGATGGCTGTTGTTCCACTCGGCGCGCTCATCAAGAAACCACGGGGCGAACTTTTTGACACCGGCTTCTCGAAGGGCACCCGTTTGGTGCGGCTAGACGGTTCGCCGATTCGCCCGGACGATGTCTCAGCTGGCGGTATCGAAACCGTGTTCCCCGGAATTCCCGGCGGCACCACAAACCATTACGCGGACAGCCCCACCTTGCTCGTGCATTTGCGTCCAGCCGATGCCAAGAAAGCGGTGCCACGCAAAGGTCAGAGCGACTTCAACTACGGCCCGTTCTACGCCTACTCGAAGATCTGCACACACGCTGGATGCCCGGCGAGTTTGTACGAACAGCAGACGCAAAAGTTGCTGTGCCCGTGTCACCAATCGCAGTTCGATGTGTTGGAGGGGTGCAAGCCCATCTTCGGACCGGCCACTCGTCCGTTGCCGCAGCTGCCCATCACTGTGGATGACGAAGGTTTCTTCGTCTCTAAGTCCGACTACATTGAGGCCATCGGGCCAGCGTTCTGGGAGCGCCCATGAAACTGCTACCGAAAATTAAGCCGGCACAATTGCCGGCTGCAGGGGCAAAGTTTGTTGATGACCGGCTCACGGTAGCCACGCCCATGCGGCGCATCTTCAACAAAGTCTTCCCTGACCACTGGTCCTTTATGCTCGGTGAGATCGCGCTCTACTCGTTTGTGGTTCTGCTGCTCACTGGAACATTTCTGACGCTGTTCTTCGACCCCTCAATGACCGAGGTCGTCTACGACGGTAGCTACACCCCGCTCAAGGGCGTGGAAATGTCTCGCGCTTACGCCACCTCACTAGACATCTCTTTCGATGTTCGTGGTGGTCTGATCATGCGACAGATTCACCACTGGGCCGCGCTGGTTTTTGTTGGCGCGATGACGGTGCACATGTTCCGCACCTTCTTCACCGGCGCGTTCCGCAAGCCGCGTGAACTTAACTGGCTGATCGGTATTGGTCTGTTGACCTTGGGCATGCTCGAAGGCTTCGCGGGATACTCCATTCCCGACGATGCGCTTTCCGGCACCGGTTTGCGAATCATGAACGCCATCATTCTGTCCATTCCTTTGGTCGGAACGTGGGTTGCCTACGCGATTTTTGGCGGAGAGTTTCCGGGTGGCGGCGAGATCATTCCTCGTCTGTACATCACGCACGTGCTGCTTATTCCAGCCATTTTGGTGGGCTTGGTAGCCGCGCACATGGCGCTGCTGGTCAAGCAAAAGCACACGCAGTTTCCCGGCAAGGGCCGTACCGAGAAGAACGTGATGGGCGAGCGCATGTTCCCTGGCTTCGCGGCCAAGGGCGGCGGGTTCTTCATGATCGTCTTCGGGGTGCTAGCCATGCTTGGTGGCTGGTTCCAGATCAACCCAATTTGGTTGTTTGGCCCCTATAAGGGCGAGGTTGTTTCGGCTGGTTCGCAGCCTGACTTTTATGTCGGCTGGATTGACGGCTGGATTCGATTGTGGCCTGCCTGGGAAACCCGAAACTTCGATTACACGATCCCGGCTGTCTTCTGGCCGTCGGTGGTTTTCCCTGGCGTGGTGTTTACCCTCGCCGCGCTATGGCCGTTCCTTGAGGCGAAGTTCACTAAGGATGTGCACTTCCATAACCTGCTGCAGCGTCCTCGAGATGTTCCTGCGCGCACCGGTCTTGGTGCGATGGTCGTCAGCGTCCTGCTCATTCTGCTGATCTCGGGTGGTAACGACATCATCGCCGAGAAATTCGACATCAGCTTGAACGCGATGACTTGGGCTGGACGAATAGGCCTGATCATCGTGCCGCCGCTGGTGTATTTCGTGACATATCGTATTTGCCTGGGGCTTCAACAGCACGACCGTGAAGTCTTGGCGCATGGTCTGGAGACCGGCATTATCAAGCGGCTTCCGCACGGTGAGTTCATTGAGGTTCACCAGCCGCTGGGTGAGGTAGATGAGCATGGCCACACCCATTTGGAATATGCGGGCGCGCCAGTGCCTAAGAAGATGAATAAGATTGGCGCGACCGGCGCCCAACCACGAGGAGTCTTCTTCCCCGTCGAGCGGCGTTCAGATGTGGAAGCTGAGCAGAAAGCGCTCGCTGGCGGCCACAAGGAATAATGTTTCAAACCCGAAGATCGGGGCGAATGCACTCAAAATACGAGTGTATTCGCCCCGATTCGTTGTAGCCGTGATCTCGTTCAGGCGTCTAGTAGGAAGTAAAGTGCCACTCATGAACGCCCCTAACAACTGGCCAGCTCTGCTCACCGTCCTGCTCAACGGGGAGAACCTCACTCCAGAGCAAGCAGCGTGGGCAATGCAAACCATCATGACCGGTGAAGCCACTGATGTGCAGATCGCCGGATTTGCCGTCGCGTTGCGGGCAAAAGGGGTAACACCAATCGAGCTTGCCGCGTTTGCCCAAGTGATGGTGCAACACGCCACTCCCATGCCGCAGTTTCCCGACGCGGTTGACATCGTTGGCACTGGCGGTGATCAAGCCGGCACGGCCAATATCTCAACCATGGCCGCTGTGGTAATCGCCGCTGCAGGCGTTCCAGTGGTGAAACACGGCAATCGGGCCGCCTCGTCTCTGTGCGGATCCGCTGATCTGTTGGAAGAACTTGGGGTAGCCATAGATCTGATGCCAGAAGGCGTGGTGAAGAGCGTGGAGGAGGCAGGCATCGGATTCTGCTTCGCCCCGCGATTCCACACTGGGTATCGCCACGCCGCCGTGGTTCGGCGGGCCTTGGGCGTCCCAACAGTGTTCAACTTTCTGGGTCCATTGACGAACCCGGCCCAGCCTCAAGCCGGAGCTATTGGATGTGCCGACGTCCGAATGGCCCCCATTATGGCTGGTGCACTTGCCGCGCGTGGGGCCAGCGCGCTGGTGTTGCGCGGTCATGATGGTTTGGACGAATTCACGCTGACTGGACCGACGGAAGTGTGGGCGGTCAGTGAGGGATCGGTCCGACAGTTCGCTGTCACGCCCGCGGATATTGGGGTATCTGAGGCGCCGATCGAAGCGCTTAAGGGCGGCGACGCTAGCGTAAATGCGCGCATCGCTCGTGAGGTGTTTGAGGGCACTCCTAGCCCAATCTCGGATGCGGTAATCGCGAATGCCGCCGCCGCACTGGTTGCCTATCACCGGTTTGCCGCTGACGCCGATATCGTGACGCTGTGGCGCCAACAGGTAGACGCAGCGCGTAACGTTGTCGCTTCCGGGGCTCCGGCGAAGGTTCTGGAACGTTGGGTAGTGGCGACTCGCTAGCTTTTTTTGTCCCCGGGCGTTGAGGGGCGGCCAGCGGCGCGTTTGATCGCTGGTCTGGGTCTAGTCGCCAGCACGGTCGCTTCTTCCTTCTGTGCGGCTGTGCGGCGGTCTGCGATGCTTTCCCGCCAGGTGGTGAACAAGTTCTGAACCGCTGGCACGCCATAGGTGAAAATGGAGTCGATGACGGCGGAGTTCCAACCCAGATTGAACCGGAGCTCGCGGACAGTGCGTTGCGCGTATTCGTTCGCGGTGGCTGGATCAAGCTGCTGCCAAAACTGTTGTTTATTGGCGTAGTCGCGCAACAGACTCTCGACGCGCAATACCTCTTGCCGTTCGACGCGAGTGGTGAAGGCGCTGAGCCGCCGCCAAAGGGCGAGGTCCAGGTGCGAAGACGGTGCGGACAGGAAGGTCCGCACATCGGTGTGTGGGGCGGGTCGCCGGAAGAATTCTCTTTTCTTAAAGAAATCCAGCACTGTGCGGGGAACGAGATCGCCACCGCCAACTCCGACGATGGCGGTGGGTAGTGCGATGCGGGCAGCGGCTACCCGTCGAGCTGTGCGGATGTGGTGCACGTCCAAGCTGGTCCGAAGAGCGGTCGCTGGGTCGATGATCGTGAAGCCGTCGGCGGAGTCGAAGCGTTTGGTGCCGAGTTTGCTGATGCTGCTGAATAGGGCTACCGCCGCACAGCCAGGTGGTCCGATTTCTATGAATGTCGCGATGTTGTTAAGGAGTTCATACAGTGCTTCATGGTCTCGTGGCAATTCGTTGACCAGAAGAAACACTGCCGAGCTTGGAGCGGCTGGGCCCCAAGCGCAGGTGATGATGGGGCATTGTTCGTCGATGAATGCGTGCGCGATGGGGATGTGCGGGTTTGCAATGACTTGCCCGTGTTGATCGGTGGCCAAGAACAGCCCGAGCCATTCGCGCTGTTCGACGAGCACGGCGAGTTCGATGTCGTCTATCAGCTGCCGACTGTATTGCGCCTCTTTATCCGCGATTTTCTCGTTTAGGCGATGCCAGTAGTTGGCGAGCAGCATGGAGGGATCCTCGGCGGCGCGTTTCTCGGCCAGCAAGGTCCCAAAGTTTGTGTGCTGCTGTTCTGGGGTCACAGGTTTATTCTCGCTTAGTCGCTGGGACTCGAGCAGGACGGGACGACTTATCCGTCAGATTCCTCCAGCCCTAGGCTAAAGGTCGCTTCCAAGTCGTGACGTGAGTAAGTGCGAAATGCCACGTGGGTGGAGGTTTCAATCACTCCTGGGACTTTATTTATCCCGCCCGCGATGGTGTCCGCGAGGTCTTCGAAGTGCCGAACACGCACCATAGCGATCAGATCCATTCCGCCCGTCACGGAGTACACCTCGCTGACAGCTGGGTGCCCGGCTATCGTCTCGGCCACTTCCGGGATGATGTCATTTGCGCAAGAAATATGCACGATTGCGGTGATCATGCTTCGATTGTAGTGACCGTGAGGTCTCCGGCACGGATTGTTTCGATCAGGTGTTCCTTTGGCCCCACATAGCTGTCCGGCCAGACGACACTTCGGGTGAGCTGCCCTTGAACATCGGCGCCATGTCCCACCACGGAGGCGCCGCCACTGGCGTGCAGGTTCGCCATTAGGTAATCCCGAGGCGTGCCGCAGTCGTAGAAGGTTCCGTGAAATGGCACAAGCTGCAGGCGCCCACGGGTAGCGGCCTTGCGCCACACCTCGGCGTATAGCCCACTGGGTACCGCTTGCAGCTTGGCGGCGTATTTGGCGGGTAGGTGTGAAATGCCGATGAATCGCCAGGGGCCGAAGTCTCCGCGTTCGTCGTCCCGGACAACCAGCAAGATTGGCTCGTCCGGGTCGGCGCTGCGTCCGTCAACCGTGATCGCTTCGGCGTCTAGGTCTGGAATTTCGCCTCGAATGTAGGCATCTGCGTTGTAGATGGTGACGTCGCGTCCGTCGATCCAGTCGTTGAGCTTGCCGATCGCCCCGGCTGTTCCTAGCGGCGTGGGTTCGTGGGAGATATGCGCTCGGTCGCCCACATGTTCCCGGACTTGATCGGCCAGCCATGATGCGTTGACGGCGACCTGTAGCGAACCCGCGCGAGTCAGTGCGTCATCCAGTGGCGTTGAATTTCCGATTGGGCATAGTGGTTTAGGGCGGAGTGTCGTAAGTGGGGCAAGGCGTGTGCCCAGACCCGCCGCGAGCACAACAGCACAGCGCGGCTGCCCAGCGTGAGACGTATAGACCATAGAAAGTATCGACTTCAACTAAAGGGTTATTTTTTCGGTGCCGGTTTGACCAGCGCCGCGATGGCTTGAGCGGAATCGGGGGCATCAGGGAGATAGTCAGCATAGGGGCCAGACTGAAACGCGGCGAGTAGACGCGCCGTCGCAACGGTGACCTCAGGCAAACGACTCATATCGTGCCACGCGGCTTGCTCGATCTCCACCCGATCCGGCTTCAACGACACCGAACTGTCCACAGTCGCGGTAAAGACCATGTCCACCTGCTGAGCTCGTGGATATAGCAGAGCATTGGGTTGAGCCGAGGTAACCTCGGACACCTCGACCCCGGTCTCTTCGAAAAGCTCACGCCGCGCGGCCGCTGCCGGGCTTTCGTGGCGGTTCAACAATCCACCGGGCAATGACCAGCCCCGCTCGCCGGGCTTACGTACCATCAACAGGCGCGATGATTCGTCGCGCAGCAGCACCACAGCGCCGACGGTGAAATTCGGAGTGAACATCCGCACCATGCGTGTGCGCAGTTTGCCGGGCATCATCCGATAACAGCGATATGCGAGGCGACGGGGAAGGCTCATAACGCTTCAGCGTATGCGCATAGCTCGTCGACGTTACGCACCCCCATGGGAGCCGCCCGGGCGAGTAAATGTTGAAGCACCGTGACTGTGGCTCGGGCGTCATCTAAAGCTCGGTGGTTAGGCGTTGTCTTCGCGTTGAAAAGCCCAGCCAAGGTGGACAGTTTGTGGTTTTCAACTTCGGTTGGAGAAACGAGCCGCCTGGCCAGCGCGACAGTGTCTACCACGGGAATCGTGGGCCACCTCAGGCCATAGCGGGCGCATGCGGCTCGCAAAAACCCCACGTCAAATGGTGCGTTGTGGGCGACGAGCACACCGGCGCGTGCGAATTCCACAAATGTTGGCAAGACGTGTTCCACACTGGGAGAGCTCGCGACAGCCTCGTTCGTGATGCCGGTCAAACGGGTGATGAACTCCGAGATTTCTACCTCGGGATTTACCAATGTGCTGAATTCGGCGAGGACGTTTTCCCCACGCACCTGCACCGCCGCGATTTCGGTGATGCGATCGGTTTCTGGATTCATGCCCGTGGTTTCCAGATCGACCACGACGAACATCACGTCCTGGAGCGTCTGTTGAGAAAGGGCCGCAGCATCAAGTCCAGATTGCACGGAGCACACAGTACGGGGCGCCACTGACGCTTTTTCGTTGCCCCTTACGGGACACTCGTGCGCTAGTAACCGATGATTGAACTATGGCCGAATCCGAATCATCTAGCGACGCCGCCACTCATCACGCGGGTTCGGTGAGTTTGCCCGATGCTGTCCGACTTCGAGTGATCTCGCTGGCATCGGGGGTGCTTCCTGCGCTTTCACCTGCACAAATACCGGGAAATCTCCGTAAATTTCGAAGATTCACGGCAAGTCGACGGGCCAAAATGGCGGCTACTCCGCTTGTTGCGGCCCTTGCCACCGACACCGAATTTCGGGACCACGTGGCTGAAAAGGTCGTTCTTACCACGGGTGCTCTGGGCGAGGCCGTGATGGCGGGTGCGCCCGTCGAGGCGGCCGATCCGGTGGATGTCGCCGCCATCGCCTATCTCACCCAGGCTGAGGGATGGGAAGAGTGGGTGAGGTTGGCGACCCCGGAAACCGATTCCCACACCGAAGTGGAACGGGCTACTCAACAGCTTGAACAACAGTTGGAGAAAGCGAAAAGCACGGCTCGTTCTGACCTGGACAAAGCCCGAAAAGATCTCGCGCTAGCTCGCCGAGAACTCGAGCATATGCGAGAAGAATCTAAACAGCTCGCTCAGCAGCTGCGAAAAGCCGAGCGTGACCTGACGAAACTCACCGGTGATCTTTCCGCCGAACGAGGCCGACGTGCTGCCGATTCCAGCACTCACGCGGCGGAAATACGTCGATTGCGTGCTCAACTTGAAGCCGCCAATGTCGCGGCGCACGCGGTGCGAGATTCCGAGCGAGTGGGGCGTCATGTTCACAGCGCCCGCTTGGCGGTGTTGCTGGCGACGATTAACGAAGCCACCCGTGGACTGCGTGACGAATTGTCGCTTGAGGACTCGGGTTCGCCAGCGGATCTGGTGGCGACCCAGTGGGGCGCCACACCTGGCGAACCGGGCCGAGTAGGCGGCACCGATGAGTTGGCCCGCTTGGAACAGCTTTTGATGCTGCCTAAAGTGCACGTCATTGTCGATGGATACAACGTGACGAAGACTGGGTTCGGCGGTATCTCATTGGAACGCCAACGAAACCGTTTGGTGCAAGGACTGGCGGGGCTGGCAGCGCAAACCCGAGCTGAGATCACAGTGGTTTTCGACGGCACCCACCATTTGGTGGGGATAGCTCCTAGCGCGCGCGGTGTGCGGGTGTTGTTTAGCCAAGGGGCGCAAATTGCCGATGAACTGATTGAACAGCTCGTCAGAGCCGAACCGGCGGGCCGACCACTGTTGGTGGTGTCGTCTGACAAGGCGGTCGCGAATTCCGCATTGCGCGCTGGCGGACACGCTGTGCCCTCGCAAGCCTTGATTGAGCGGTTGTCCCGCGCGTAGGACGTGGTTATCCACAGGGTCTTGTTGGTCGGGAGCTATTTCTCTAACCTCGCGTGCGCCAGCTCACTTTGCTGGCGAGGCGGAGGTTCACTATGTCGCGAAATCCTGTGCTCGTCGCAATCCTTGCTGTCGCATTGTGTGTACCTGGGATGCGCAGCGCGCACGCGGACCCTGCACCCCCAAGCTTGGGCGATGCCGAGGCTCAAGTGATCCGCCTTGAGCAAGAAATGGTCACCGCGGCGGAGGACTACCACGAGGCCAAGGTGCTTTTGGATGAAAGCCAAGCCCGGCTCGATGAATTGATGCCGAAGTATTCGACTGTTGAAGAGCAATACGCCGAGCGCCAACGTGGTGTCGACGAGTTGGCCAGCGCCGCTTACACCACGGGTGGTGTCGATGCGATGGCCATGTTGCTCTCCACGGGTAGTCCGCAGACCGCGCTGGACCAACTCACTCTGCTGCAAATGTTGCACGCGCATCGTCATGACCAGCTTGCCGAGCTTTCCGACACCCGGGGGCAAATGCGGGAAGCGAAAGACGAGATTGACGCCCAAGTGGGTACGCGCGCCGAGCAAGAGCGGGTGCTTCGCGAGAAGCAAACAAGGATCAACGAGGACCTCACAAAATGGGGCAAGTTGCGTGACAAACTCTCTGGTCGTCCCAAAGGCGCGAAAATTGTTTCGTACGACGGGCAAGGCCAAGGACTCTCCGCGGTGGTACTGCGTTTCGCGTTCGACCAGCAGGGCAAGCCCTACCAATTCGCCGCCGCCGGGCCTTCGGCATACGACTGCTCAGGTCTGACCGCTGCGGCGTGGGGTAGGGCCGGTGTGCAGATGGCTCATTCGGCTCGTCAACAATACGCGTCTTTCCCCCATGTTTCTCCCAACGACCTCCAGCCGGGCGATCTGGTGTTCTATGGCGAACCGATCTACCACGTGGCGCTATACGCCGGGGACGGTCAAGTGGTGCACGCCCCGCAACCAGGTCAGAACGTGCAGGTAGTTCCGGTGTCCGCGCCTGGCAGGGTGTCGGGAGCGGCCCGGCCGGGCTGAACGCGCTACACGCATACGTGCCGTGATTGAATCGCGCGGTGACTTCTCGACAAGCGGCGTGGATCACCTTGGGCGTGCTCGTCGCTCTTCTGGTGGTGTTGGCATGGCTGCTCATCCCGTGGGATGCTGCCGAGCCCGGTCAGCAGGGTCGCCAACCGGCCAGTGCTGATTTCATCTCGGCGCAAATCGACGCTGAGCAGCGGTATCACTCGCAGCTGCGCCCTTGGACTTTGGGAGCCTTTGCTCTCGGTCTGCTCGTCACAGTAGTGCTGGGCTTCACCCCGTGGGGTGCGCGCATTGTCGAGTTGGTGGCTCGCCCTTTGGGCGGTGGTTGGGTGTGGCGCGCTCTGTTGGGTGGCGTGGCCCTAGGGCTGATTGGCCAGCTCGTTGTCTTGCCCCTTCGGGCGCGAGCAGAAGTGGTGCTGCGTCGACATGGCCTGTCCACACATACGTGGGGCGGCTGGGCGGTGGATGTCGCCAAGTCGTGGCTTGTTGGCGCGTTGATCACGGCCTTGGCTCTGTGGGCTTTTTATGCGGTGGTGCGGGCGCTGCCGCGGTGGTGGTGGATTCCAGTGTCAGCGGCCGCCGCACTGCTAACTTTTGTGGCTTCGTTTTTGTATCCGGTGTTGATCGAGCCAATTTTCAATAATTTCAAGCCTATGCCCGATTCAGCTTTGCGGTCGGATCTGATGGAGATGGCAGCGGCCGATGGTGTGCCGGTGAGGGAAGTGCTGGTTGCCGATGCGTCGCGGCGGACTACTGCGTTGAACGCGTATGTCTCTGGTTTTGGTTCTTCGCGACGCATTGTGGTGTATGACAACCTGCTCAATGATGCGCCGGAGTCCGAGGTGAAGTTGGTGGTCGCGCACGAACTTGGTCACGCGAAGAGCAATGACGTTTTGGTAGGTACCAGTTTGGGAGCGGTCGCCGCGGCGGCGTTGTGTGTGGCCGGCTTTTTGCTGTTGGGGTGGCAGTCGTTGTTGGCTCGCGCTGGGGTGAGTAGTGTGGCTGATCCTCGCTCGATGGCTTTGATTATGGCCTTGTTGGCGCTGGTGGGTTTCCTAGCCACGCCAATTGCGAACATCGTGTCTAGGCGGATTGAGGCCAGAGCTGATGAACATTCGTTGCAACTCACCGGCGACCCGTCGACGTTTATCGCGATGCATCGGCGGCTTGCTGTGACAAATCGCTCAGATTTGGAACCGAATCCGGTGCTTTTCGCGTTGTTTGCCTCGCATCCGACCACGTCCGAGCGAATAGGTCATGCTCGGCAATTCGCGAAGTCTCTCGTAATAGTGCTATCCGCTGATACCCGGGGTCAGGAGGGAGTTGGATGAGCCGCACGCTGATCGTGACGAACGACTTTCCGCCGCGCCCAGGGGGTATTCAAGCTTTCGTGCACGAATTGGCGCTGCGCCAAGAGCCCGATTCGCTCGCGGTGTTTGCCTCTGCGCACGCAGGCGACGATGTCTTTGATGCCGCTCAACCTTTTCCGATTTTCCGATGGCCCCGGTATCCCATGATTCCGACTCCTGCGGTGACAGCTCGCGCCGTTGAGTTGGTTCGGAAGTTGAATATCGACACGGCGTGGTTCGGTGCGATGGCGCCCTTGGGTGCGATGGCGCCGAAATTGCGCGCAGCCGGGGTGCGTCGATGTGTGGCGCAGACGCATGGTCATGAGGTGGGTTGGGCGGCCTTGCCCGGCGCCCGAGCGGCGCTGCGGCGGATCGGCCGAAGCATTGATGTGGTGACGTATTTGGGGGAGTACACCCGCTCTCGGCTTGATCCGGTGCTGGGTGGGGTGACCACTTTGGAACGCTTGGCGCCTGGGGTAGACATAGAGCGCTATCACCCTGGCGTTTCGGGTGCTCGGGTGCGAGAAAAATACGGTTTGGGTGATCGACCAGTTGTGGTCTGCGTTTCTCGTTTGGTGCCGCGTAAAGGGCAGGATCGGTTGATATCGGCGC
This sequence comes from Mycobacteriales bacterium, assembly GCA_013362805.1. Lineage (GTDB taxonomy): Bacteria > Actinomycetota > Actinomycetes > Mycobacteriales > QHCE01 > JABFVL01. The sequence continues at coordinate 34,026 of JABFVL010000014.1, read as the reverse complement.
TGCCACTCATTCGGCAAAAGGTGCCAGATGCCGCCTTGTTGATAGTGGGCGGCGGCCGTTATGAGCGCCGCTTGCGCGCGTTGGCTCGTCGTCTGGATGTTGTGTTTACCGGTGCGGTGCCCTGGGATGAGTTGCCGGAACATTACGCGGCGGGTGATGTGTTCGCCATGCCGTGTCGCACTCGCCGAGGTGGACTTGATGTTGAGGGTTTGGGCATCGTGTATCTGGAGGCGTCGGCGTTGGGCTTGCCCGTTGTAGCGGGTGATTCGGGCGGCGCGCCCGATGCGGTTCGGGAAAATGAAACCGGTTTTGTGGTGCCTGGGTCTGATGTGGATGCGATTGCGGACAAGGTCTGTACTTTGTTGACAGATCGGTCATTGGCGCTGCGTATGGGGGCCCAGGGGCGGGCTTGGGTGGAACAAGAGTGGACTTGGGAACTAATCGGTGCCCGGATGAGCAAACTTTTGCGCGGCTGATTATTCTCGTGGCAGCGCGCATACGTGTGGGATAACTCGTTAAGCTGCATCGACACGCCGGGGGACGTACTTGAATCAACGCCAACGACACGCCTACGGTTTATCCATGTCAGTAGCTTGACATGACTATGAGGTTCAACTAGAGGGTGAGGGTTCACGAATGACGCCTCCACATAACTACCTGGCGGTCATAAAGGTCGTCGGCATCGGTGGCGGTGGAGTGAACGCCGTAAACCGGATGATTGAGGTCGGCCTAAAAGGCGTCGAGTTCATCGCGATCAACACCGATGCGCAAGCACTATTGATGAGCGACGCAGACGTCAAACTCGACGTGGGTCGCGAAATGACTCGTGGCCTAGGGGCGGGCGCCAACCCAGAGGTTGGACGTAAAGCCGCCGAAGACCATAAAGAAGAAATCGAAGAAGTACTCAAGGGCGCCGACATGGTGTTCGTCACCGCAGGTGAAGGTGGCGGAACCGGGACCGGCGGCGCGCCTGTTGTCGCGACAATCGCCCGTGAGCTAGGTGCGCTCACCATTGGTGTAGTCACCCGCCCGTTCGGCTTTGAGGGGCGTCGACGCCAGGTTCAGGCCGAGTCCGGGATCGCAGAACTGCGCAGTGAATGCGACACACTGATTGTCATCCCCAACGATCGACTCCTGGCCCTCGGTGACAAGCAAATTTCCATGATGGATGCTTTCCGCATGGCAGATCAGGTGTTGCTCTCTGGTGTGCAAGGAATCACTGACCTCATCACGACACCGGGTCTGATCAACCTAGACTTCGCCGACGTGAAAAGCGTCATGAGTGGCGCCGGAACCGCCCTCATGGGCATCGGCACGGCCAAAGGCGAAAACAGAGCGGTGGAAGCCGCCGAATCCGCTATCGCCAGCCCATTGTTGGAAGCCAGTATGGAAGGCGCGCACGGCGTCTTGCTTTCTATCGCCGGTGGTTCTGACCTTGGTCTATTTGAAATCAATGAAGCGGCCTCGCTGGTCAGCGATGCGGCGCATCCCGATGCGAACATCATTTTCGGTACCGTTATTGACGATGCTCTAGGTGACGAGGTTCGCGTTACGGTCATCGCCGCCGGGTTCGACAGCGGAGCCCCCACCTATCGGCGGATGGAACTCCCGCAAGCGGAAAATCCAGAGCCCGAGCCGGTTGTCGAATCTCCAATACCGACTCAGTCTCCAAGCCGAGTCGTCTTTGACGACGTCGATGTTCCTGATTTCTTGAAGAACGGTGCATAAAAGGTGAATGCAGCTCCACCGGATCAGGCCCGGCGGGCGCAGTTGGCGGAACGGCTCGGGCAGGTGCGCGAGCGCATTGAAACCGCATGCCAGCGCGTCGGCCGTGATTCGGCGGAGATCACCTTGATCGGCATCACCAAGACATACCCAGCCTCAGATGCCGAACTCCTGCTCGAGTTGGGTCTGCGCGATCTTGGTGAGAACCGTGATCAGGAAGCAAAGGTAAAGGCTGCCGCAGTGCCTAATGCGCGCTGGCACTTCGTCGGTCAGTTGCAGCGGAACAAGGCAAATTCCGTTGCCGCTTATGCGGATGTTGTGCACAGTGTGGATCGTCCAGAGTTGATAGTCGCTTTGGAGCGAGCTGCCGCGCGTTATCAACGCACACTAGACATTCTTGTGCAAGTCAGTCTGGATGAGCGGCCTGACACCGGGGTTTTGGGTCCGCGAGGGGGCGTTATCCCAACCCAGGTGCAAGCCTTGGCCCGCCAGATGGAACCATGTCGTTGGCTGCGTTTGCGGGGGCTAATGGCGGTCGCGCCACGCGATTCACCAGCAATGCCCGCGTTTTCGCAGCTCAGCGCTTTGTCTAAAAAGCTTCGTGTCGAATATCCAATGGCGAATTGGCTCTCTGCGGGGATGAGCGGAGATATGGAAGACGCCATTTCATGTGGAGCGACACACCTGAGAATAGGCGGCGCTTTGTTAGGGAAACGTGCACAGGGATAGTACGGTGACGTGGTAAATCACAGTACTGTCATTACAGAACTGCTCAAGCGGGCACCGACGGGGGAGGTACGCCGATGGGCGCAATGCGAAAGGCGGGCGTCTGGCTGGGCCTTGTTGAAGATGACAGCGACCCAGCCTATGAACGTAGCGAACGGGAGCGGGTCTACAATGCACCGTCCGATCGTTACGAAGAAGATGATTACGACGCAGATTATGCCGAGGACGACCTTGAATACAGTGGTGCCGAATATGAGGCTGAGCCGCCACGCCGTCAGCGTGTGGAACGGCCAAGCCGACTTGACCATGCGGCGGCCGTGCGAAGCCGGGGGGCGACGGTATCACCCATTAGTCAAGCGAACTCAGCGCGCGGAGTCGCGCCTGATCTCGACGGTGAACCACAGACTCAAGACAATCTTGCCCTTGCGCCGCAGGTCGCACTGCGGGAGCGTGCTGGGGTGAACGAATCAGCAACAACTGAAGAAGCTTCGTACCGGATCACAACTTTGCATCCGACGACGTATAACGAAGCACGCACAATCGGTGAGCATTTCCGCAATTCCATTCCGGTGATTATGAATCTCACCGAAATGGATGAATCAGACGCGAAACGTTTGGTGGACTTTGCTGCCGGATTGGCGTTTGGGCTTCGGGGTAGCATAGAGCGCGTGACCAACAGGGTCTTCCTGCTCTCACCGGCTAGCGTCACTGTCACAGCTGAAGATCGTGCGCGAATCGCCGAGGGTGGATTTTTTAATCAAAGCTAGGTTGTCGGTTCCTGTTGCTGATGACCCACACACCTTAAGGACGCGTAGCAGCGGTGTCGAACGTATGGCAACTCATCTACTTGGTGCTGTACCTCTTCATGATGCTGTTGATGGCGCGACTTGTCGCCGATTATGTGTTGATGTTTTCGCGGCGGTGGACTCCGTCACGTGGCGCCGCCGCAATGCTTGAGGTGGTGTTTAGCGCGACGGACCCGCCGCTTAAGGTATTGCGGCGGGCTATTCCGCCCCTACGACTGGGCGGGGTTAGCCTGGATCTCGGTTTTTTGTTGTTGTTCATAATCGTGGTCATACTCATGAACATCGTGAGAGCCATGATGATCGGAGCGTCATGAGTCGGAGCGGACAGTTACCCTCGTGTGACTGCTATCGTGTTCGCTTAGGCGCGAAGGAGTTGCAATGCCCCTAACACCCGCAGACGTCCACAATGTGATCTTCAAGAAACCCCCGATTGGTAAGCGGGGCTACGATGAGGACGATGTCGACGCATTCCTGGACGAGGTGGAGCGGGAGCTCGCACGCCTCATCGAAGAGAACAATGAGCTTAAGTCTCAAGCCGGTCGAGGTGGCGCTGCCGCTGGTGCGCCCAGTTCAGACGGCGAGCTCCGTCGAGTAGCCGCCGAGAACAACGAGCTTAAACAGCAGATCGAGCGCCTCCGCCAAGAGAAGCAGGCCGCGCCTGCCGCCGCGGCGAAGCCGATGGGCTCAGGTCTAAGCGACACCACGGGCGAACAGCAAGCGCTGCGAGTTTTGATGCTCGCGCAACGCACCGCTGAAGAGCACGTCACAGATGCCCGTCTAGAAGCGGACAAACTTCTGTCGGAAGCGCGGACAAAGGCCGAAGAACTCACCCGCGATGCTCGCGCCAAATCTGAGGCGCTCGAGCGCGATGCCCGTCAGCGTCATCAAGAAGCAATGGGCGGCCTAGACGCGAAGCGCAATGCGCTGCAAAAGCACATCGAGGGTCTCAAAGCGTTTGAGCGCGAATACCGCACTCGACTCAAGGCGTTCTTGGAAACCCAGCTGCATGATCTTGATGGCCGTTCGCAAGAGATGGAAGCGGAAGCCAGCACGCGCAGTGGAGCCAACGGCAGCCTCACCCCCAGTGGCAGCTTTGGTCAGTCCTTTGGGCTCAGTGAATCTTCGGAGTCACGTAGATAGAGGTCTTCGCTGGTCGCAACCGATAGGGGGCGGCGACCAGCTGGACCGGCCGTAGAAAGCTGAGGAATGCCGTGGTTGTGGCAAGCCTGCTACTAATTTTGGCTTCGGCCGCAGCATTGATGTTCGGCATTTGGGTGGGCAATGATCTGCTTGTCATCTGCTCCATCGGGCTGTGTGTGTTCGCCGGCGTCGCGTTGTTGATCGGTGTTGCCCGTCAACGTCGGGCTGAGTCTTTCGATGACGAATACGATCTCGATGCCTCATATGACGATGCGCCGTATCGTGATTACGAAACGATGTATCACCAGGGTGACCATTCTGTGAGCGGCCCACCACGCGGCACCACATATGGTGCCGCTCCAGATCCATCGCGTTCCTCGATGGACGACTCCACCCAAGTGATTCCCGCGCTGAAGAGCATCGGACAACACAATCAGCGGGTGGGTTATTCGGCGAGTCACGAACCGCAGGTCAAAGCAGAAGATCGCAGTCAGCACTACCCGTCTCGCCCCAGCCATTTCCAAGGCGATCGGCAATTCACCAGCGTCGATGCCCAGTCATCGGGGTTTGACCCCGAACGCACCACGCAGCTATTTCCTGGGGACTCTTCGAAGGACACGTCGCATGTTGGCGGGGACCAACCAAACATGCACGGCGTGCCGCAAAGCCGTTCTCATTACGGGACATCTGCAGGGCAACAACACTTTTCCTCGAGCTCGCCTGGACAAGTGACGCCAGCCTCAGCTGACGTGCGCTCAAACCATGCTCCAACTCAAATGATTCCAGCGACGAATTCGGCCGAATCGGACGACGTTGGGACGGCCTCTGCTGCCGGGTTGCCAAGGCGGCCGCAAGGCGCTTTTTCCGAGCCAGCTCACACAGATTCTGAACCCTGGCTTCCCCCAGTCAGTCCTACAGACCCGGGGCCGCGAACCTCGTGGGCTCCGCCGGATCAATCTTCGGTCGCAGCTCCGGAGCCTTTGCCCGCGGATATGACCGCGGTGATGCCTAAGACGCCTAACGCCGATCCCAGCGTGGAATCTGCGCCGGCTGCCTATACCTCTGTTGCCTCCGCGCCTCCCACGAATTCGGGAGCTGTGTATGGACAGAACTTGACGGGCCAGAGCCCCGCGAGCGGCATCTCAGCGGGGCAGCCTGCTCGGGGCTCGGTTGAGACTGCAATATCTGATGAGGCGCATGTGTCGCCAGCGAGTCAGATGGCAGAGAGCGTTGATCCCGCCTCTGCTGAGGTTGATGTGGAGCTTGAGCCCACTGTTTTGCTGCATGCCGACGATACAGACGATGATCCGCCTGACGAGCCAGCCAGCGAATTGTTGCTGAGTAGTGAAGAGCGTCGTCTCGCGGAAATGTCTTATGAGGTTCTTGTGGTAGATGGACGTCCGCGCTACCACTTGGCTGGTTGCGGTCATTTGGCCGATAAGGCGAACCAGTCGTTGCCAGTGGGTGAGGCCACCGAGTTGGGCTTCACGCCTTGCTCGATGTGTAGTGCAGCGACCTCGCTTCTCATGCGGGACCTTTAAAGATTTTCGTCCAGGTTCGGGCAGCTTTGTCGGAATTTTAGAAATTCCCCGTCGGTAGGCCTGGACTTCTTGGGTGGTCGACGTACAGTTACGTATCCTGTCCGCGCTAGCGGCATTAATAAAAGTTGTGCATGTCAACGATGTGCAAATTGTTTCAAAGGGTATCTACGCATACGTTAATTCCGACAAAACGCCATCAACGTCAATGATCGAGACGTGGCTCAAAGGAGGGGATCGGCAATGGCTGCAAGAACAAGTAGCGCCGGTACAACTGCGACGCGTAAGCAGACGGCTACTCGTACCAAACCTCCAGCTAAGAAAGCCACAACTCGTGGTAACAAAATTGCCAGCAAAGTAGCAGGCGTTGAGGACCAGGCGACCGGAAGCCCAGCGAAACGAGACACGGGAAAAAGCGCGCCAAAAAAGGACGCCGCAAAGAAAATTCTGGCTAAAACCAAACAGGCACCAGGCAAGCTCACGGACGAGCACAAAGAGATTCGCGCTAAGCTCACAACGCGCCTGCGAGATCTAGAACTTGAATATCAGCGTGCGATGGCGGATCTGCAGGAGCTGCAGAGCGAGCGCACCGGTGAAGGATCGGGTGAAGATCAGGCCGACGCCGGCACGCAAAGCTTCGAGCGTGAGCAAGAACTAGGCTTGGCTAATGGCATTCTTGACCGGATGAATCAAGTCGAGCATGCCATTGGACGCATCGACAACGGAACGTATGGGCAGTGTGAACAGTGCGGCAATCCGATCCCGAAGGCACGGCTGGAAGCCTTCCCAGCGGCGACGCTGTGCGTGACGTGCAAACAGAAGCAGGAACGTCGCTGACCGAGCCAGACAAACCCACAGGTTCTCGCCGGGTTTTGATGCTGTTCTCAATCGTCGCGGTATTGGTGCTGGTCACTGATATCGCGACGAAACTTTGGGTAGTAGCGACTCGAGTCGACGCCGAGCCAGTGAAGCTCTTTGGCGGGATCGTCTATGTCGTGCACACCCGAAACACCGGAGCGGCATTCAGTTTGGCTTCGGGCTTTACCGTGGTGCTGACGCTGCTGGCCGTAGGGGTTTCGATCTTTATAGTGGTGGTCGCCCGTCGGTTGGCCAGCCCCGGATGGGCTGTGTCATTGGGGCTGATTCTGGGTGGTGCGCTCGGAAACCTTATCGACCGAATTTTGCGTGACCCAGGCCCGGGTCGGGGCGGAGTCGTTGACTTCATCAGCCTGCTCGATCCCTACGATCCGCCGTGGCCAGTGTTCAACATCGCTGACTCTGCCCTGGTGACTGGCGTGCTGCTCGCGATTTTCCTGGAGCTGCGTGGGCGCCGCATTGATGGCACCCACGCCGGTGATGCGAAGAAGCAGCAGAAGCCCTCGTCAAGACGTGAGGTCACGCCGTCGGAATGACCCCGCCCCAATCAAAATCAGGGCACCCGCGATGGCGCTGAGCCACAGCAGGGGAGCGGCCGAGAAATCGCCGCCGGGAATCTTGGGTATGTGCGTAAAGGGCGACACATCGAGCACCCATTGACTCAGCTCCAGAGTGCTGCCGATTTGCCCGAGTAGCACGAAACCCGCTAGCGCGCCCCAAGCCACCGGCAGATAGCGCGGCACGATGCCAAACAGCGCCACGGTGATGCCCGTCAATACCCACACGGCGGGCAACTGTACCCAGGCGCCGGTGACCACACGGGGAAGTTCGTGCCCCACATCGTTTTGGGCTAGCCCGTATGCCAGACCTCCACTGATGCCGGCAGCGGTCAGGATGACCGTGGGCCCGATGAGTGCGAATGTGAGGTGGCTGCCCAGCCAGGAACGCCGTCCGGTGGCGGTGGCGAGTAGGGGTTCCAGCCGTCCGCTTGTTTCTTCTGCCCGTAGTCGTGAGGCGGCGGCCACGGCATAACCGGAAGCGGCGAGAGCGAGCAGCCCCATCAGCAGTGCCAGAAAGGTGTCTGAGAGTGCTCCGGTGCCGCCCAACTTTTCAACGATTTCACTGACGTTGTCGTTTTCCTCGAGCTGTTTGGCGATGCTATCCGCGGCACCCCCTAGAACGCCGCCAAAGATCGCGAAGCCGGCGGCCCAAGCAGCTAGAGCACCTCGATGAAGTCGCCAGGCTAGAGCAAGTGGGGTACGCAGGCTGGGGGAGGCGTTAGCTGGCCCGAGCTTGGGTGGCAGCAGTCCAGCGCCAAGATCACGTTGCGCTGTGATGCGTTGAGCTTGAATAAATACGAGAGCGGCCATCGCGCAAAGCAAGATAAGCAGTGGCCAGCGTTCTTGAGCGAAGGGTCGTATTCGTTGGGCCCAGCCAAGGGGCGAAAACCACGGTAGCGCGTTGAGCCAGCCCTGGGCATCTTTTCCTCCTGCGTCGCCAGCCGCTCTGAGCAGGTATGCGCCGCCAAGGAATGCGATGGCGATTCCACGAGCCCCGCTAGCTGTCTCGGTGAGTTGCGCGGACAGCGCTCCTATCGCGGCGAAGAAAATACCGATAGCTGTCATAGATAGCCCTAGGGCGAACGCGCCGGTTGCGGGCAGGTCTTGCCCGAGGAGCCCAACCGCGCACAGGAGTCCCAACAGGAGGTTCGCGATTGTCGTCACCAGCATGGCGGCGGCGAGCCCGGCTTGGCGGCCAATAGCGGCTGCCCCGACGAGTTCACGTCGGCCCGCTTCTTCTTCGGCACGGGTGTGCCGGATGATCGTTAGGATGCTGGCCAGGCCAGTGATGGCAAGGAGCATTCCGGCGCGCCAGCTGGTCAGGGAGCCAAGGCTTGAGTTGTATATCGGGCCGAGCATCCCGAGTTCGGCGGGATTGTTTTGGATGCTTTCGAAATATTCTTGGCGTTCACTGGCGGTGTCGTAGAGGCCGGCGATGGCGCTGGCATAGCTGGCGGGCAATATGCCCAGGACCAGGATCCATAGCGGCATGATGAGGCGGTCGCGTCGCACGATGAGCCGCGCGAGGCTCCATGTCCCGGTGAAGGTGGTCATGCGCTCACCTTTTGGGGTTCGTTTTTCGTTTCGTAGTGACGTAGGAATAGCTCTTCGAGTGTTGGCGGCTGGCTCACCAAATTTTTGATTCCGATATTGACGAGGTAGCGAAGCAGCTCTTCTAGGTGGGCTGTTTCTACCTGGCAATGCACGTGATCGCCGTCGATGCGTAGGTCGTGTACGCCTTTGAGTTGGGCTATGCCGTTGGGGCTCGCGTTTAGGTGGGCCGATATTGAAGTGTGGGTGAGGTGTCGCAGCTGGGCGAGTGTGCCGGTTTCGACTGTGCGGCCTTCTCGGATGATGCTGACGCGATCGCAGAGCTTTTCTACTTCGGCGAGGATGTGACTGGACAGCAAGATAGTCCGCCCGTTGTGCCGTTCTTGCGCTACGCACTCTTGGAAGATCGCTTCCATGAGCGGGTCTAGTCCGCTGGTTGGTTCGTCGAGGATGAGCAGTTCGGCTTCTGAGGATAGGGCCGCGATGAGAGCTACTTTTTGCCGGTTGCCTTTGGAGTACGTGCGGGCTTTCTTTTTTGGGTTGAGCTCGAACTTTTCGACGAGCTCGGCGCGGCGTTGTGCGTTGAGTCCTCCACGGAGTCGTCCGAGCAGATCGATGACTTCGCCTCCGGAGAGATTTGGCCACAGGGTGACATCTCCAGGCACGTAGGCGAGTCGGCGGTGCAGCGATGTGGCGTCTTTCCATGGGCTGCCGCCGAGTAGGCGGGTGGTGCCGGAGTCGGCCTTGAGCAGCCCAAGTAGTACGCGTAGAGTGGTTGATTTTCCGGCCCCGATGGGCCCAAGGAAGCCGTGGATTTCTCCTGGCTTGACGTGTAGGTCGAGTCCGTTCAGCGCGTGGGTTTGTCCGAAGCGTTTGTGGAGCTTCGAAACTTCAATGACGTTCTCCATGTTTTAGACGTTACAGTAAATTCACAAATTTGTGAAACCTGTGTAGAGTCGGAGGTGAAAACGGCACAACATCTAGACCCGGCAAGATGAACATGTCCGCCACTTGGGCGGGTTAAAGGAGGACAACAATGCCTCGGGCCCACGCCCAACGCGACGAAACCGGCGCCCAGCAGTTCGTAGACCGCACCGCCATGGCTCTCGCCAGTTATGGATTTCCCCGCATGGCCGCGCGAGTCTTGATGGCAATGATGGCCGCTGACGAACCAGTGCTTTCCGCGGCTCAACTAGCCGAACGCATGCAAGTCAGCCCTGCCGCCATCTCGGGAGCAGTTCGCTATTTGGGCCAGATGGGCATGCTCATTCGAGAACCAGTGCCCGGTTCCCGGCGTGACAGCTACCGCCTCCCCACCGACGGCTGGTATGAGGCGACCATGACCAAAGGTTCCATCTACGAACACCTCATTCGACTCACTGATGAGGGGGTTGCCGCGCTCAAACCTGACACGCCAGCCGGCGCACGGGTCGCTGAAATGCGTGACTTCTTCATATTCATGCAAGAAGAATTGGTGAATGTGCTGGAACGCTGGGAAGCACATAAGAAAGCCACCTGGGCAAGCGAAACTCAATAAAAACATGAGATCCGGGACCGTGCGCAGGCAAGCAAACGCACGCCCGTAACGTAAGGGGCGATGGAAGCTAACCCGCAATACCGCGCCCTGCCCGTTCCCGATGGGCTCGCCGGCCAGCGCCTTGATGCCGCTTTGGCTCGGATGTTCGGATTGTCTCGTACAGTCGCCGCGACAATCATTGAATCCGGCGATGCCCTCCTTGATGGCAGCGTCGCGGCGAAATCGACAAAAGCGACCGCTGGCGCCTGGCTGGAAATCACGCTTCCGGCGCCGCCCGCCCCTCCCAGCGTCATCGCCGAACCGGTCGAGGGTCTTGAAGTGGTGTATCACGACGATTCGATCATCGTGGTGAATAAGCCCGTTGGGGTGGCCGCACACCCAAGCCCGGGCTGGACTGGACCGACTGTCATCGGTGGGTTGGCCGCGATGGGACACCGCATTTCTACTAGTGGAGCCGCCGAGCGACAAGGCGTGGTTCATCGGCTTGACGTGGGCACCACTGGCCTCATGGTCGTGGCCAAAAGCGAAAACGCCTACACAGTTCTGAAACGGGCCTTCAAGGAACGCACCGTTGAAAAGGGCTATCACGCGCTCGTGCAGGGCCACCCCGACCCGTCGCGCGGCACCATCGACGCCCCCATCGACCGACACCGTTCCCAAGACTGGAAATTCGCGGTGATGGCCGGTGGACGGGACAGCATTACCCACTACGAAACACTCGAAGCGTTCCGAGCCGCCAGCCTATTGGCAATCAAGCTTGAAACAGGACGCACGCACCAAATCCGAGTGCATTTCTCAGCGATTCGCCACCCATGCGTTGGTGACATCACCTACGGCGCTGATCCCACTTTGGCCAAACGTGTTGGTCTAACCCGACAGTGGCTGCACGCTCGCACGTTGGGATTCGCTCACCCAGACACCGGCGAATGGGTGAGCTTTGAAGCGCCATACCCCCAAGACCTCGCGCATTCACTGGAAATCATTACGCGTGAATCCTCTTAGCACTCGTGGTGGCATTAGTGTGTTCTTCGCGGCTACTATCCGCTCGCTGTCAACAGCGAGCGGATGTCAATAGGGGGCTCGAATGGCAGTGGCAGTGGGGCTCACGTATCGGCAATTAGCAAGTGAACTGGGGTTCCGCCTACCAGATACTGAGGGCGGCGTCCGGTTTTCGCGAGGAGATAGAGCCGCTCATTCAGATGGGGCTGAGCATATGCGTGCCATTGCTCCTCAGCTCCCAGAACAGGCAGCTGAAGTATTTCTGACACTTGCTCGCCGGGAGGAAACTCCCAAAGCGGCCATATATAACGCGGGCCTAATATTTTCCTGGCTTGTCAGGGACAGCTATGAAAGTAAAACGGCTGAGCGGATTCAACAATTCGCCGAGGCGTTGGCGAATTTAAGCCCTGAGACCGTAGCCGCGCTGCCCGGTGTTCCCCCGGGGGTGGCTGAACCTTCAATACGCGCTGTTCTGAGCGAGGCGTTCGTGCGCACGATAGATCAGCTGCGGAACCAAGATGCTTCCATCGAGCCTGAGCTGCAGCAAATTTACGATGACCTGGGGACCCACCGGCCGCGAGGCGTGCGTTGGACTGGCGAGAGCGGCATGATGATGAGCGACGCTAACGTTCAAGTGCTGACCGCACGGGCGGGCCAACTGGCCGCGACATTAAGCCCACGGCGTCCTGGCCTCGGGATTATCGCCGCACACAATGGACATATCGCTGTCGCGCATTGGGTTCCGTTGAATGTCGACTGGGTAGTCCCGATGGATCATGAGTGGCCAAATCCTGATCTCCGTGCCATCAATCGGGAAAGCGCGGTCATCGTGGTCCGTGACGCGGCGGACACTCCCGCTGAGAGCGCGAATTTCTTACAAGCTAGTGACAACACTTCACGCGTGATGGCCCGTGAGAACGCCGAGGCCCCCGAAAGACTGGTAGTTGAGGTTCTGCCCCTTGCCTCTGCCGTAGACCCAACTGGCGCCACCTGGCGTGCCGCTAATTTCGTCCGGCTGTTTGGCACGGTGGGAGTACACCCCGGGGCTTTAGCGCCGCCATACGCGCATGCGGTTCTTAACGATTTATGGGTGCGTGATGATCAAGCGATCCGGCTCACACTTGGTACCTCACAGTTGGCCCGTGAACTTAAGACGGATAGTCATTCCCCGCTTGCTGTAGTTGATTTGGCTAAAGGAACTCAAGGGGAGGAAGAGCCATCGATTGAGACACCCGAGCAAATCGCGGAACAGGCGCGTAGGCGAGCGGCGAATATCGAACGTGACTTGGTCGGATCGCCGGAAGATTTGCCCCAGTACATTTCGGTGGTTAGTGAAAACCTTCCACCCGTTGTCCGGGGAATATGCGACGGACTCAGCGAACGCCAAGCAATGGCTTGGCTGCACAGCTTGCCGATCATGCCTGATGGCGTCCCTATTGATCTTGCCGATCGGGTTCATCGAGCGGCGATTATTCGCCTTGAGCACCAGTCGCTCACGGCGCTCGCCGCAATGCCTGAGGCGCAACCCGATTTTCGGGACAGGCACAAGCAGCGGCTGTCGGAGTTAAATACCACCTATGGCCATGTTGCTCCGAAGGTTGAACCTTCGACGAAGAACCTGCGGGCGGAGGTCAGGCTAGCTGAGGCAATGAGAGCTCTGTCCGAACCGCCCACAATCGATTCTCATGAATCACGCCTGCTGTACCTAGGGAAATCCGCGACTGGGATATATAACGGATCTTTTTCTCGAGTTTGGAAGGCTCGTAGTGAGGAAGCTGAATTCGCTGCGGATTCGCCCCTACCGGTCATTGTTGTAGCCCGAGGGGGTAAATCATCCGACTTCGGAAGTCTTGACCATGCGGCCGTTGAATTCCTATCCGGCACGACGGCTGATGTGGTTGAGTGTGGATTCAGCGAGGCGCCGTACTATCGTCCGGGTGACGGTCCTGGTCTTTCATACAGGGCAGGTGTCGATGCACAACTTGCTGAGGCTTTAGAACGTGTTCGAGACATATTTCCGGGGCGGCCAATCGTTGTTGTGCCTGGAAATGACCAGCAGGCAAGCAATGCTGTTGGTCGAATAGCCCGGGCTGATCCTCAGATAACCGCTTCCTATCCGGCGTCGTTGCGCGAAGCGCTCACCGTTACGGAAAGTGATGCGATACGAGAACAGGATTGGGCGAACCGATGGAAATGGCCGCAGCGCGCGTCCGCGATTCTCGAACTATTGCCCATGATTATGTCGGCGAGTCGTCATGCGAGTTCGGCACAGTCACAACTCCCGAGCGGACCTGCTCGAGAAACTAGGCCGCTGAGAGCTCGTCCCAGTTGAAGTTAACTGGCTGTTCGTTGTCGTTTGTTGGTGACGTACCGCCAGCCCAATGCGATAGCACCAGCAATTGCGGGGATGGACGCAACTGCGATTTGTTGTTCGATGTCGGCGAAGGCCATCAAAATCGGGATCAGCGCGAGAAACCCAAGAGTGAGCCAGCCCGTCACGGGCGCGCCGGGCATGCGGAAATCGGGACGTTCAAGTTCGCCGCGCAAAGCGGATTTGCGCAGCTGCATTTGGCAAATAACGAGCACAGCCCAGGTAGTGATAACGCCGAGCGAGGCGATAGCGGTGGCGATGTCGAAGGCCTTTTGGGGCACGACATAGTTCAAGACCACCCCGGCAACGTATGCGCTGGCGGTGAAGAGAATCCCGCCGTAGGGAACTTTGTTGGAGTTCAACTTTCCAGTGATCGCCGGAGCTTCACCTTTGCGTGCCATCGAGCGCAGGATGCGACCAGTGGAGTAGAGCCCCGAGTTGCAAGAAGACATGGCGGCGGTGAGCACGATCAGATTCATGACATCGCCGATGCCCGGCACACCGAGCGCGCTGAACACCGTGACAAAGGGGCTTTCATCTTCTTTGTACGCGGTCCACGGCATCAGCATGCACAGCAAGATCACTGAACCTACGTAGAAAATCGCGATGCGCCACACCACGCCGTTGATCGCCTTGGGTAGCACTTTGCGAGGGTTTTTGGTTTCACCGGCGGTGATGCCCACGATTTCAATCGCGGAGTAAGCGAAGATGACGGCCTGCAAACTCATCAGCACAATGGGGAATCCTTCGGGGAAGAATCCGCCGTGTGCGGTGAGGTTGGCGGGGCTGGCTGGGTCGCTGCCAATGTTGGTGGCGGTAACGACCAGGGATAGTCCAACGAACAGGAATGTCACCAGCGCGGTGATTTTGATGAGCGCGAACCAAAACTCGAGTTCGCCGAACAGCTTGACCGATATCAAGTTAACGGCGACGACGATAAATAGCGCGACGAGTGCCGTGGCCCATTGGGGCACATCGGGTAGCCAGCGATGCATATAAAGCGCGATGGCGGTGAGCTCGGCGATGCCAGTCATCGCCCAGTTAAGCCAGTACATCCAGCCGCTAGCAAAGCTGGCCCATGGGCCGATGAATTCGTGCGCGTAGTCCACGAAGCTGCCGGAGGTGGGGCGGTAGAGAACGAGTTCGCCAAGCGCGCGCATCACAAAGAAGGCGGCGATGCCCGCCAAGCTATACGACAGGATGAGCGCTGGGCCGGCCGCTTGAAGACGCCCGCCGGCGCCGAGGAACAATCCGACACCGATTGCTCCGCCCATCGCGATCATTTGCACTTGGCGATTGCCAAGCGATTGCTCGTAACCTTCGTCGGGTGGCAGGTTGTGTGGCGTTGGCGTGGTGAGCTTTTCGGGTTGGTCCGGTTTACCGCTGTCCACTGTCACGCTGTCTCCACCGTCATATTTCGGGAATGTCGCTCATCGACCGCCCTCAGCATCGTAGAGCCATCGCGAATTTGTTGTGCGGCGGTCACACACTGAACACTCAAGAACAAGAAAACGTGATGCGTACCTTTGCTGGGCGTGCCCCAATGCGGCCGGTGGGCGGCGCCCTTTAGGCTGGCTTCGGCAAGCTCAGCAGCGGAGGTGTAGCGGTGGCAACGGCGCAGGATTCATTTGTTCACCTGCACGTGCATACCGAATATTCCATGCTCGACGGCGCGGCTCGGTTGAAAGATCTGTTCGCCGAAACCGACCGCATGGGCATGCCAGCGGTAGCGATGACCGACCACGGCAACCTTTATGGCGCCTACGATTTTCACGGCAAAGCCACCAAGGCCGGGGTTACCCCCATCATCGGCATCGAAGCCTATGTGGCTCCAGAAAGTCGATTTCACAAACAGCCCGTGAAATGGGGGGACCCTTCCCAAAAGCGTGATGACATTTCTGGTGCGGGCGCCTACACGCACAAAACTTTGCTGGCCCGCACCCCCGAAGGTCTCCGCAACCTGTTTCGGCTCAGCAGTCGCGCCTCGCTTGAAGGCTACCTGCGTAAACCCCGCATGGACCGGGAACTGATCGCCGAACATGCCGCGGGCATCACCGCGACCACTGGCTGCCCCTCCGGCGAAGTGCAAACCCGCTTGCGTCTCGGTCAACCCGACAAAGCGTTGGAGGCCGCGGCGGCCTACCGCGACATTTTCGGCCCCGAGAACTATTTTGTCGAGCTGATGGACCATGGGCTCGAAATTGAGCAGCGTGTACGAGACGGTCTGCGGGAAATCCGCAACAAACTCAACCTGCGCTATGTGGTCACCAACGACCTCCACTACACCCACGAAGCCGACGCCACTTCACATGAGGCGCTGCTGTGCGTGCAAACGGGCTCGAACCTCAGCGACCCCAACCGCTTCAAGTTTGACGGCTCTGGCTACTACCTCAAATCTCCCGCTGATATGCGGGGCATTTACACCGATGAGGAATGGCAAGAGGGCTGCGACTCGACCTTGCTCATCGCCGAGCGAGTCGAAAGTTATGCCGAGGTCTTCGCGAAGCGAGACCTCATGCCTCGCGTTGACGTGCCAGAAGGTGAAACTGAAGAAACTTACCTTCGTAAAGAAGTACACCGAGGACTAGAAAAGCGTTTCCCGCAAGGCGTCCCCCCGGAGCACACCAAGCAGGCCGACTACGAAATTGATGTGGTCTGTCAGATGGGTTTCCCCGGCTACTTCTTGGTGACCGCCGACCTGGTGCGTCACGCCCATGAGGTTGGCATTCGGGTTGGGCCCGGCCGTGGGTCAGCGGCGGGCGCGGTGATCGCTTGGGCACTAGGTATCACCGAGCTGGACCCGATGGCCCATGGTCTGCTGTTCGAGCGGTTCTTGAACCCCGACCGCATCAGCATGCCCGACATCGACATGGACTTTGACGAGCGTAGGCGCGGCGACATGATTCGCTACGCCACCGAGAAATATGGCGAAGAGCGCGTCGCGCAGATCATCACCTACGGCACGATTAAAGCCAAAGCCGCGGTGAAAGACTCGGCCCGTGTACTCGGCTACCCATACGCGGTAGGTGATCGCATCACCAAAGCGATGCCACCAGCGGTAATGGGCAAAGACATTCCGCTATCGGGCATTTTCGATTCTTCCCATCCTCGCTACAAAGAAGCCGTCGAATTCCGGCAGATCTATGAAGAAGATGCCGACGCCCGCAAAGTTGTCGACACCGCCCGTGGCCTTGAGGGGCTGATCCGTCAGTCAGGTGTGCACGCCGCTGGTGTGATCCTGTCGGCTGAGCCGCTGCTTGACGTAATCCCGGTGCACAAACGGGAACAAGACGGCGCGATCATCACACAGTTCGACATGGGCGCTTGTGAGTCCATGGGCTTGTTGAAGATGGACTTTTTGGGGCTGCGCAACCTCACCGTGTTGGACGACTGTTTGCTGAACATCAAAGCGAACCGTGACGAAGATGTGGTGCTCGAAGAGTTGCCGCTGGACAACAAAGCGGCGTACGAACTGCTCGCGCGCGGAGACACCCTCGGGGTGTTCCAGCTCGATGGTGGGCCGATGCGCTCGTTGTTGCGCTCAATGCGGCCAGACAACTTCGAAGACATTTCCGCTGTCATCGCTTTGTACCGCCCGGGCCCGATGGGTGCGAACGCACACAACGACTACGCCGACCGTAAAAACGGGCGTCAGAAAATCACGCCGATCCATCCGGACCTCGAAGACGCGCTCGCAGAAATTCTCAGCGACACCTATGGCCTGATTGTCTATCAAGAACAAGTTATGGCGATCGCCCAGCAATTGGCCGGATACACACTTGGGCAAGCCGACCTGTTGCGCCGGGCGATGGGTAAGAAGAAAAAAGAGATTCTAGACAAAGAATTTGAACCTTTCTCGGCTGGAATGAGCGAGAGGTTCTCTCCCGAAGCCATTAAAACTTTGTGGGAAATTCTCGTTCCCTTCTCGGACTACGCGTTCAACAAGGCGCACAGCGCCGGCTACGGGTTGGTGTCCTACTGGACGGCATATCTAAAGGCGAACTACCCGGCTGAATACATGGCTGGCCTGCTCACCAGCTGCCGCGACGACAAGGACAAAATCGCGATCTACCTCGGTGAATGCCGACGCATGGGCATTAAGGTGTTGCCGCCGGATGTGAATGAATCAGACGCGAACTTCACCCCACGAGGCACGGATATCCGCTTTGGGCTCGGCGCGGTTCGTAACGTGGGTGCCAACGTGGTCGCGTCCATCGCCCGAGCTCGTGAAGAAAAAGGCAGGTTCACTGACTTCCACGACTTCCTGTCCAAAATAGATGCTGTCGCGTGTAACAAGCGAACTGTGGAATCGCTCATTAAAGCCGGTGCTTTCGACTCACTCGGTCATATGCGCAAAGGGCTTCTTACTATTCACGCCGAAGCCATTGACGCTTATATGCACACCAAGCGCAATGAAGCGGTCGGGCAATTTGACCTCTTCGGTGGCCTCACTGACAGTGGTGCCGACCTGACGTCCAGCGTCACGACGGCTATCCCGCCGGGGGAGTGGGAGAAAAAAGAACTACTTACTTTTGAGCGAGAAATGTTGGGGCTATATGTCTCCGATCACCCGCTGTTGGGAGTGGAGCATGTGCTGGCAAGTGTCGCGGATACGCCGCTGTCTCGACTAGCCGATGGTGGGATAGAAGACGGCAAAACCGTGACGGTGGCGGGCATTTTCGCGAGCGTCACCCGCAAGGTCACCAAGCAGGGCAAGGTGTGGGCGATGGCCCAGCTGGAAGACCTTGATGGTTCGGTTGAGGTGCTCGCCTTCCCAAACACGTACGAACTGGTCGGGGAATATGTGGTTCCCGACGCGATCGTTGTGGTCAAAGCTCGAGTGGATAAGCGTGAGGACACTCCTCGCTTGATCGCCCTTGACCTGTCGATCCCCGATTTGGGTGCGCCAGCCGCAAAAGCGGTGGTCGTGTCGGTGGCCACGAACCGATGCACACCTGGCCTGGTGGAGAAGATGCGAGATGTGCTCGCCACTCACCCGGGAGGGACAGATGTGCACGTCAAGCTGACGGAGGGCAAGCGCACTACGGTGATGCGCTTGGGGGATGAGCTTCGAGTCGATGCGACTCCCGCGCTGATGGCTGACCTTAAAGCCTTGCTGGGTCCTGCGAGTGTTGGAGGATGAGCAGCGACATTCCAGCGAGTGTGGAGGAACTTCCACCGGGCCCAGTGCGGCCAGCTTTTACCGCGGCTGATGGCCGGGCCGCCACTGTGGTTTTTCTGCTGATTGCCGCGTGCGGGGCGCCGATGGCTCTGCTGTGGTATCTGTTCGCCCCCACCACCGAAGTACAGGTGACCGCCGAGTCGGTCGACATGCTCGATCCGAGCCAGGAGCCTTATTTCAGTTCGGATATGGCTTTTTTGGTGGCAGCTTTCGCGGTAGCGGCGGTGGTAACGCCTACGGTGTGGTGGTTCGCTCGACGCTGGCGTGGGCCCGCGATGCTCGTTGCTCTGGCTGGCGGTTTGTTGAGCTGTTATCTCATTGCCTGGAAGCTGGGGGAGCTGTTTAACCCTTCCGATGAGCGGGTTTCTGAGCTTATTCAACAGACCGCTGATGGGGGCACAACTAGTTGGATGGTGATTGAGCTGCGGTTGCCAGGATTGATGCTCATCCCGGTCCTTTTGTCGGTGATCGCATACTTGTTGTGTGCGGCTTGGAGCCGTGATCCGGATTTGTATCCACGGGATACTCGAATAACGAACTAATCGGCCTAGGCCGATTAGTTAGCTTATATCGCCCATTTGCCAACATCGGCGACATCTAGCCTTTCACTACTCAAAACCCGCTCGTTGCCTTGTGATGAGTAGATCGTTGAACGTATTGGAGGAGGCGCCGGTGGCCGTGGCTGACCATCTGGTTACCCTCGCCGAGGCGGAGAATCAGCCCGCTTCGGCGCTGCGGTACCGGCACGATTCTTATGGAACAAAGCCGAATGCGAAGCGGGCGGCGCGCCGCCCCAGATCCGGTATATGACGGCTACGCAGGTTCGTCATTGGATGACTCAGGGGAAATAACCAGAACCGCGCGAGTGGAACGAGCCACCGGCGAAACGAAAACACTCGTCGAACTCGCCCTCGATGGCTCGGGCATCGTCGATGTCGAAACCGGTGTCGGATTCTTCGACCACATGCTGCACCAGCTAGGGCGGCACGCCGGGTTCGATCTCACGGTTCACACGGTGGGAGATCTGCGAATTGATGCCCACCACAGTGTGCAAGAAACCGCCGTGGCGCTCGGTGAGGCATTTCGTGACGCGCTCGCCGGGACCGTCAACATGCGGCGATTCGGCAGTGCGCTCGTTCCAGTAGACGAGGCGCTCGTCCAAGTCGCCCTCGATGTCGCCGGACGCCCATACTTGGTGCACACCGAGCCAGCCGTCATGGAATGCGTTGTCATGGGCGGGAACTTCCCGGGCACCCTCGTGCGTCACGTATGGGAATCATTTGTTCGCCACGCTCAAGTGGCGCTCCACGTCAACGTTCAGGCTGGGCGCGACACGCACCACATCGCCCAAGCCCAATTTTGCGCGGTCGGGCGGGCGCTGCGCGACGCCGTTCGAGTCGAGCGCTTAGCCCAACCAGCCACGTAAACGATATTGCTAGGCTGATCCACACGCTTTGCCGATAGTTCGGCCCGGAGCGTTCTAAGCCCAGGAGTTGCGATGTCGTTGACCTTGTTGCCCGCCGTCGATGTGGCTGGCGGGCAATCCGTGCGCCTAGTTCGTGGAGAAGCGGGCTCGGGAACCAGTTACGGAGATCCGCTCGAAGCCGCCCGGAACTGGCAAAACGACGGAGCGGACTGGGTACACCTCGTCGACCTGGACTTGGCTTTTGGACGGGGTGACAACGCGCCTTTGCTCGCCGACGTGATCACCCAGCTGCACGCGAAAGTCGAATTGTCTGGCGGAATTCAAAACCAAGCCACGCTAGATTCGGCATTGCGCACCAGCTGCGCTCGCATCAATCTCAGCACCGCTGCTCTCGGCGACCGTCAATGGTGTGAGAAAGTCATCGCCCAGCACGGCGACCGTATCGCGGTCGCCCTCGATGTCAAAGGCACCACATTGGCGCCTCGTGGCGGCACGAGCATTGGCGGTGAACTTTTCGAAACGCTCAAGTGGCTTGATGATGCCGGGTGCGCTCGATACATTCTCACCGATGTGGATCGTGATGGCGCCCTCACCGGGCCGAACGTTGAGTTGCTGCGCCGCGTCTGTGAAGCAACGGATCGTCCGATCATCGCCAGTGGTGGTGTTGCCACCCTCGACGACCTGCGCACCCTTGCCCAGCTTCACACCCTCGGAGTGGAAGGCGCGATTGTGGGCAAGGCCTTGTACGCCGGCGCGTTCACGTTGCCTGAGGCGCTGCGCGCGGTGAACGATTAGCGCCCTCGCCCAGCCACGGTTTCAGCCACATAGTTCACACATACCGCGTCGGCACCTGCGTTCAAGAGGTGCACAGCGTGTTTAGGTTTTGGGCACCACACCAGCAGTTCCAAGCCCGCCCCATGCACATCGGCGATGCTGCGTTCTAGAGCCAGTTCGTCGGCCAGTGGGAACTGTTCGGTGTGCGCGTGCAACAGCTGGGCGCCCAGTTCGCTTGCCCACGACGCGGCGTCATGCAGCCGCATGGGTTCTCGAGTTCGTACGTCCACTGGGGCGACCAGCAGGCCAACAACGTGCTCAGTGGCGGCGAACTTTTTCACGATCGTGGGGTCAAAGCAGGAGACGACAATGGGCTGGGTGAGTTTCGCTCGAGCGAGGTAGTCCAGAACGAGCTCGGCTACCTCGTGTTCCAGCACGGTTTCCTCGGCGTCGTAACCAGTTTTTATCTCGATGTTTACGGCGGTGGGGGCGGGTACCGCGGCCATGATGTTGTTCAATGATGCGATCGCGTATCGCTCGGAAAGCTCCGCGAATGTGACGTCATATATGCGCCGATCGTCGGGGGTGCGAGCGTTGTGATAAACCACGAGCGCGTCATCGGCGGTGCGCTGCACATCGATTTCGACTCCATCGGCGCCCTCTTTTACCGCGAGAATCAATGATTCGGCGGTGTTTTCCAGGGGTTTACGATCTCCCCAAATGTCGGTTTTCCCCGACCCGCGGTGTCCGATAACCGCGGCTGGCGCGCCGTAAAAAGCCATTACTCTCCATTCAATGCCGCGACGATGTTCGTCGCATTAGCGGGTGCGGTGTTCAAAGACCCAAACCGGATTTCGGTAGCAGCTCGGCCGCGGTGGCGTCGCCGCGCAGCTGAACGCGGGTGGCCCCGGTTCGTCCGTAACAAAACAGCAGTAGTTCGCTGGGCAAGCCACGAACGGTGACCTCGGGTTGTCCGGCTTTGGCCACGAACTCGTTCGCGGCGAGTGGCGTTGTTTCAGGCACGTCGCTGATCACGAGTTGATCTACTCCCAAAGCTTCCAACATCACACCACTTCGGGCATTTCGCACCAGCCGCGGGGCCATGCGTCGCAGGCCACTCCACAAAACAGCTTCTTGCTCGCCCGTGAGATCGCGTGGTGCCCAAGTAGATCCGGCGCGGCGCACGTCTTCGTGGTGCACGAAGAATTCAATATGGTTGACCACTTCGTCTACGCGAGGAATGCGCATTGGACTCCACAATGGTGGACCTTTGCGCACCATTTCGACGAGCTGCTCGTAGTCGTAGCGCGCTTTGTATTTTTCACGCACATGTTCGGTCCACCCGGACGCGTTTTCGAACATCAAGCCAGGTGCGGCATCGAGCCGACGTTCCCTGGCTACCAGGTGCGCGGCCAGGTCGTGAGTGGTCCAGCCTTGACAAAGAGTGGGGGCGAAAGACCCGACGTCGAGCATCAGCCGGGCCAGTGCGTGGCGTTCGTCCTGAGCAAAGCGAGTCATGAGGCCTCACGATAACAAAGCTTCGCGTTCAGGTGAGTGCCCCGCCGCATTGGGCACATTCGGTGTGCACGTGTAGTTAGGCTCGGGGCTATGTCTGTGATGTGGAATGCCGATGATGTTGGGGTGTTGCGGTTACCGTCGGGGCGGCTGGTGCGAGGCCGGGGGCTGCGCAAAGAGGCGCCGCCGGGGCCTGATCCCACTTTTGCGTTGTATCTGTTGGGTCGTCAACCACCTGAGGTGTCCTGGCGGGTGCGGTGGTTGCGGTGGCCAGATTTTTGGCTGCCAACCCATCGTGACGACGCGGTGGACGCTTTCCGGGAGACCTGGGAGCGCAGTGATCGGGAACGGGTCGAGATCGCCTGTGGCGGTGGCAGGGGGCGCACGGGAACCGCGCTGGCTTGCCTCGCGGTGCTTGACGGGGTTCCGGCGCGTAATGCAGTTTCCTATGTTCGGCAGCACTATTCACGGCACGCGGTCGAAACGCCCTGGCAACGCCGTTATGTCGCAAAGTTCGGCCGATAATCACGGTGTAATTCTTCGCTCGTGGGAATACGAGAGTGGCGTTCACGCTTGGGGTAAGACGTGGAGTCGTCGAATATTACGAGCCGAGGCATGCGGTTAATGGGCCGCGCGATTGCCGATGAGCCGCGCATTTTCTCGCTCGCCGTAGCCGGAAGTGTGCTCTTCAGCTTGGTAACCGTAGGCACCGCTTACGCTTTCGGCGCGATTACCGAACATGTGGTGCAGCCAGCCCTGAAACGCGATGAGGTAGATGTCGCCGCGTTGGTATCGGCGGGGCTTGTGGTGCTGGCGATATCAATCCTCAAGATCATCGGAATCTTGGGTCGGCGTCTGGCCGGCGGAGTGATGGCCTTCCGGCAATTCGCTCGATATCGCCGCCGCGTCGCCAACAAACTAGTTCGGCTACCCGCCCAGGGGCGGCCCACCGGTGACCTGCTGTCCGTCGCGAACTCCGATGTCGAAGCCGCCTGGTTCATCATCATGCCTTTGCCGTTCGCGGTGGGCACGGTGGCGATGGTTGTCGTGGCTATTGTCGCCCTATTCGTTACTGACTGGGCGCTCGCACTATTTGGGCTTGCGCTCTTCCCGCTCATCTTCTTTATGAACATGCTGTATTCCTCGGTGCTGACTCCACGCACCCGGACCGCCCAAAAACTCCGTGGTGAAGTTTCCGCCGTAGCGCATGAAAGCTTCGACGGCGCGCTCATTGTCAAAGCACTGGGCCGGGGTGAACACGAATCCGTTCGCTTTGAAACCAAAGTGAACCAATTGCGCGACGCCCAAGTCTCGGTCGGTCGTATTCGTGGTTTGTTCAACCCCGCGATGGACGCCTTGCCGGCACTTGCCACCGTTGCTGCCCTATTCGTGGGCGTAGTCAGACTCCAATCTGGAGCGGTCACCATCGCTGATCTAGTCACCGTGGCCTACCTGTTGACCGCTGTGGCGTTTCCACTTCGTTCCTTTGGCTGGGTGCTCGGTGAGCTCCCACGCAGCATTGCCGGGTGGGAGCGGATACGTGGAGTACTAGACGCCTCCGAGGGGCCAGCGCCGGGAACGACTCCACTGGCTAACAACGGCCAGCCCATTCGAGTGGATGTCAAAGATTTGGTGCTGAGTTATGACGGCCAACAACCAGTGCTGCGCGATGTGAATGTGGCGATTCCCGCCGGTAAGACGATTGCTTTGGTCGGTGCGACTGGATCAGGTAAAACCACACTTGTGCAGTCGCTGATTAACCTGCTGAAACCGCAGCGAGGTGAGATTCAGCTGGACAATGTGCCGCTCGGTGACATCGAGCCCGCTTCGCTTTCTGAGCGGGTGGCGTGGGTGGGCCAGTCCACATTCCTTTTCGATGACACCGTGGCGCAAAACATCACGCTGTACGGCTCCTTCTCAGAAGACGAGATTTGGCGGGCTTTGGAGCTGGCGCATGCCGCCGAATTTGTGCAGGCTCTTCCAGATGGGTTGAATACCAGGCTTGGTGAGCGCGGCGTAAGTCTGTCCGGTGGGCAACGACAGCGCCTCGCCTTGGCTCGCGCCCTCGTGCGCCGCCCGGCCTTGTTGCTGCTCGACGATGCGACGTCCGCCGTTGACCCCAAGGTGGAGCGTGCGATTCTCAAAGGTTTGCGATCTGGGGTCAGCGAAACCACGGTCGTATTGGTGGCATACCGCCGAGCCAGCATCAGTTTGGCCGACGAAGTCGCTTATTTGGAAGAGGGGCGGATCCTCGCCCAAGGCAGCCACGACGAATTGCTGGCCACTGTGCCAGGGTACGCAGCGGTGGTCACCGCCTACGAAACGAACATGGCGGAGGCGCCCTCATGAGCACGTGGCAAAGTTTGAAACGTGGCATGGCGCTCACCCCGGGTCTAGCAAAAGGGCTCAGCGTCGCTGTGATTTTGGCGCTCATCGCCACCTTGGGTCGGGTCGCTGTTCCCGTGGTCGTTCAATTGGTGTTGGACGATGGCGCCGACGATGTTTCCCAAGCCGCTGGATACGCCGCCGCGGCGGCTGTAGCTATCGTGGCCACGCTTGTTGCCGCGTATGCGATGAGTGTGCAGTTGGTGAAAGTCGCCGAAGGCTCACTTGCCAAGTTGCGCGCTATGGCTTTCCGGCGAATTCATGATTTGTCGATGAGGCACCAACAAGAACAACAACGCGGCTCGCTTGTTTCTCGAGTCACTGGCGATGTCGACACGGTGAGCCAATTTTTGCAGAACAACGGGGTGTTTCTGCTCATCAGTGTCGCCCAGTTGGTGTTGGCGACTATTGCGATGGCCTGGTATTCGCCGGTTTTGACGTTGCTGGTGCTGGCGGCCTTCGCCCCGCTTATCTGGATTTTGCCCCGCATTTTGCGGCCGCTGGCGGCTTCATCGCTGGAAGTCCGCAAGGAGACCGGTGACATGCTGGGTGCTGTCTCCGAGGCGGTTATCGGTGGTCCGGTCGTGCGGTCCTATGGAGTCACCGAGCAGGTTGGGGCGACGATCGACAAGACCGTGAGGAAGGTGCAACAGTCACAGATTCGAACCCAGCGGCTCGGAGTGTTCGCTTTCTCGGCTGGCGAGCTTGCCGCCGGTGTGGCGATGGTGGCGATTGTGGTGGCGGGTGTGTTGCTCGGGGTGGGCGGAAAGCTGACTTTGGGTGAGTTCACCGCGTTCTTGTTCCTTGTCACTTTGTTCGTCGCGCCGGTGCAGCTGGCGACAGAAGTCCTGAACGAAGCGCAAAACGCGGCGGCCGGGTACCGTCGGGTGCTGGAAATCATGGACATGGAACCTGACGTGGTAGATCCGGGGGAAACTGGGCAAGATCTGCCGCCTGGGCCGGTGCGCGCTGAGTTCGCCGATGTGTCTTTTGAATACGTTTCGGGCCGGCCCGTTCTCACTGATGTGACGGTGAACGTGGCAGCGGGTTCCCGGGTGGCTATCGTCGGACAAACCGGTTCGGGAAAAACGACGTTTGCGAAGCTGCTGACCAGGCTGATGGATCCAAGCGCTGGGCGCATCACCCTGTCCGCTGTCCCGCTAGAGCAAATTCGATTCAACTCGCTGCGTAAATCTGTTGTGATGGTTCCGCAAGACGGGTTCTTGTTCGATGCCACCATTTTGGAAAATGTACGATTTGGTCGACTAGACGCCTCCAATGAGGATATTGAACTCGCATTTGAGGTGCTGGGATTGGCCGATTGGCTGTCTGGGCTACCCGCGGGTTTGTATACCGAGGTAGGTGAGCGCGGAGAATCGCTATCGGCGGGTGAGCGGCAGCTCGTTGCCATTGTGCGGGCATATTTGGCGGACCCAGCGCTTCTTGTGCTCGACGAGGCGACATCTGCGGTTGACCCAGCAACGGAACAGCGGCTAGCCCGCGCCTTGGACACGCTCACCCATGGCCGGACGACCGTCACAATCGCGCACCGACTCAGCACGGCCGAACAAGCCGATGAGGTACTGGTGTTTGAAGCGGGTGCTCTGGTGCAGCGCGGGCATCACCTCGAGCTCGTCGCCGAGGAAGGCTCGATTTATGCGAACCTGCACGCCTCTTGGCGGGCCAGCGCCCATGCCGTGTGAGGGGCGGATCAGTAGCTGAGATAGGGCTTCTTGTTGCCAGACGCGAGACGTAGTTGCCGTGCTGATAGTGGCTTTCGTGGCCCAAATGTGTATGCGAGAGGTGGAATTCTGTCAGCGTCAGATGGATTGATGTCCCAAATGGTGTCGTCTGCTATGGCCTCGAGGGTAGGACCGATGAGACGTGAGGCGTTGGGCCAGCGTTGCCCTTTAACGGGTGCGTATTTCTCGTTTAACTCAATCAGCAGAGGCACCGCGTCAAAACCGGTGGGGCAGTAGCTCAGGAAGGTTCCCCCCGTGCCCATGCCGCGAGGATATTGAGTTACTCCTCCTGGCGCCGATTGAGCGACGGCCGCTGCCAATCGTTTCGCGGCTTTGATATGCCATTCGCTGCTTGTTGTGGCGGAAGCAATCCATTGTGCTGCTTCCCGGTCTCTGGGGGTTTTCTCGAGCTCAGCCGCAATTGATGCTCGTTCTTGCGCAGACGCGGACCACCCGACAGCTGC
Source organism: Mycobacteriales bacterium (assembly GCA_013362805.1). Taxonomy (GTDB): domain Bacteria; phylum Actinomycetota; class Actinomycetes; order Mycobacteriales; family QHCE01; genus JABFVL01. Next base: position 6,709 of record JABFVL010000014.1, on the reverse strand, counting down.
TTGTATGTCCGGTAGTTCGATGGGCGAGTTCGCTGTTTCAACCTTGGGCGTGCGACTCATAGAATGCACATCAAGAGCCCATTGAGGATCGACATAATTTCTCAAGTCTGCGCTGACCGCAACGATCTCAGGTACGTCTACTCTTCCCCAAGCGCCATTGAGGTTCACTCCAGAAAGTTCGGGATTGCGCTCGTCTTTCGTCCACATGTAGAACTTTTCGGGGTGTCCTGCACCTTCGATCTCCCAGCCAACAAACGTATCTTTGGGCTCGATCACGTCGCCATTAAGGCGAGTTCCCAGGGCATAGCCCCGAGTATTTAGGCACGGATACACGGTCAGTGAAAGGTTTTCGGGTAGTGCGCCCGGCCGACTCATTGTGTTCGCCAAATCGCGCGCGAACCGTTCGCTATCTTTTTCTGGTGCGCCGTGTTGATCGGCGATGACAGCGACTCGCTTCACGCCCTCCTGATCTGGTTTGGAACCCAGCTGGATGGCAACGATGCCCCGTTCTAGCAAGCGAACGCTGATCGGATGTTCGTCTCCACGTTGTATCGAACGATCACGAAGTGAGAGCGCCCATTGAATCCGTTCGTCGTTCGAGAGCCAAACTCTGCGCGCCAAATCGTCGTGGCGTTCTCGCCAGTCAGTCACGCGATTGCTCCCTGGGGCTAACGTGCAAAATCAACATGATCCAGGTTACGCAGGAGCACGGGTCTTTCCGAAAGCTTCGGTTGCTTGTGAGTTGATTCTCATCTGACTGGTGGCGTGTTGAGGGCTGAGGAGCGGTAACGCATTTTCAACACTTACGAAACCAGGCGCAATTCGACAGGTTTCTAAGTTGAATGGGGAGCAGATCGAGTTATCCGGGCGATCCGCTCCCCCCAACCGAATGTGATTCGTTCACCGTCGCGGAACGTTCACTAACGAGCGGGCTAGGTTTAAGATTTCGCCGCCCGAGTGAAGTCAGCGCGTGGCTCATGGATCTCGCCGAGCGAGACAACGTCCCGGCGGGCGAACAAAGCCAATGTCCAGTCGGTAAAGACCCGGAACTTGCGGCCAAACGTGGGCATGTACATGCCGTGGTAGCCACGGTGAGCTACCCAGGCGGGGAAGCCACGAAGCTTGATGCCCATGATTTGCGCGACCCCGTTGTACAGGCCTAGCCCGGCGATCGAACCCAAGTAGCTGTGCTTGTAAGGCTTTGGGTTCTTCCCGTTCATTACCGCGACCAGGTTGTGAACAAGGGTGGCTGATTGCCGAATGGCGTGTTGTGCGTTGGGCACGCAAATCTTTTCGGGCTGGGTGAGGTCGGGCACGGCGGCACAGTCACCGGCCGCCCACACATTGTCGGTGTCCGGCACCCGCAGGGTCAGCCCGGCTTTAACGTGGCCTCGCTCATGCAGCGGCAGATCTGAGTTGGCGAGCACCGGGTTTGGTTTCACGCCGGCGGTCCAAATCAGGGTGCCAGTGTCGTATTCCGTTCCATCGGACAGCACCACGTGCCCGTCTTCGGCTGAGTTTAGGAATGTCTCCAGGTGAAGCTCCACCCCTTTATCTCGGAGCATGTTCACCGTTCGCTTGCCGAGCTCTGGGCCTACCTCAGGCAAGATGCGTCCGCTGGCCTCAACGAGCACCCACCGGACCATGGAACGATCCAGGTTTGGATAGCTGCGGATGGTATAGCGGGTCAGGTTCTCCATCTCCGCGATGGTTTCGATGCCCGCGAATCCACCACCAACAACGGTGAAGTTGAGGGCGCGGCTCCGAATTTCTTTGTCTTCGGTGGCGGCGGCGATGTCGAGCTGTTCGAGCACGTGGTTACGAACCCACACGGCTTCGCCCACGGTTTTGATGCCGATGCCGTGTTCGACGAGTCCAGGAATGGGCAAGGTGCGGGTGATCGCACCCAAGGCGATGACGAGATGGTCATAGCGCAGTGTGTGGTCTTCGCCGGCGGCTGAGGTGAAGCTGATGCGATGGTCTTTGCTGGATATGTAGGTGACGCGACCGTTGATCAATGTGCAACGATCTAGAAGTTGCCGCAGGTTGACGACCACATGTCGGGGCTCTAGGGAACCGGCAGCGGTTTCGGGTAGCAGCGGCTGATATGTCATGTATGAGTCAGGGCCAACGAGAACAATCTCGACCTCGCCCTTTTTGAGCGCCCGGCGCAACTTCTTTTGCAAACGCCACGCCGTATACATACCCACGTAGCCAGTGCCAGCGATGACTATTCTTGTTTTCACTGGCTGAGCCGATGTTTTTGTCACGTCTTTACGCTACTCGTTGTGCGAGACGGACTGAACGTGAGCGCGGCGTAGGCTGACGTAAATCACAGTGCGGGGGGAGTGCGCGGTGCAGCCAACTAAGGGCCAGCATGCCGTCGTGTATCCACGGGTTGCTCTTGATTTGCGTGGGGTTACTGAGCCCACGCGCCATGTACGCCATTGGGCTCGGTCTGTATTAGCGACGTGGCGGGTCGCTCCGGAGGCCGTTGACGATGTGGTGCTCATTTTGAGTGAGCTGGTCACGAATGCGGCGCTGCATGCTGGCCGGGCTTTGCGGGCGGTGTTGATTAGGCAGCCTGGCGATATTTGCATCGAAGTTGTTGACAATTCGATCAGGGCTCCGCAGTTGCGAATGATGAATCCGGGCGAGGAGTCTGGTCGGGGTTTGTATTTGGTGCAGCAGCTGGGTCGTCAGTGGGGGAGCCGTTTGGTTTCTCCTGATGAGTACACCGGCGCCGCGAAAGTGGTGTGGTGCATCATTACGGCGCCGGCGCAGTAGCTATCGGGCGAGGTCGTAGCCCGATTGCGAGATCGCTGAGACCATCTGGCCTGTGGCGTCTGGTTCGGCGTGTCGAGCGATGTCGGCTTGGCTGATGATGCCGACAAGCTTTTTGTTTTCGAGCACGAGCACGCGCCGAATTTGTTGCGCGGCCATCAGTGCCACGGCGTCTTCGAGCGGGTCTGAGGCGTCCACCATGAAGGGTCGTCCGCTGACGAAGCTGGCGACTTGGGTGCCTGATGGGTCGAGACCCTCGGCGACGCAGCGCACGGCTATATCGCGGTCGGTGATCATGCCGGCGAGCTTGTCGTCTCGCCCACAGATGGGAAGAGCACCGACATCGAGGTCGCGCATCTGTTCGGCCGCCTCACGTAGTGTGGCCGTGTCTTTTACGCACTGAACGTTGGTGCTCATTACGTCGCGAACGGTAGTCATGTGATCTCCTTGTCGTGAAGCAAGGCAGCTGTGTACCCAGTTAACAATATGGTGTGATAAGAGCATTTTCTATGCTTTATCTACGCAAATATGGAGGTAATGGGCATGGATTCGCGGGTGTTTAACCACGCTGACCAGCAGCGATACGAAATAACCGTCAATGACGAGATGCTCGGCGAACTGCAATATCGCGACTCGGAGCACACAATCGAGCTCTTTCACACCCAAGTGGATGCCAGGATGCGGGGCCAAGGCCTAGCCGAAAAACTAGCCATTTTCGCCTTGGGTGAAGCTCGGGCCCAGGGCAAAACGGTGTACCCCACCTGCCCATTTGTTCTTCGCTATTTGGCCGCGCACCCGGAATATCAAGATCTGATCGTCCAGCGGGACTAAAAAACTGAGGTGCCCTTGGGTAAGGGCACCTCAGTCAATCGGCTAGGTCATCGGAGCCACGGTGGGCGGCGCCTTAGGCAGCTTCTTTGGCCGGTTTCTGGACCGGGAAAGCCGGTATTGCGCGTACTGGGCGAGTTTGGACAGCGAATAGTTCAACAAGATGTAGATAACTGCGACAACCGTGTAGGTCTGCAAGGGATTATCCAGCACACCAATCACTTGCTTGCCGACGTTCAGCAATTCGGTGTACGAAATTAGCGCACCCAGTGAGGTGTCCTTCAAAATTACGACAAGTTGGCTAATCAACGCTGGCAGCATGATCTTCAGCGACTGGGGGAGCAAAATCAGTCGCGTGGTCTGGAACGAAGACAGACCCAGGCTCGAAGCGGCTTCTTTCTGCCCGCCGGGCAAGCCCTCCATGCCCGAGCGGAGAATTTCCGCGATGACCACCATGTTGTAAATCGTCAAACCAATGACCACGTACCACATGGGATCTTCGGGGATATACGAAACAGGGTTGTACCAAACCTCGTTCGCGATCTCGGGCGTGAGTCGGCTGACGAAGAAGATCGTGATGATGACCGGCAGTCCACGGAAAACCTCGACGCAGAACCGCGTGACCCCATTCAAGATCCAGCTCAAAGTGCGCAACGTATAGCGAAGCACGGGGTGCAGCGACAGGAAGCGGCGCGTCATGAGGGACTTGAGTTGGATGCGCAACACGGCCAGCGCCATGCCGCAGATGAATGACGCGACGATGGCCAACGCGGCGGCTTTCAACGTGTTGACCAGCCCATCGCCCAATCGCCGCCATACCCGATCGAAGTTTTCGTTCGATGGATCTAGCAGTGGCCCCCACAGTTCCCCGCTGAATTGTTCTTTCTCATCAAGAGGAACGTAAACGAACTGGTACGCAAGGAAAATCAGCAATATGCCGATAACAACGCTGCCGACCAGGTTAATCGTGCGTGCACGTGGCCCAGGAGCGTCATATAGAACAGTGGCTTGTGGCTTATCTTTTTTCATCGGGTTACCGCCCGTCGCTTCTCAACCTGGTCTAGCAGCAAACCCAAAGGCACGGTCAAAATCAGATAGCCAATCGAAATGCCAATAAAGATCGGGATGACCGGCTCACCGCCCGCTGATGTCAAACTGTTGGCGCTTTGGGAAAGGTCACCCACCACACCGAAGAAGCCCGCGAGCGCGGAGTTCTTAATCATCGCGATGATCACTGAGCCCAACGGCACAATGGCCGCTTTCCACGCCTGCGGCAAAACCACGTGCCGCAGGTTTTGTATGAAGGTCAAACCCAATGAGCGAGCCGCTTCAGCTTGGCCAGCTGGTACCGCGTTGATACCTGATCTGATGGCTTCACACACGAACGCGGCGGTGTACATGCTTAGTGCCAATACCGCGAACCGAAAATATGGAAGATCGGTGCCTAGTCGCCCGAATATTTTGTCGAGCCCGGGGATGCGAAGGAAGTCTGCGTTGGAACCCAATTCCGGGAGCGCGAACGCTGCGAAGAACATGATCACGGTCAGCGGGGTGTTACGAAAAATCGTGACATATGCGGTGCCGGCGGCACGCAACGGGGGCACGGGGGAGATGCGAGCGATCGCCACCAAAGAACCGATGAGCAGCGCACCGGTGGCCGAGAGCACGCAAATTTGCAGGGTGACCCAAAAACCAGACCGGAAAGTGTCTCGGTACTGCCAGATCGTTTCCCAGTATTCGGAGATCGTATTCACGCAACTTCTTCCTTAACCGAAGAGACGGGTGGGTAGAACCAATGAGGTTCCACCCACCCGCGTGTGTCAGTAACGGTCAATCTGCGGCAGTTCTGGCGTGTTCGAGTCGAACTTGCCTGCCGTGTTCTTCCATGCCTCTTCGTAAGCGCCACTTTCGGCCGCTTCTTCAAGGACGTCGTTGATGAAATTGCGGAATTCGGTGTCGCCCTTCTTCAAGCCGACCCCGTAAGGCTCGGTGGTGAAGGTGTCACCGGCGAGCTGGAAAGCGTCCTCGGCCTTGGAGATGTAACCCAAGAGGATGACGTTGTCCGTGGTTACCGCGTCCACTTGCTCATTTTGGAGCGCGTCGCGGCACTTGTCGTAGGTGTCAAAGAGCACCAGCTGGCTAGCTTCATTGGCTAGGTATTGCTTGATGTTTTCAGCTGGGGTCGACCCGGTCACTGAGCACACGGTCTTATCGCCAGCGCGGAAAGCTTCCGGGCCTTTGATGGAGTCGTCGCCCTTGCGGACCATGAGTGATTGACCGGCCTCGTAGTAAGGTCCGGCGAAGTCGACGCGCTCTTTACGCTTGTCGTTGATGGTGTAGGTCGCCGTAATGAAGTCGACCTTGCCCTGCTCGATGTATTCCTCGCGGACCGCCGACTGGGTTTCTACCCAATTGATCTTGTCGGGCGAGATGCCGAGCTTGCCGGCGATAATCTTCGAGATTTCGACGTCGAAGCCCTCGGGCTTGCCGTCGAGGTTGTTCATCCCGAATCCGGGCTGGTCGATTTTAGTGCCGATGTTGATGGTGCCCGCGTTGGCGAGCCGCTCCATAGTGGTGCCGGCGGCGAAAGTGGGGTTGTCCGCCACTTCCACGTCCGAGCTGTCGTCGCTGTCGTCCCCACAGGCGGCGGCTACGAGCCCCAGGGCGGCGATCGCGGCGACCGCCACCAGGTTCTTGATGCGCATTTCTCCTCCTTTTAAAGCCAGCCCCCGCTGATGTTTGACGGCTGCTGGACAACTGGTCGCCTAGTGCAAAATCTTGGAAAGAAAGTCTCGAGCGCGTGGGCTCTGTGGGTTGTCGAAAAACTCACCGGGGGCGGCTTGTTCCACGATTTGGCCGTCGGCCATGAAAATGACACGGTTCGCCGCTCGTTTGGCGAATCCCATTTCGTGGGTCACGACCACCATGGTCATGCCCTCTCGAGCGAGTGAGGTCATGACTTCCAGGACTTCACTCACCATTTCCGGGTCGAGCGCACTGGTGGGCTCGTCGAAGAGCATGGCTTTGGGTTTCATGGCCAATGCCCGGGCGATAGCGGCACGTTGTTGTTGTCCGCCAGAGAGCTGGGCTGGATATT